>NZ_JANNYP010000082.1:0-1944 GCF_031410135.1 Armatimonas sp. | reverse complement strand
CGTGCGGGTGAGGCCCCAGTGGTTCTCTAGCGCCAGAGTCACGCCGCACTCGGCGCACTTGTCCAGACACTTCTGGATGCTCTCAATACACCAGCCAAACGCATCGTCCTCTGTGTAGCCCGGAATCGGCGGCTCATTGCCGCGCGCGTCCATGAGATCGTCGAAGCTGGCGATGGTCTTCCAGCGGCCCGAGTTCAGACGAATGCACGGGATGCCCAGCTTGTAGGCCAGCTCAATGCACTTCAGCGTGTGGTCAATGTGCTGCTGCCGAAGCTCGGCCTCGGGGTGCACAAAGTCCTGGTGGATCGAGAGACAGATCAGATCGAGGCCATTGAGAAACGCACGGCGCTTGAGGCTCTGCAAATAACTATTGTCCTCGCTCTCCATCTGCCGGTGCAAAATCTCGACCCCCGACACCTCAAGGCGCGCGGCCTCATCAATGACATGCTCAATGGCGATCTTCGGCTCTTTGAAGTGCCAGTACGAATACGACGAAATTCCCAGTTGGACGCTCATGGAGGGATTATACCCTCCTCCCCCTGCCCCCGGGTACCCGCTGAGTGCCAATCCTGGGAGGAAGGGGAGAGAGGGGAGATTTTTTGCGACTGAAAATTTTATTGGTGAATTTTATCAGAATCAGTCTTTCTCACCCGTTCTTTGGGCGAAAGGAACAAAACTATGTACTATCGTCGTTATGAGCGCGTCAGAAACACCATCCCTGAGATTGTGGAGCACGCGAAAGCACATCGGAAAAACCCAACCCACGCGGAGGCTATCCTGTGGGAAGCGTTGCGTGGGAGACGACTCTGTGGCGCAAAGTTCCGTCGCCAGCACGCTGTTGGGAACTTCATCCTGGATTTCTGGTGCCCGGAGCATCGAATTGCAATTGAGGTTGATGGAGAGATCCATGAGCTTCCCCATATCCAAGCACACGATCTGGAGCGTCAAGCGTGGATTGAGGCACATCAGGTTCGGGTACTCCGGTTTCGCAACGAGCAAGTGATTTACCAACAAGAGTATGTCCTCGCCCAAATCGCCCAAGCGATCACTCCAAAATAAATATCTCCCCTCACTCCCCATCCTCCCAGGATTGGCACCCAGCGGGTACCCGGGGGCAGGGGGAGGAGGGAATCCGAGGAGGGCTTCGGGTACAATGCGTCCCGTGAGTGAACCTCTTCTTTCCCTTGAAAACCTGGAAGTCTCGTTTCCTGCCGGTGCGGTTGTCCGTGGCGTCTCGCTCTCAGTCAAACGCGGCGAGACCCTCGGGGTGGTCGGGGAGTCGGGATCGGGCAAGACGATGACGGCGCTTTCGGCACTGCGCCTCATCCCGGAGCCGGGGCGCGTGACGGCGGGCAAGATTGTCTTTGAGGGCAAGAACCTGCTGGAGCTATCCGAAAAAGAAATGCGCCAGATTCGCGGCGGGCGGATCGCGATGATTTTCCAGGACCCGATGACCAGCCTGAACCCTGTCTTTACGATTGGCGACCAGATCGCCGAGAGTGTCCAGCTTCATAAGGGAGTGAGCAAGAGCGAAGCAAAGGCGGCGGCGGTAGAGGCACTTCGTCGCGTGCAGATTCCCGATGCGGAGCGGCGGGCGCGGCAGTTTCCCCACGAGCTCTCGGGCGGGATGCGCCAGCGCGCCATGATCGCCATGGCGCTTGCCTCCGAGCCTGACGTGCTCCTCGCCGACGAGCCAACCACCGCGCTGGATGTCACCGTGCAGGCGCAGATTCTCACGCTGATCCGCAAGCTCCAGCAAGAGCTAGGCATGGCTGTGATTTTCATTACCCACGATCTCGGCGTTGTCGCGCAGGTCTGCGACCGAGTCGCCGTGCTCTACGGTGGCCAAGTGATGGAAGAGGCCGATGTTTACACGCTCTTCGCGAACCCGAAGCATCCCTACACGCAGGGCTTGCTCAATTCTTTGCCGGAGATGGCCCATGG
>NZ_JANNYP010000081.1:0-44420 GCF_031410135.1 Armatimonas sp. | reverse complement strand
CCGCCACGAAGCCCTCACGGTCTTCCCTAAAGGCAATATTACGGAGCTTGCCTATCAGTTCTGCCGCGATGAGCCGGGCATTGATATCGTGCTCTCCGGGACAGGAAACTCGGCGCACCTGGAGGCCAACACTAAAGCGCTACTGGGGCCACATGTGCCCCTTCATCAGCGCGAGACACTGATGCGGGTCTTCCAGGGGCTCGATAGTGTCTCAGGTAACTGAGTCCGACTTCTAGTTGAGGAAATCGGAAACCTATCCTGTTAGGGAAATGACATTGGGTTTCCAATCAAGTTTTTGGAGCATGGCAAGATACTCTTCTGGCTGCATCTCTTTGCCGCCATTGATCGCGACCAGCATCGCCTCCATGACATTGGTGCCAAAGGAGCGGCCCTCAAAAACAGGCGTGGTGGTGATCAGCTGCGCCACGCCGCGCTCTTTCAGCTCTTTCTGGTTCTCCTCGGTCGTGGTGTTGGTGAGAATGGTCTTGCCCTTCAGATCCTGGGGCATGTGGCGACGGATATAGAGAAAGTCACCGGCGATCACATCGGCCCACTCGTACCACTTGCCCCACTTTGGGACAATGTGATTCTGTTTTTCTCCCGTCGGGTAGAGAATCGAGAGTGGCAAGTGCACCACGATGGGCAGTAGAGTCCGTGCCACAACTTTAAAGATCTTGGGATTGGTGATACCGATGGGCAAATCTAGCCCGAACATCAAATCCCCAAAGCAGATCTGGCCACCACACGCAATCAGGGCCTCACTCATGCCAAAGCGGTCTACGGCAGAAACGATCAGGGTCTTCTTGTGTGCAAAGTCCACCACGCCGTTGCTCTGGAGCCACTGGACAGCGGCACGCTCCAGGGTATTCTTTAGCCCCGAGCCATCCAGCACGGGCGTTTTTTTCGCGCCCGCTAGAAGCTTTCTTGAAACTGCGAACTCGTAGCGCTTGCCCTCGCTCCAGAGATAGCGGTCCATACCCCCGTAGCCGATCGCGTCCACCATGCCATCTAGCTCCGCGAGCCGCTCCACGAACTTTTTCTCATCGCCATCGACGCCTTGGCGGCTAATCTCAAAGGTCTCCCCAAAAAACTCCGCCGTGACAGTCTTATCGCGCTTAGATGAGCCCAGAGAGAGGGAAATCACTCGCTTCATGGGCTCACTATACCAAAGGATTCTTTGGTATAGTACTTTCATCATGAATCTATCTCCAATTCTAATTGCCCTACTTGCCACACAACAACAATCTCTTCCGGCACAGAGTGTAACTGCCGCTCCCGCTCTCCTCCAGGCGGGTGATAAGCTCCCCGAGTTCACGGTCGATGGCCCCGCAGGACTACCCAAGGTGCGCTCGTCCTCGCTTAAGGGTAAGGTGGTCGTGTTGGACTTCTGGGCAACCTGGTGTGGCCCATGTAAGGCTGCGATGCCTCACTTAGAGGAGGTCTGGAAAAAACTCAAGACGCGCGACGATGCCACGGTGCTTGCTCTCTGCACTTCCGACGAGCGCGATAAGTTCGAAAAGTGGGTGGTGGAGAACAAAGAGAAATATAGCTTTCCCTACGGCTACGATCCGGCGGGCCGCGATAATGCCAAGAAACTCTCGCGCAATGCCTTTGGCGTAACCGGAATCCCGACGACCTTTGTGATCGGAAAAGACGGTCGAGTGGTCGAGGCGATTGTCGGCTACCAGATCGGCGATCATCGGCTAGAGATGGCGCTCAAAAAAGCAGGTGTCGATATTGGCGAGGTCGGCGGCGATGCTCCTCCTGCCCCAGCCCGTGATCCCAATGCGCCTAAGTCTGTTCCCGCGATGGCGCTCACGGTTCCTGGCATGATGCGCGCAAAACTCACTCTCGATCCTGTAGCGTTCTCACAAACCTACAAAGGCAAGCTGGGTCTGAAGTCCATCCCTGTCCCGATCCGCCTGAGCGAGACAAAACCCTCTGGCGTTCTTAAAGAGCCAAAGTACGACGTGCCGCCACGCTACGGAGCGATTACCATAGGAAATGGTCCCCGCTCGCAGACCACTGTCGTGCTCGCTGGAGACAAGCTCTTCGTGGACGATAACAACAACGGTGACCTGACCGATGAGGCTCCTGCAGCCTGGGACGGCAACACGATTATGCGTGCCCTGCGTGCCTCGTACGGAGTTGGCTCCAATGAGGCGCTGACACAGTCCTACACCGTCAATTTCTACGGCTCTGCTGACCGGGTGATCGCCCAGCGCAACGCGGCGGCGGCCGGGGAGCTCCAGATTGAGGGGAAGGCGGTCAAAGCGCTCCTCGTGGATAGCGACAGTGATGGTGTTTTCCTCCCCTCCCCCACCGCGCCTGTCTACCTGGTGCTTGACCTCAAAGGAACAGGAGCGATTGACTTTACGTCGTACACCTTTGATATTGCAAAGCCCATCGAGATTGGCGAGAAAGTCTACCGTGCAATCGTGGCTCCCGACGGCGGAAGCCTCACTCTCCTGCCAACCAACACTCCGCCCGCACCAAAGGCTCCCGCAGGCCCCGCGCTTCTCAAAGTGGGTGATCCAGCCCCAGACTGCGCCTTTGAGGCTCCGGATGGCTCAACCATCACCCTAGCCTCTCATCGGGGGAAAGTGGTTGTCTTGGACTTTTGGGCGACTTGGTGCGGCCCGTGTTTAGCCTCGTTCCCACATCTTGAGACCGTCTGGAATAGCATCAAAACCCGGAGCGATGTCACGGTGCTTGCCGCCAATGTCTTTGATGAGAGAGCCAAGTACAACGCTTGGCGTGCGACCAACAAGTACACGTTTCCGCTCGTTCTCGATCCTGCGGGGCGTGACAATAGCAAAAGCATCGCCAGGAACCAGTTTGGCGTATCCGGCATTCCGACATCTTTTGTGATCGGTAAAGACGGCAAGATTGCCGCAGTCATTATTGGTAATGGTGGAGCGAGCGACCACCGGCTGGAGGATGCCCTCAAAGCAGCCGGGGTCGAGTAGGGTTCTAAAACAACTGTGAGAGTTTTCCGGTGGAGTCCCCAAGGGTTTCACCGGGAATCCCGAAGCGATCTAGCATGGTAATCAGCAGGTTGCCCATGGGAGTCTTGTCTTCGTAGCGGACGTGACGCCCGGTCTTGATCACGCCGCCGCCACCGCCACAGAGCAAGATCGGGAGATCATTGTGGTTGTGCCGGTCGCCATCGCTGATTCCGCCGCCATAGACCAGCATCGTGTTGTCCAGAAGCGTGCGGCTCCCCTCTTTAATGCCCTGCATCTTATTCAGAATATAGGCAAGCTGCTCGACATGGTACTGGTTGATCTGGCGGAGCTTCTCCAGCTTTTCCTCAACCCGGCCATGGTGAGACAGATCGTGGTGGCCGTCTTTGATTCCGAGGTTCTGGTACGCATGCCCAGAGCCCTCATCGGCGAACATGAAGGTCGAGATACGCGTGATGTCCGCCTGAAAGGCGAGCACCATCATGTCCCCAAGGAGCTTGATCTGCTCTGGGTAGTCGGGATTACCCCGCTTCCCCTGATTGGGAAGCTGCGCGCTAAACTTTTCCGGAGTGGCTCCAGTGGCCTTGCGGGCGTTCTCTAAGAACGCAATTCGCCGCTCGATCTCCCGAATCCCGGTGAAATACTCATCAAGCTTCTGCCGATCATGCGCCCCAAGCTTCTTCTGGAGAGTCAAGGCATCCTCTTGAACGAAGTCCAGGATGCTCTGGTTGTAGCGCTTGCGCTTGGCACGTGCCTCCGCAGACTCCCGGAGATCATCCACACGGAACAGGCGCTCAAAGACGAGACGTGGGTCGGTCTCTTTGGCGACAGGCGATGTTTCGGAGCGCCAAGAGATCGTGTGCGAGTAGGCGCAGGAGTAGCCGGAGTCACAGTTTCCTGCCATCGAGCCACGCTCACAGCCAAGCTCTAGGCTCGGAAAGAGAGTTTGGTTGCCACGCTTGAGGGCCGCGATCTGATCGGCTGAGGGACCTGCCTTAATATCCGCGCCATTGGTCTTCTTCGGATGACAACCCGTCAGCCATGCTGCTGCCGAACGAGCATGGTCACCCGCGCCATCTTTTTGGGCTTCCGCGCCGTACTGGCTCAGGCCCGTTAAGACATTGAAGTGGCTCTTGAGGCCATCGAGGGGTGCAAGTGTCGAGGGTAACGTGCCCAGTGCGCCCTCCGTGCCAGGCAACCAGTGCTTCATGTTGATGCCATTGGGGACGAATAAAAACGCCATACGAACGGGAGCTTCGGGGCTAGTCTTGCCCCCTTTAGTTGTCTGGGCCTGTGCCACTTCCAGCCAAGGAAGCGCCATCGCGGTTCCCAGACCCCGCAGAATCGTCCGTCGCGAGATCAGTGTCTCATTGCTCATTGCTTTGCCACTTTCTTTCCCGATTCATCGCCGCGCCGCTCTCGAAACGGCGGGCTTGTGACCACGGCCTCGACAATTGCCGAGAACTTATAGCCTTTATTTTCTACCGATTTTGTCATGCTGTCAAGGTTGCAGCGATCCGTGCGCTCAATCCCACGGCCCAGTGCGTAGGTCAATAGCCTATCCGTAAGTGTATGGGTGAACTGACTTTTCTTCGTGAGCAGCACTTTCTTTAGCTCGCCAGGGCCGTTGAACTTGCTGCCGTCGGGGAGGACGCCAGATGTGTCAATTGCCTTCCCGCCATCGTTCATGCGCCAGCGCCCGATCAGATCGTAGTTTTCCAGCGCCAGGCCAATCGCATCCATCTGCAAGTGACAGTTGGCACAAGCCGGGTTTGTTCGGTGGATTTCGAGGCGCTTACGAAGTGTCTCAGCAACGATTGGGCCACCAGGCTTGTCTAGCTCAGGAACATTGGGCGGTGGCGGCGGCGGCGGCGTCCCCAGGAAGTTGTCCAAGACCCACTTGCCACGCTTCACCGGCGACGTTCGGTTGGGGTTACTGGTGAGGGTCAAGACGCCCGCCATTGCAAGGAGCCCACCACGCTGGTTGTCCGTCAGCGCCACCCGCTGAAACGCCTCACCTGTCACGCCGGAGATCCCGTAGTGCTCGGCGAGGGTCGCGTTGAGGTAGGTGTAGTTGGCATCCAAAAACTCCAGGACGCTCCGATCCTCCTGCACCACCCCGGTGAAAAAGCGCAGCGCCTCGGTCTCCATCGCCTTGCGTAAGGGCGGCTGGAACGTGGAGTCATCGGGCTGGACAACGGCAAGCTTGCGGAGCTGGAGCCACTGCCCGGCGAAGTTCTCCGCTAGCGCCGCGGCCTTGGGGCTCTTGAGCATACGCCGTGCCTGCGCAGTGAGCACCGTGGTGTCTTTCAGCTTGCCCTGATCTGCCAGTGCCAGCAGCTCGTCATCGGGAAGCGACGACCACAAGAAATACGAGAGGCGCGTCGCCAGCTCGTAGTCATTGAGCTGGCGTTTCGCCGTGGGATCGTTGGGCTTTGCATCCAGCTCGGGCCGGAAGATAAAGCTCGGCGACGAAAGAATGGCCCGAACGGCCAGCTGTATGCCCTCGGCAAACTCCGCGGAGGTCTTCTTTTCTCGAGCTAGCCGCGCGAGTCCGATTAGCTTGGTCTTCTCTTGTGGGGTCACAGGCCGACGAAACGCGCGCTTGGCAAGCCCCCCTAGAGTTGCCCACGTGGCATCGTCCCACGCCGCATCCGAGCTGTCTTTGGGGAGCACGAGCGCAATTCCGTGTTTCACACTCTCGGGAAGCTGTACCTCGATGTAGTTGATGTAGAGGTTGCGATCCTGGCCCTTTCGGCGGAACGGGAGGTCTTCGGGAGCCTGGTCGTTGTTGTTGAGAAAGGTTGCCCCGATCTTGTAGTTTCCCGCCTTGGGAACCGTGATCATGAGCTCGGAGAGCTGCGGATTCTGCGCGGTTGCAGGAACATCTATACTCTGCACCTGCTTCCCACTCAGGGAGACTCCCATCTTCACAGGACGCGGCTCTGCCTGCTGTCCGTAGGCCTGGATTCGCACTTTGTAGGTTCCCGCCGTGGGAAAGTCAAAGCTGGCCGTTGCTGTATCGCCGGTTCGGCCCAGCTCGTAGCCTTCGCCCGACTCGCCTCCTGCAGTGCCCAGTCCCGCCAGTGCACGCGCTGACACACGCTGCGCCGGAGGGCCATTGCCTGGTAGCACTACCGCGTCTGCCGCCACTTTCTCCGCCGCTGTCAGATACTTTTCCATCAGGAGCGGGGAGATGGAGAGCACATCGCCAATATTGTCGAAACCGTAGCCCACATCATCGTTGGGGAAGTCATCGGCAGGGCGAAGCGAAACCCCGAGCAGATCCCGCACGGTGTTGTTGTAATCCGCGCGATTCAGGCGGCGCATCGTCACCCGCCCGGGGTCGTTGATCTGGCAGTCTACTTGCGAAAAAAGGCTCTCTAGGGTCTCCCCAAGGCGCTTGCGCTCTGCCGTAGTGGGTTGAGGCATCCCCGCAGGCGGCATCCGCCCTGCCAGCACCGCACCGGAGACCTGCTCCCAGACCGCCCTATTTTTTAGGACTGCGGGAAAGGTCTTCTCTGCACTCAGGCTGACGCCCCCCGTACCTTTGGGAGCGGCATGACAGCTCACACAGTACTTCTTGACCAGCGGCGCGACATCCCGCTCAAAGCCACTCGTGCTCAAACTCGGTGCCGTCGCCTTTTTCGGTTGAGCCTGTGGCCTCGCCTCCATCGCCCCCATGGTGACAAGGGCCACCAGTGGCAAACAAAACAAGATCGGTTGACATTTACGGCTCATTCTCTTAAGTGTACCGAATTCTTTTTGCACTATTATCTAATAGCGATAAAAATGCCCTTTGAGTTCCTGAAATTTGCAGAAAAAAACAATCATCGGGATTTGGCACCGCCGCTATCTCGTTACACCAGAATATCTTTCACGACCCGCGCGGGTTCGACGCCGCTGAGCTTGGCGTCGAGTCCCTGGAACTTGATGGAGAAGCGCTCGTGGTCGATGCCAAAAAGATGAAGCATGGTGGCGTGCAGATCATGGACGCTGACGACGTTCTCGACGGACTTGTAGCCTAGCTCGTCGGTGTTACCGTAGGTGGTGCCGCCCTTGATCCCACCGCCTGCCAGAAAGATCGAGAAGGCATTGATGTGATGATCGCGCCCGTCACCCTGGCCCATAGGGGTGCGGCCAAACTCTCCGCCCCAGATCACGAGCGTGTCGTCGAGCATCCCGCGCTGCTTAAGATCCGTAATGAGCGCCCAGGTGGCTCTATCGCACTCAGTGGCGGCTTGGGTAATGCCGTTTTTGACGCCGCCATGATGATCCCAGCCACGGTGGTAGAGCTGGATAAAGCGTACGCCGCGCTCGGCCAAGCGCCGGGCGAGCAGGCAGTTGCTGGCAAACGTGCCGTCGCCGGGCTTATTGACTCCGTAGAGATCGAGAGTGGCCTGAGTCTCTTTGGCCATGTCGGTCAGCTCCGGCACCGATGCCTGCATCTGGAACGCCAGCTCGTACTGCGCAATCCGGGTCGCGATCTCTGGGTCGGTTTTCTCGGCGGCAAGCATCCCGTTGAGCCGCGCGATCTCTTCGACAACAAGCCGCTGCGTACTCTGGCAGACCCCCTCCGGGCTCCCGACATAGTGCACGGCATCGCCGCGTGTCTGCAATTGGACGCCCTGGAACTTGCTGGGCAGGAACCCCGACGACCACTGGCGCGCCGAGACCGGCTGCGCCCCGCCCCGTCCTTGCGACGTGAGAACGATAAAGCCTGGTAGGTTCTTCGTACTCGTTCCAAGCCCGTAGAGCACCCACGAGCCCATGCTGGGGCGGCTCTTCAGGATCGAGCCCGAGTTCATAAATGCATGCGCTGTGTCATGGTTGATCTGCTCCGTCACCATGGACTTGACCACGCAGATATCATCGGCGAGGCTCCCGATCAGGGGCAATGCCGTGCTAAGATACAGGCCACTCTTGCCGTAGTTCGTGAACTCATGCTGTGGTCCAAAGGCTTTCAAGACCGCGTTCTGGAGCTGAGCAAGCTGCTGACCATTGGTAAACGATGAAGGAAAAGGCTGACCATGTAGCTCACGCAGCTTAGGCTTCCAGTCCAGCGTCTCCAAGTGGCTTGGCCCGCCCGCCATGCAGAGATGGATCACCCGCTTGATGCGCGGTGCAAAGTCTGGCAGCTTCCCACTATCGGCACGAGCTTCTGCGCCAAACAATGCACTAAGGGCCAGTCCCCCGACCCCATAGGCGGATTGCTTCAAAAACGTGCGTCGGTTGACGCTTTGAATAAACTCTTCTTGATCGAATCTCATCGTGCTCACACATTTTCCTCACAGAGAGCCAGAACATAGCTCAGCGCTCCCAACAATCGCTCTGTGGTGGTCAGGCCGTAGGCACCACTCTGCCAGACAGCTCCCGATACCTCACGCTTGTAAAACTGCCAACCCGTGCCATTCGTCACGATGCCATAGGTCTCCTGGTGCTTGCCCTCCGCTGCATTCCGCTCGGCGCAGACCATCATCTCCACAAGACACTGCGCCATACCTTTTTCAAAGTTATCTTTCTTGGCTTCCGCGACGCAGAGAAGCGGCGTTTTGGGAAGCACACGCTGCGGGGCAATCAGGTAGTCCACGAAACCTCCTGCCGTCTCGCCACGTAGAGGCACTTCCTTGAAAATCTTGAGTTTAGGATAGTTCAGCGCAACTTCTTCAAAGATCACTTCAATGACCATCTGCTTTGCCATCTCGGAGAGCGTGGTATCAAAGACAAGCTCCAAACGACGGAATCGCTCGCGAAAAAAATCACTGGGCTCTTTCTCCTGATGCGGTATGTCCCAGGTGTGAATATTCTCAACTCCCAATAGCTCCAGAGCTTCCTCCAGGCTGAATCCAGAAAACTCTCGTTTCTTTGTCGTTGCCATGTCTACTTAGTACCTCGTGATCGTTTCGTGCAGGTTTAGGACGACGCGGCAGACGCTGGCCCAGCTTGCAAGTTCGACGGCATCGCCTTCGGGAAGGGGCGCGTTACCTGTCGCGAGGAATTTTTGGGCGTCCTCGGGACGAGCGGCGTATTCGGTGCGGACTTTGGCGAGAAAGGCGAGGAGTGACTTTTGCTCCTGCGGCTTCGGTGCTCGTGCCAGTGCCCGCTGGTAGATCTCAGTGAGCTTCGCGTCGTCGGTCTTAGTGCGTAGGCTGCCTGCAAAGACGCGAGCCGCCTCGACAAATTCCGGGTCGTTGAGGAGCGTGAGCGCCTGTTGGGGCGTGTTGGCATTAGTGCGCGTGCAAGACGGCTCATCACGGTTGGGGGCATCGAAGCTGGCGAGCATCGGGTGCAGAAACGTCCGCTGCCAGTGCATGTAGACCCCGCGCCGCCACTGTGAGTCATTCTTATCCGCGACATAGTTACGGTCAGGGAACTGCAATGGGGCGTAGTAGCCCTCGGGTTGGTAGGGCATTGCGGGTGGCCCTCCCACCGACGGATTCAGAAGCCCCGCGATGGCCAGCGCGTTGTCCCGGACGAACTCCGCCTCCAGCCGTCGTGGATTTTGGGAGGCCCAGAGCTTGTTCTGCGGATCTTTTGATTTTTGCGCTGCGCTCATCACCGACGATCTTCTATATGCCTCGCTCAGCACAAGCTGCTTCACGGCCCGCTTAACATTCCAGTCGCGCTGAAAGTCGGCGGCAAGCATGTCGAGCAGCTCGGGGTAGGTCGGTGGCTCGCCTTGCGCACCAAGATCCTCGATACTGGGGGAGAGTCCGACACCAAAGAAGTGTTTCCAGAGCCGGTTTATGAAGACGCGCGAGGTAAGCGGGTTGCTCTTGTCTATCAGCCAGTTGGCAAGCTCTAGACGACTACCCCCCGTTGGCTTGGGGAGAAAGGAAGGGGTCGCTGCCGTGACAACGGGCGCAGTTTCATCTTGCCAGTTGCCGCGTGGTACGACTCGCATTGTCAGGGGAGTCTTGGCTCGCTCCGTCACCATCACGGGCGTTCGCCCCCCTCGATAGCCGATGATCTCGGACTCCAGCGCCTTGGCCTTGGCAAACGCAGAGGCATCGGCGGCGGTCGCAAGGAGATAGTCGCGCGGCGTGAGGGCTTTGCCGGGAAGTGTCAGGTCGTCTGGGTCGCGCGGCACGAGAGGCGACGTGCTTAGGCGGAAGCAGGCAAGATCACAGCCCGGCAGGGTAACGCGCAGGCTCTCCCCCTCACCGAGCGTGATCGGCTTTTCGAAGCGATAGACTGCCGTCTGCGCAACCTGTGCCTGGCTGTCGGCCAGCTTCCAGCCACGGTGCACGCCCAGCAGTGCAAACGAGTTACGGTAGATCGGCTCAAACGCACTCGCGGCAGCGTGGCGGAGGGGAATATTTCTAGTTTTGCCGTCCTTGCCCACTATCGCCACACTTAAATTTACCGTCTCGGAGCGCACCCCCTTGCGGAAAAGACTGCCCTCCACAGGGTAAAGCTCCAGCCGCACGCTGGCAAACGAGCGATTTTTGAGTGCTAGACTTCGAACTTCGTCCGTGGCTTTGTTTCCCGTCAAGACAACTTTCTCGTCCGCTTCCCAGCCATCGGGGTTGGCTTGGACGTAGGCATTTTGCTCCCCCAGCCAGCTCTGGCTTACGGAGAGAGGCGCGGCGAGTGTCTCGATCTGCCCCTGAAGCTGCGCGATTCGCTGCTTGAGATAGCGGCTCTCAACGGAGATTTCGGGGAAGAACGGGTAGTCGTTGTTGACACCGCGCAGATCGGGGTTCGGAGTGTAGCCGTAGTCGGCATAAACGCCCCATTGTTTTACGTCGGCAAAGTAGGCCGCGAGTGCGTAGAAATCGCGCTGGGTGAGCGGGTCGAACTTGTGATCGTGGCACTCGGCACAGCCGGTGGTGAGGCCCATCCATGCCATACCGACCGTGCGAACACGATCCGTGGCGTACTTGTGGAGATACTCTTTGGGCTGCGCCCCGCCCTCGCGCGTCACCATATTGAGCCGATTAAAACACGTCGCCGTGAGCTGGCTCGGTGTTGGGCTGGGCAGTAAGTCCCCCGCAAGCTGCTCTCTGGTAAAGCGATCGAAGGGCATGTTGGCGTTAAATGCATCCACTACCCAGTCCCGGTAGGCCCAAGCGTTCATGTTCTGGTCGCCATGGTAGCCCACGGTGTCAGCGTAGCGGACGGCATCCAGCCACGGCACCGCCATGCGCTCCCCGTAGTGCGGCGAGGCGAGTAGCTCATCCACCAGTTTCGCATAGGCATCGGGCCGAGTGTCTGACACAAACGCCGCCACACGCTCCGGCCTCGGTGGCAGGCCCGTCACATCCAAGCTCACACGCCGAATCAACGTCGCCTTATCCGCCAGCGGCGCACGGGTGAGCTTCTCTTTAGCAAGCCGTGCCGTAATTATCGCATCAATGCCTGTGCCTACGCGTGGGCTGATTGGCTGGAAGCTCCAGTGACCTTCGTACTTGGCACCCTCACCAATCCAGCGCATCAAGAGCTGCTTCTGCGCCGACGTGAGAATCTTATGAAACGCAGCCGGTGGCATGGTTCCATCCTGCACCCGTTTCACCAGTACACTGGCAAGAATATCGCCTGAGATCACCGCGCGATTGGGCTGATCCAGCCGCAAGCCCGCTTGGCGTTTGTTTTTATCAGGGCCATGGCATGCAAAACAGTTGTCGGAAAGAATCGGGCGAATATCTCGGTTAAAGCGAACCGGCTCCGTCTTTTGGGGAGCGGCAAGTGCAGCAAAGCTCATCAGGCTAGCAAGGGCGAACACTGCCAGCTTGCCATGGGAAAGAGAGATCATAGGTGCATTGTAGACGCTACCAGAACCAGCGTCAATGCACTCTGCAATAAAAACCTTGTCCGATCTGTGCACTTGGGTTAGGATGTCGTCATGCGCTCCGTCGCCCTGCTCACTCTCGCTCTCGCTGCGGGCTGTACACACAATCCCCCAATGCGGCGGGGCTTACGGGTCTGGAGCATGTGGGGTGGTGATGAGGAGACGGTCTTTCGCAATGTTCTGCGTGCCTACGATCCCACGATGGAGAACCTACCGTCGGTTGCGGACGATAAAACCATCCGGGCCTTAGTCGCAGGCGCTCCACCGGATCTCTTCACTCTTAAAGACCCGTCGGCACTTGGAGCACTCGCGGCAAATCAAGCACTACGCCCCCTCGACGATCTCTTCACCGCCGCCGGGCTCAAAGACGCGGACTTCACCCCCGGCGCAATCAGCCAGTGTCGCTTCCGAGGCAAGCTCTATGCTATCCCCTACCTGCTCGATTGCATAGTGCTTCTCTACAACAAAAAGCTTGTCAAAGAGCCGCCGCGCACGCTGGAAGAGCTGGAGGAGCTGTGCAAGCGCCTGACCAAGCGCGATAGCTCGGGTCGGATCACCCAGATCGGCCTGCGCCCCCCCGAGGCCGTGCAATTACTCAGCGCGGTGGGAGCCACGTTTTGGGACGAAAAATCAGAGCGCCTCACGGCAGATCACCCCAACAATATCGAGGGACTGCGCTGGTACAAGCGCCTGATGGACGCGCAGGGAGGCAACGAGGCGGTCGAGGCGTTCTCGACAGGCTTTGCGGAGGACATGGGGGCCAGCAACCCGTTTTTCAAGGGCCTCGCCGCGATGGAGTTCTCTGGCCAGTGGAACGCCAACTGGGTCTTTAAGTACACGCCGGGTGAAGAGATTGGGGTCGCGCCGCTTCCCTATCCCGCAGACGCTCCCAAACTCGCAGGCACGGCCTGGCTGGGTGGAAACCTCTTCTGCCTGCCCCGCGAGGGCAAGCGCACCGACAATGCCTTTGCGTTTCTCCAGTGGAGCCAGACCAAGGCGGGGCAGCTCAAATTTGCCGAGACGATGCACGGCGTCCCCAACCAACGTGCCATTTTGCAGGAGCCCGCGCTACGAACGGGCGCTCCCTGGCGACCGCTCTTTGCGCGTTTTCTGGATCTGGCAAACACCCCCCGCGCCACCCACTTCCCCGTGCTTCCCGTCGCCGCGCTCTACCAAAGCGAGCTCACCGCCGCCTGCGACGCCGTGCGCTACGGGCGCAAGTCCCCGCAAGAAGCACTACGCACCGTCCAAACCAAGGTCGCCCGCGAGCTGGAGAAGTACCAATGAGGGCCTCAAATCCCCCCCGCCCGGCGGAGGATGGTGGGGTGGCCCTCCTCTTCCTGGCTCCCTGGCTAATCGGGCTTGTGGTCTTTACCATCGGCCCAGTACTCGCGACGCTCTATCTGAGTTTCACGGACTACCGCGTGCTCTCCCCACCGCGCTGGGTGGGACTGGAGAACTACAAAGAGATATTCACCGACACCGAGACCTTCTGGCCGTCTTTGGGAAACACTGCGTTTTTGTTTCTGGAGTTGCCGCTCTCGCTCGTTATCGGGCTGGCGCTGGCGCTCCTGCTCAACCAGAAGCTCAAGGGTATGGCGCTCTTTCGGACGATCTTTTACCTGCCCTCGCTGGTGCCCACGGTCGCCAGCTCGATGCTCTGGCTTTGGCTTTTAAACCCAGAGCACGGCCTCCTCAACGAAGCGCTGAGATCACTCCACATTCCGACGCCCACCTGGCTCGCCTCCCCGCTCTGGGCTAAGCCCGCCATTATCTTCATGGATCTCTGGGGCGTGGGCGGGAGCATGGTGATCTATCTCGCCGCGCTTCAAGGCGTCCCCCAAGACTACTACGAGGCCGCTGAGCTCGATGGGGCCAATAGCTGGCAACGCCTGCGCCACATCACACTGCCTTCTCTCTCACCCGTGATCTTCTTCAACCTGATCTTAGGTGTCATCGGGACATTCCAGTACTTCACCCAGACTTTTTTGATGACCAAGGGCGGCCCGGACAAGTCCACGCTCTTTTATGCGCTCTATCTCTACCAGAATGCCTTCGAGTTCTTCCGCATGGGCCTGGCCTGCGCGATGGCCTGGGTGCTGTTTTTGCTGACGATCCTAGCGACCTGGCTGGTGTTTAAATCGTCGGCGCGCTGGGTCTACTACGAAGGAGAGATAGCATGAAAGGGCTACGCTACGGCATTCTTATCGCGCTCAGCCTGCTCTTTCTGGCACCCTTTGCCTTCATGGTGACGACATCTCTGAAGTCGCCGGAGAAGATCTTCACGGCGACCATGGAGTGGCTCCCCAGCCCGGTTCTCTGGAAGAACTACCCCGATGCCCTCTCGCGCTTCCCGTTCTGGCGCTACGTCGGCAACACGCTCTTTATCTGCGCCCTGACGGTGCTTGGGACGTGTCTCTCATCGTCACTGGCTGCCTATGCCTTCGCCCGGCTACGCTTCAAAGCCCGCGAGCCGCTGTTCTTTATCATGCTGGCAACCATCATGCTCCCGGCCCAAGTCACGCTCCTGCCGACCTTTCTGCTGTTTCGTACGCTTGGCTGGTCGGGCTCCTGGCTACCCTTAATCATCCCCGCGTTCTTTGGCAACCCGTTTTCGATCTTTCTGCTGCGCCAGTTTTTCCTCACGATCCCGCAAGAGCTCTCCGATGCCGCGCGCCTCGACGGTTGCTCGGACTTTGGCATCTTCTGGCGCGTGATCCTACCACTCGCACGCCCCGCCCTCGCCACGGTTGGCTTGTTTGCGTTTCTCGGAGCCTGGACGGACTTCCAAGGCCCACTCATCTACCTCCACGACGAAAGCCAGTACACGCTCGCGCTGGGCCTGCAGTCGTTTCTCGGTCGCCACGAGAGCCAGTGGAACCTGCTCATGGCCACCTCAACCGTCATTACCCTCCCGATGATACTCGTCTTCTTGCTCGTCCAGAAGACTTTTGTCAAGGGAATTGTCCTCAGTGGTTTGAAAGGATAACATTTCGCAATGCTACTTCCCATACCCGCCGCACTCACCGCGCCTGCCACCACCTATGGCCAGTTTATCTCGCGTCAGTTTGCCACGCTCACTGCTGACGCGCCAAAACCGCCTGTCATTGAGACCAAAGGGCCACGGATTGAGCTTCCGACTTCCTTCAAGCCGCATCAACCCCAGATTGATGAAGACACTGAGGTGGTGCAGGCGATCTCGGATGGCAAGGGGCACTGGTATCTCGCCACAACGTTTGGGCTGATGCTCACCAATGGGAAAGACTGGTGGCAGCCGATTGACCACAAAGACGGCATGCCGCAGATTCGGATGACCAGTGTAGCGCTGGCTAGCAACGGCGATCTCTGGGGCGGAACGATGAGCGGTGTATGGCGGCTGCGGGAGGGCAAGTTTCGCTACTTTGCCAGCCGTCGCTGGCTACCCAGTGATAGTGTAAAGCGGGTCTGGTGCGACACAAAAAACCGCTGCTGGGTGGAGACGGACAAGGGCTTTGCCTGTCTCGAAGAGAAAGCCATGACTCTCGCGGAGAAAGCGGCGCACTTTGAGAACATCACGACCAAGTATCACAACCGGCGAGGCTATGTCTCCAACTGTAGCTACAAAGTGGCCGGAAAGCCCGAGCTGGGAACCGTTCACGACGCCAGTGACAACGACGGGCTCTGGACCGCGGTCTATCTGGGGGCGGAGTGCCTGCGCTACGGCGCGACCAAAGACCTGGCGGCAAAAGCTCTCGCGCAGAAGTCGCTGAATGCGCTGCTGGAACTAGAGCGCCTGCCGGGAATCTCGGGCTTCCCCGCCCGCGCCACAGTCACCGATGATGAGCTCAAGGCGGGTGTTACGGGCCTTGATCCCAAAGGCACCGTCAATGCCCCCGGCGAGACGGCGCTGATCTGGTTTCGCTCCCCGATTGAGAAAAATGTCTGGGTGAAGGGGGACACGTCCAGCGACGAGATCGACGGTCACTACTTCGCCTGGTTTCTTTACTCCGAGCATGTCGCGGATGCGGCAGAGAAAAAGCGCATCGCCGCGACGTGTAAGCGCGTGACGGATCATATTCTCGATCATAACTACACGCTCTGCGATCACACCACTCGCCCGACTCGCTGGGGCCACTGGGAGCCTGCGCTGATGAACGACAGCCCGCGCTGGAAAGAGGAGCGTGGGCTTAACTCGCTGGAGATTCTCTCACACCTGAAAGTGGCCTATCATCTGACGGGCGAGAAGCGCTACAACGATGCCTATGAGGAGCTGATCACCAAGCACCACTATCTCTTAAACGTACTCAACTACCGGCGCAACAGCCCTTGGTGGAAGCTCAACCACAGCGACGATGAGCTGGCCTACTTGGCCTACTACCCCCTGATGCTCCTAGAGAAAGACCCGGCGCGGCGGCAGATTCTCTCGCAGAGCCTCGCCAAGACCTGGGAGCCATCGCTGACGGAGCAGACGATCAAGGCCGAGGCCAGCCCGTTCTATAACTTCATGTACGGTGGCCTGACGGGCAATCCGTGTGATGTAGAGAGTGCACTTGTCACGCTCCAAGACTGGCCGCTTGATCAGACCGAATGGGCAATGAAAAATAGTACTCGGATGGATGTGACGCTACGCGTGGCACCCGGTGGTGGTCGCAACCGGACCGAGACCGACCGGGTACTCTCCCCTGCCGAGCGCCGGGTCACCCGCTGGAACGCCTGTTATTGGGAGGCCGATAGCGGCGGCGATGGTAAGGGCGCAGACGATCCCGGAGCCTGGCTCTTGGGCTACTGGCTCGGGGTCTACCATGGCTATCTCAAGTAGGGTTCGCGGAATCGCAGCGCTATCTCGTCTTTGAATTCTGGAGGAATCGAAATTTTATGAAATACGCCTTACTTGCTGGCACACTTCTGCTGGCACCGACACTTGCTTATGGGCAAGATACCTCGACATCCTCGCGTCCGAAAACCGAGCGCGAGGTCATTGTCAGCCTGATTGTCCGTCAGCTCGGTCAAGATAGCGGTCAGAATGTCTTAGTAGACTCCAGCCTGGCCGCGCTCAGGGCTCCCGCACTGGCAAAAGCCACCACGAAAGCCAATCTGGAAGAACAGCTAGACGCGCTTGTCCGCAAGCTTCCCGACGGTGCAGCATGGGCCAAGCTCTATCTCCCCAAGGCACAAGAGGGCAAGCGCTATGCGGCTGACAACCTCTCACGCTACGCTTTTGCTCAGGCAAGCCTCTTTGGCGGAAAAGTAGGGACATCGAAGCCGGGAATGGTGGAGGTCATGGGCCGCCTGATGACAGAGGAAGAGGCCGCGCCTCTGGTGAAGAAGCTTGATCTGACTTCCTACTACATTCTCAGCAACCCACGCAAGCCCATGACGGCATTTGGAGGTCCCGCCGGCGCGGGCAGCATGTTTGGTGGCGCGAACATCACGGACTTACTCCAAAAACAGCTTGGGGTCAGCGATCTCAAAGACATCCCACCAGGCAGCTATAAAATCCAGTTCCCCGGCCCGGATGGCAACCTGGTCAATGCAGATGTTAAAGTCTCCAATGACGATGGCAAAACCCGGATGGAAGTCCGTGTGAACCAGAATACCAACATTCCGCCTCAATAAACGAACTAGCGGGGGCGATCCGGCAACGTTGCAAGGATCGTTCCCGCTATATCTTCCGCTTTCGTTTAAAGACGGAGGCTAAGCTGGAGTACCATTCCCCGATCCGTTTGCCCAGACTTAGTGGAGACCTGCGGGCTCACTTGGACTTGCACACGCTGAATCCGACTCTCGGTCTGTTTACCGAGCTGGTAGGAAATCCCCCCGATGGCAAGATTGAAGAGCCCCGCGCGGGGCTCGTTGTTGACGAGGAAAATACCTCCCACGAGCATTTGTACTCCCCCTGTTACCTTACCCAAACCACCACGCACGCGTCGGCTATCGTTGGACCGTCCGAACAAACTATCGGGAAGGACATTCAGCGTGCTGGACATCAGGCTAGGTACGGAGAACACCGCACTGACAAATGCCACCGCAAAACCATCTCCCCCCCTGCTTTCGTGGTAGGTCGGCTGAACAGGCGGCACGTCAGCAGGGGACTGGGCGCGGGTTTTACAAACGGAGACGAGACATAAGAAAACGGCTAACAAACAACGCATGCGGCTACCTCTGGAAGTATTGGATACTTAGGGGTACGACTGGCTTCAATCAATGAGAAGATCAATTACAGCCCTAAAGTTCGGGAATTCGCTTCACTTCTTTATACCTATCCTCTAAAACTAACCGCAGAGGTTTCCCGTTCGCTTTAACAGGGGGAAATGTCCATATAGTCCAAAATTTATCTCCAGGAAGTTCTTCGAGCTTTACAGACATCATAAAACTATCTGATGGATCCAAACCTTCTAGTAGAAATTTGCCTGCGGGATCAGAGATACGATAATCCATTTTATAATTTGTAACTGTTCTGGCATGGCTTTTTCTGTTGACCTGAGGTAGGATACCGGCCAAGACGATGACAGAGCAACAAGCCAATTCCCTTTTCGACCGTGGTCGCGAAGCCGTCGTGGCGGTTCTGCTTGAGTTGACAAACAAAAATAGCACAAACTCCTCCAAGCCCCCGTCCAGTGATGGACTCAAAAAGCCGCCACTGATGCCCATGAGCCAGAGGAAGAAAACAGGCAGGACTCAGGGCGGGCAAAAAGGCCACAAAGGCACCACTCTGGAGCAGAGTGCCAATCCAGATCAGACACATCATCATCATCCACAGACCTGTGCCCACTGTCAGGCCAGCTTGCAAGGGGCGAGTGTGACTGCCACCTCTAAGCGGCAAGTTTTTGAAATACCACTACCCAAGATCGAGGTAATCGAACATCAAGCCCATACCCTGTGTTGTTCGTGTTGCGGCAAAGAGACAAAAGCCGCCTTCCCCGAGGGAGTGGAGCAACCTGTCCAATATGGCCCAAACCTGCTGAGCTATGGGGTCTGGCTTCATAGCAAGCATCACCTTCCCTTCGCCCGTTGCGCCCAGATTCTCCAAGTCAGTAATGCCATCTCGCTGAGTGCAAGTTGTCTTCACCGCGCCTTGACGCGGGCTTTTGCCTCTCTAGCAGACTTTGAGAACAAGGCCAAAGAGTCTCTCTCGCAAGTGCCTCTCAAGCATGTGGATGAGACGGGAGGGCGAGTCAAGGGTAAACTGCACTGGTTCCAGCACCCTTCCCTTCGGGTGGGTACCCGGTTGCACCCAGAGTCTTTCCTGGCTCTTTGTTCATGCAAAGCGGGGCAAAGAAGCCGTGGCGGATCTGCTGGACTACAAAGGCTTGCTGGTCTCAGATTTTTGGAGCAGCTACGTAAAACTTCCTTGTGGTCATCTGTTTTGTGGTGCTCACTTGCTTCGTGAACTGGATTATCTGGGCACGGTGCTGAAACTGGGGTGGGCATCTGAGTTGAAGAAACTCCTCGAAAAGGCAGTGTCAGCTTGCCATCGCGCCCGTGAGCGTGGCAATCCTGTCTTATGGAATCGCACCGCTTTGGTTGAGAAGTTTGATGCCCTGGTTGCCAAAGGACTTCGCAGTGAGCCAGTTGGCAAAGCGCGTGCTCTTCTGAAACGTCTGTCTCGTTTTGGGGATCAGTACCTGACTTTTCTGTTTGATCTGACTCTACCCTTCACCAACAACGAAGCGGAACGCGATCTGCGGATGTTGAAAGTGAAGTTAAAAATCTCGGGTTGCTTCCGTACTTTTGAGGGAGCTGAAATGTTTTGCCGTCTCCGCAGCTATGTGCTTACGTGTGGTAAACAGGGCTTGGATGAGTTGGCATGTTTGCGCTCTGTCTTCACTGGCCCCATCATCATGCCTTCATTTTAGGGTGCCAGAACAGTTACTATAATTTTTAATATTTCCTGTAGACAAACCAATTTCACCTCGACTAAATGGTTTTCCTTCGGATGTAAAAACCTGGCCAAAAATCTTTGCTATTGAATAACCAAGGATAATATCCTTGAAATCCAAAATCTCATCACTCATATCTTTATTCGTAATTTCCAATACACGAAAGCAACGGCCCTGTAAACTTGCGGATCTTTCATCGGGCATTGGCATGGATGACCTAAACTCAGGAGCATTAATCGAAATTTGGAATCTCAGACCAGATTCGACAGTTGCTTCAAATCCCCCATCTTTTCCAGACCAATAAACATCTGAATTTTCGAGTTTAAGCTTGGCATCATACTGGTTAATCCGAATCCTAACGTTTCGTAACGGCATTTTCCACTCATCAACCGTACGACCACGAACCAATCTTTTCATATATTCCGAGTCCTTTCTCATCTCTCTGTCGTCGCCGAAATTGCGTGCTCAAACAAAGCGTCGGAAGAGATTTCTCATGCAGAGCAATTCGAGACCACCTTAGAAAATCCTGCATTGGGTCTACGCTATGCGGTGAGCCAGCGCTCTAGGCGAGAGCGCGTCATGCCGCCTCCCGTATCAAGCCCGAGCTGATAGGCGTCGTCTAGGGCGTTCATCTCGCTTAGGTAGCGCTGCCCCTCGGTGCGCTCTCCTAGCCCGGCTAGTACCCAAGCGTGGTTGCGGTAGTTGGTTGCCTTCACAATGGGGCGGGTCTCACCTGCGACGACCGGGACAAGGTAGCTATGGGCTTCGCGGTAGAGGCCATTGCGGCAGAGTAGCCAGATAAAAAGGTTCTGGTAGCTGTGCAGCGTGAGGGCGTTGGGGGCATGATAGATCGCGTCCTGATAGGTGGCCGTCGCCAGCGCCAGATTACCCACGCTCTCGGCGACATCGGCGACGCAGGTCAGCCACCAGGCACGGTGCGTCTGCTGCATGCGATGCTCGACCTCGGAGAGAAGCCGTAGGGCATCCGCTCCCTGCTTGCCGTGTCGCCCATGCTCCACCGCTGCGGTGACGGCCTCCAACTGGCCAATACTCAGCGGCCCACGGGTCTGCTTGAGGCTCTCCCGTGCCGGGGCCGCCAACTGTGCTCCTTCGGCGTGGCGGTTGAAGCGCCAGGAGAGATAGTAGCCGTAGATGCCCCAGATATCGCTCGCCTCGACCTCGCTGAGCTTTCTTTCTTGGTAGAGAGTCTGGTAGCGCCCGGCCAGCGCAAGATACATCAGGGAACGGTCGGGCGTGGTGTCGTGGTAGTCCAAATATTGGACAATGCTATCGAGCGCCTCTTTGTCGAGCGGGAGCGGTTCGTGCTGCTGCCAGGCACGCACAGTGAGAAAGAGCAGCTCGTCTTCTGTGGCCCCCAGAGCAAAGCACAGCGCGTGGAGCTTGTCGCCTTCCGGCCAACACTCCCCCGCCTCCCAGCGCGAGACCATGCTCTGTGTCACCCCCGCCGCCTGCGCTGCTGCATCCTGGCTCACCCCCGAGCGCACCCGTAGCGCCCGCAGAAGCTCGCCACTGCTCACCGGTGCCGTCTGCGCCGCGCCATGCTCAATCAGAAGGGCACGGGGCGCATCCAGGCTTTGGCGGCACTGCATGCGCTGGCCGGGCGAGAGATCTAGTGCCTCCATCACCCGATTGAGTTCCGGCGCGTAGGGCACGGTCTTGCCGGATTCCCAGCGCGAGAGGGTGGACTTATTCACCCCCGCCTTGAGCGCGAGCGCCCCTAGCGACAGCCCCTGCCGCACTCGTGCGGCTCTGAGTGTTTCCCCGATCATAGCAGTTCGAATTATATAGCAAGTCAAGCGTTGCAAGTTGGCTCATGCGTTGCAAGTTGGCTCATATCCTTCGCCCCGATCTGAACCTGGTGTTATTGTCAGTGTGCTATGAAGATTGCGATTGACCTGGAAGGAACCCTCATCGCTGAGTGCGGCGAGTTCACCTGCGAGCGCCCCCACGCCCTCGCGCAGCTTTTACTGCCCAAAGGCATTCGCCGAAATGCCCGCGCCCTCTTGCACGACCTTACCCACGCCGGGCACTCCCTCACGCTCTACTCTAGCAACGCCCTGCCTACCTGGAAATTACTCCTCTGGTGCCGCCTCAGTGGGCTCCCTCTTCGCCGCGTGATCACGCTGGAGCAAGCGAAGCGGCGGGCGCTCAAGAATGCCGAAAAGCGGCAGAGGCGCTTTGCCAAAGACCTTAAAGCGCTGGGCCTCACGCACTTCGGAAAGGCCAGCGAGCTTACCTGGCCCCCTTGCTACGGCCACGACCTGATCCTCGACGACGAGCCCAACCACATCCAAGCCGCCTGGCGCTCCGGCGTGCGCGGCGTACTCGTCACCAACCGCGATGCCGACTGGACGGCGCGTATCCGAGAGGCGACGCTCACCAGCCAAGACATCGAGACTTCCACGCAGACTCAGGCCGCTTAGGCCAACGACCGGGCAGAACGCCCTACTAGAAAAGACAGCACACAAGAAAGCCATCTTAATGAATCTATCTCGCTCTACGCTTCTCAAGACACTCGCCGTACAGGCACTGATCGGAGCTGTCGCTCTACCCCACGCCGCACACGCACAGACCCTCATCTACACCAACGGTGCCTTATCTACTGGTAACGCTAAGAATATTTCGAGCGCTTCTATTGCGGACGATTTTGTTTTTAGCTCCACGCGAAGCTTCGATCAAGTACGCGTCTGGCTTATGGATACTTCTGCTCCCAATAATACTCTAAATAACTTTGGTGGGACGCTCTCCTGGCTGATTTATAATAACAACGCTGGGCTGCCCGGTACGATATTCGCGTCGGGAACCACCAGTGCCGTCACGCTGACAGACACAGGCTTAAAATTTGGGTCAACTTTTAGCATCTTTCAGGCCGATTTCTCGGTTCCCAGCCAGACCCTAACTGCGGGTACCTACTGGTTTCGAATTAGAGAAAATGGGATCACCGATGGAGCCGACTTCACTTCGACTTTCTGGATGGATAGCGGCTCCAGCACAGGTTTTCAAACGGTGGCTGGTAACGGGGTAAACCCAACAACCTGGGGGAACAACGGGGCTACAAATCGTGCCTTCAATTTCTTCGCCTCGTCCGCACCCGAACCTGGCACGCTGCCGTTTCTGGCTCTCGGTGGGACGCTCGTGCTGGCGCGACGGCGGCGGAAGTAGTCCCGCCCGTTGGAGGGGCGGGACTGGAGAGCTAAAGCTGTGAAGGCCGTTCCGGCCATATAGAATTTCGTATGGGCGGCACGCCCTTTGCAGCGGAGCCTGCGACACTCTTAAGTCCCGCCCCGGGTACCCTCAGGGTGAACGGGCGGGACTCCTTCCGACCAAGGTCGGCCTACCAAAGCAACGAGTATGTGCCTTGCCGACCGTGGTCGGAACGATTCAAGCTCGAAAATTCTGCATAGCAACCACAGTAGGAACAGTTCAAAGACAAGACCGTAAAGTGGCGACCGTGGTCGGATGGGTGCGAGGACGAGAGTTGGGCATAGCGACCATGGTCGGAGGAATAAAATCTCGACCCTGAGGCGCACCGACCAATTTGGGTATACTTTACTTACCGGAGCAAGACGCTCCCACGGAAGGTCTGTGCCTTCGAAAGGAACCCGACACCATGTCTACCCTTGTTGCCTCTACCCTCGCCCAGCTTCGCCAGTGTGCGGCCCAGGACGATGCCACCTCCCCCACCAACGCCCGCCTTCGGCTCCCCGCTTGGATTCGCACCCCATTCGACACCGCGATTACGACCCTCGATGCCCAAGTGCAGGCCCAAGGCACAACCGAAGGAGCACGGATCGCTAGTAGCCACACCCTGCAAGAGGCTTTTCGACTCGGCGAGGTGCTGATTCGTGATGTGAACCGCTATCTCAAGGCCCTTCCGCGCAGTGTGGACCAGAGCCAGGCACTGGCGCACTACGGCCTCCAGAACAGGCTCCGGGGAGAGCTCAACCATGCGGAGATTGAGACGCACCTAAGCGCCTTTGTCACCCTGGGCAGCGCCGCCACCACGCCCGCCGCCATGCACCTGCGCCCCGCCGATGTGAGCGCCGCCGCCGACTATCTCGCCACCATCACCGCCCACAAGCACACCGCGTCGGTTGGGGGTCGAGCCACGGTCACCGATGCCAAGAACGCCGCCCTAGAGGAAGCACAGGCGCTCAAAAGCCGTGCCTACCACTACCTCTGCGCCGCGCTGGAAGACGGTGTCGCCGATCCCCTGCTCACCAGCTACGGCTTCGATCCGAGGTGAGTTGCAGGCTACGTGGTGCCTGTCTATTGTTCTAACTCCGTTTCGAGGTGCTGGTTAATCTGCATGGCGACTTCTAGCATCTGACGCAACTCTTGGTTTCGCTGGCGCAAAAGAGCAATTTCCTGCTGTTCCAAGCGAAAGGCAACCAGCTCAGGCCGGTTGAGATGTAAAACCTGAAGATGATTTCTACCGCGCTCTGTTAAACCAACCACAGTGCCATCTTCTTGTAGACGGCAGTGGGCCACCATAAAATCAAGTAGGGGGTTAAGCAGAGATAGATCCAGCTCGGTTTGCCAATAATCTCCCTTGAATTCGTTGCACGCATGACAACAGTAAACCAAGTTGTCGAGAGTATCCTCGCCTCCCTGAACGCGCGGTACGAAGTGGTCCACTGTCATCTCCGCACCTATATTCGTCTCGCTGACACCACAGTAGCCACATCGAAAGTTGAATCGGGAGCGAACGGACTGACGCAGCGCACGACGCATCAGGCACTTCCAATAGTTTGGAGCAAGCGCGATTTTTCGGATTCGATGGCTTGGCGTTCTGCACGCGATGTCGCAAGTGCTTCTTTGAGATACACACTCAGCCGCCGCTCGCGCTCAATCAGCGCTTGTAGGGCATTATTTTGCGCTTCAAGTTCAAGCCGCTCCACACGCATTTGCTGCGTGGAGGCGCGGAGAGCGTCTTGTTCACGTCGCGCTTCTGGGGAAAGTTCGATGTCTTCCATGAGAGTATTTCCATCTGAATTGTACCACCCTTGCCCCCTAGGTCAGCGGCGACGGAGCCGCTGGCCCAGGTCGTCGAAGAGGGTGTTTTCCATCAGGGAGAGGATGCACTCGGGGTTGAGATCACGCCCCAAGGTCAAAGCGGACAGAAACCTCTCCTCACCCAGCTCACGGCGCAGGGCGGCAAGATTGTTCTGGCGGAACCCACACTCGGGCTGCTCGATCGTGAAGCCGTAGAACGCGCACCAGGCCTCACTCGCGCCAAAGAGCTGAGCCGCGCGTTCCTGTTCGCCTTCACGGTAGGCGAGTAGCCCAATACTGACGATTAAATGGCCAAGCTCCCGATGGCTCTCCAGCTCCCGGTACACCGAGAACGCCGTCCGGAACCCTATCTTGGCAGCGGGCAGGTTTCCCTCCAGTACGTCTAGAGCCGCCTGGTTGATAGTGAGGAACATCGGGTGGTTAAACAGCGTCCGGTGTTCCTCAAGAAGCGCACGAACGGCGGGATACTCCCCCTGTGCCAACAGGAGCTGTAGCATACTGCCGATTGCATGATCTAGCTCCGCACGGGTTCCCTCCGTCCGGGCGTAGTGCAGCACCTCGTCAAAGAGCCGCCGTGACCGCTCCCAGTCTCCCTGATTGAAGGCGAGGGTCGCGCGGCAGGTCTGGCTATCGAGGGGCTGACCCAGCGCCCGGTTTAGCTCTGCAAGCCTATCGAGAACGGCCTCGGCAGTGGCCCAGTTTCCCATGCGCTGGTAGGCGTTGGAGAGTTCGCGCAGGGCGGTCACACGGTCGCCCGTGGGGGCCTGTGCTCCTGGCAGGGAGAGGGCAAGCTCATACTGCTGGCGGGCCATCTGGAAATAGCCACGAAGTTCCCAATAGACGCGCACATGGTTGCAGAACGCGAGTGCCCGCTCGGGCTGATGCTCGTAACAGAACGTGAGCGCTTGCTGGGTGTTATCCTGCTCCAAGTTGAGCTGACGTGCCCAGCGCCGCTGTCGCTCCAGGTTACGTCCCGGATAGTCCGCAGCGAGGGCGAAGATGGCTTCAAAGTGGGCATGGCGCAGGCGGAGCTGCTCAGGAGCTGGCAATGCGACAAACTGCTCACGCAGAAACTCCTGAACCGTCTCGAGAAAGCGGTAGCGAGGCACTCCCCTTGCCATATCAAGCGGAACCAAGCTCTTGTCCACGAGGCTGTCCAGAAGTGCCGCGACTCGCTCGGCGGCAAGCCCCTCGCCGCCACAGACGGCCTCGGCAAGCGCTAGGCTCCAGCCTCCCTGAAACACCGCCAGGCGCACCACGAGGAGACGCTCCTCCGGGGTGAGCAGGTCGTAGCTCCAGGCGATTGCCGCGCGTAGGGTCTGCTGGCGGGGCTCGGCGATCCGGCTCCCGCTGGTGAGAGTGACGAGTCGCTTCTCAAGGCGCTGCACCAGCTCCGAGAGCGACTGTGTCCTCAGCTTCGATGCCGCCAGCTCCAGTGCCAGCGGGAGGCCGTCTAGGCGCAGGCAGAGCAGGGAGAGCAAGGGACGATCCTCGGGGGTCAGCTCCCAACCCGGCTGTGCTCGCTGGCCGCGCTCACAAAACAAGAGGGCGGACTCCGCCTCCGTCAGACCGGGCAGGCGCAGAACCGTCTCTCCAGGAATCCCGAGAGGCTCGCGGCTGGTGGCAAGTATGGTGAGCTGGGGGCAGGCGCGGAGGAGTCGCTCACACTCCTTGGCAGCGGCCAGTACCAGGTGCTCGCAGTTGTCCAAGCCCAGCACGAGGGGCAGATGTCGCAAGGTCGGCAGGAGCGCTTGGGTGTTGGCAAGCCCGAGCGCGCTTGCAATTCTCACCGCGACGCCCTCCGGTTCGGTCAGGGAGGAGAGCTCCACCCATGCAACCGTCTGTCCCTGTTGCTCGCAGGTTTGCAAAGTCTCCAGGGCGAGGCGGGTCTTACCCACTCCACCCGTCCCTACCAACGTTAAGAGTCGTGTCCGTCCCAGCAGCTCCTTCGCCTGCTGCTTCAGATCCTGGCGTCCCAGGTAGGGGCTAAGCTCTGCGGGCAGTGGCTCGATGGCCTGAACTGTAGTCGCGAAGGATTCATCCTGTTGTCGGAGGCGCTCCTTGAGTTTTTCCCTCGCCTGAAGCACGAAGTCATCGTAGAAACCGGGCAGGAGTCGCTCTGGGTCGGAAGGACTCTCGACGGTGTAGTTTCCGTGCTGTAGCCCGATGGTATCGCGGGTCGCGCAGATCAGCGCTCCCTCGGGCTGGCCAAGCCCTTTCTCGACTGCCCTCCGTAAGTAGCTTAGATTGGTAGAAAGTGTGTTGCGCGCCGCATCCAGCTCCGGCCAGAGCACCTCCAGAAGCTTCTCGCGGCTCTGGTTTCCCGGATGGAGGGCGAGGTAGGCAAGCAGACTTGCTACCTTACGTGTCCGGAACTTGTCCACCAGAGCGTCTTCGTGGAACACCCTAAGATTATCTCGAAGCTCGATTCTGTACAAGCTCAAATCCCTCTTCACATCGGCAGTATAACATAGCAAAAGAGTCACCGAAGACCTATTGCAAAGATTTGTTAGGACTTGTTAGGGATTTGTTAGGACTTGCTTGCTAGGATTCTTACCAGGAAGGTAAGTCTATGAAAATCGCGGTTGATTTAGAAGGAACCCTCATTGCCGAGTGTGGAGAGTTCCCCTGTGAGCGCACCGGTTACCTTGCCAAGCTCTTGCTCCCCCGTGGCATCCGCACCCAGGCATGCGCCCTGCTCCGGGATCTGGCTCATGCGGGCCACGAGGTCACGCTCTACTCGCTTTCGGAGCTGCCTTCCTGGAAGCTGCTGCTCTGATGCCGCCTCGCGGGGCTCCCCGTGCGCCGCGTCATCACCTTCAAGCAGGCTCACAGGAGGGCACGGAAAACCCTCCAGAAGCAACAACAGCGCTTCGCCAAAGACCTCCAAGCGCTTGGCCTGAGCCACTTTGGTAAGCCGCAAGAGACTCTCTGGCCCCCGTGCCGGGGTCACGACCTGATTCTTGACGATGAGCCCCGCTCGATCCTGCTCGCTTGGAGGCAGGGAGTCAAGGGGGTGCTCGTCACCAACTACGAACCGGACTGGACGACCCGCATCCGCGAGGCCACGCTCCAGAGCCCCGAAATTGAGATCCACACCAAACACACCACATCCGAGGCTCAGACCATCTGAGACCAACCACAAAACTAAAGAAAGCAACTTTATGAAAACAACGCATTTCTCGACAACACGCGGACTCGTCGCCGCGCTCTCCCTTCTTGCCATCGGGGCACTTCCACAAAGCGCAAGGGCAGATGTGGTCTACTCCACTTTCGGGCCGGGAAATTCCTTCAGTGGGTCAAGTGGCTACGACATAAACGGTTCTGGTATTTTTTTAGGTTATAGAGAACAAGCGATGCGGTTTACTCCGAGTTCCTCCTTCACGCTTACCAGTGTCGACGTGGGGGGAGTGACTTTCATGGGGGGTGGCACAACAAATTTTCAGGTCGTGAACGACGCAAGTGGTCGGCCGGGTAGCACGGTCATCGCCAGCGGTACCATCACCTTTACGGGAACAGCCAGCATCAAGTCGTTTGTCGCCTCGGGAGCGGTGAATGCAGGGACTAACTACTGGCTTACAGGTTCACCAGTGAGTAGCGACTCCTCTGTGCTCTGGCTCCATAGTACTCCTGTGGTGAATGGGATGGTAGCATCTCGAAGTTCTACAGTAGGGGTTTGGTCTATCTCGTCAGGTACACAATCTGCCTTCCGTATCAACGGTACCCTCCTCAGCGGCTCCGCCCCCGAGCCCGGCACTCTCGCACTCCTCGCCCTGGGCATGGTGGGTGGGGTTGTGGCTCGCCGCCGCAAATAATCGCTTACCCTATTTCTGCAATTGCCTACCCTTTTACCCAAAAGGGGTAGGCAATTTCTTTTTTTGGGTTGATGATTTCTCTCTTTTGGTTTACAATTTCCCTAATGCTCTTCACAAAGGAAGAAATGTATGGGACGACTACGACGAACGTCTGCTGCACTGGAGGCAGCACTTACCCGGCGGGCGAACTTAGCCAAGATTAACCCCGCGCTTGACCTGGGTCACGGCAACACACTTGCCACCTATGACTCCGAGATCGCCGCAGTGCAGGCCAAGCTAGATGCGTACAACCAAGCGCTCGCTGCTGCCGACAATGCGCTCAACGAGCTGCAAGCCGTGGAGAAGACACTCAAGAAACGCTCGACGAAGATGCTGGCCGGGGTAGGTGTCGCGTTTGGCAAAGACAGCAGCCAGTACGAGATGGCAGGCGGAACCCGTGAGGGCGACGGGTAGCTAGAGGGCTTTTTTTGCCTGTACAATAGCCATCATGACACTGACAATTGACGCACTCCCGGAGGAAGTGGTGGCTCTCACGGCGACACCAGAAGGCATGGCACGAGCGCGGATGGCAGTGCTTCATGCGTTTGGTATCGTGCCCCAAGAAAACTCACCCGAGGTTGTGGAAGCAGAAGGCGAGGCGCTTGAGGAGCTACTTGCGGCACTCAAAGAGTCCGACGACGACATCGCGACGGGTCGCACTCTGACATGTGAGCAGGAGTCCGACCGGCTTGAAGCAAAGTTCCCTTGGCTAAAAGCACACCAACAAACAAAGCGTACCGTTGCTACTCCGCGTACGTCATGAGTGAGCCCGAGGAACCCAAGACTTACGCGATCCGTCCCACGGAGCGAGCCACCCGCGATGTGGAAGCGGCACTCAGCTGGCTCTCTGAGCATGACGGCACGGAGGAAGACCCCACCCCCGAGGCATCTGTGCGGCAGGCTCTTGCGTGGTTTGATGCCTACGAAGCCACCCGCGCAACACTGGCAAACTTCCCTTCCCGCTGCCCTCTTGTGCCAGAGAGGGCGCACTTTTCGCAAGAAACGCGCCACTTGATCTTTCGGCGCTCCCCCGATGCGACCCCATGGCGCATTCTCTTCAGTATCGAAGATCGCGATGATGGCCCGGTTGTCTGGATTCGGCATGTTCGTCATGGAGCGCGTCGGCCCCTCACCCCAAAAGAGGCTCGGGAAATTCTCCTCCACGACTAAGGCCGTACGAGAGGGCAGGCGGAACCCGCAAGGGCGACGGGTAACTCCTCCTCCCGGGGAACACGACGATGCAGCGTTCTGGCTTCCTGAAAACTAAGTCTGCCCCCTCGGTCAGCGGCGGCGGAGGCGCTGGCCGAGGTCGTCGAAGAGCGTGTAGACACAGGGGACGACAAAAAGCGTCAGAACCGTGGACGTAATCAAGCCGCCGATCACTGCCGTGGCCAGCGGAGCCTGGGTCTCGGAGCCTTGGCCGAGTGCAAGTGCAAGTGGGAGCATTCCCAGAACGGCTGCCGATGTGGTCATGAGAATCGGGCGCAGGCGGGTCGGGCTGGCGGTGAGAATGGCCTCATCGCGCGGGGTGCCCCGCTCTCGTAGTTGATTGGTGTAGTCCACGAGCAATATCCCGTTTTTCACGACGATGCCAACGAGCATCAGAAGGCCAATAAAGGCGGTGATTCCAAACGCGCGGCCCGTGAGAAAGAGCGCCAGCACCACACCCACCGCGCAGAGCGGCACCGAGGTCAGCACGATCAGCGGGTAGACAAACGACTCAAACTGCGACGCGAGGAGCATGTAGATCAGCGCCACGGCCAGCACCACAGCAACTCCCAGACCGGCGAACTCGGTGCCACGCCGCTTCTGGTTCTGGCCAAAGTCCCAGTACGTGCCCGGCGCAAACTCCATTTTCTCCAGCACACGGCGCACATCAGCCTCCACATCGCCTTGGGAACGATCTGCCAGCCTTCCGTTCACCGCGATATAGCGCTGCCGATCCAAGCGCGTGATCTCGTTGGGGCCGACGGTCTCAAACGGCGTGGCGACCTGGCTCAGTAAGATCGGCTTCCCCCCACTCTTGGGGCTGATCGGCAGGTTTGCCAGTGACTCCAGCGACTTGCGGTCTTTCTCGGGCAGGATCACGTAGATTGGGTACTGGTAGCCTTTCTCCAAGTAGTAGCCCGCCTGTGCGCCGCCTGTGCTGGAGTTGATCGCATTGGCAATGTCCGCAAACGAGACGCCCAGCGCCGATGCTTTGTCCCGGTCTATCTTCCACTGAAGCTCCGGGGTCGCGTCTTGAACACCAAGATCCAGCGCCTCCAGACCGGGTACCCCCTTGAGCGCCTCCATCACCTTCTTGGCCTGGACAGCAACCGACTTGTTGTCCTGCCCAAAGACATCAATCTCCATGTTGGTCGCGCCCCCGGTAAGAAGCTGCGTCACCAGGTCGTAGGGCGAGACCGTGGCACGGATGCCCGGAATGCTCCCCAGGCTCTTCTGGACATCTTTGATGACTTGCTGTGTGGGCAGCTTTCGATTGGCCTTGAGGTGCACGGTAGCGCTTCCGATGTGGCCCGCCTGATCGCGCACCGAGCCACGCAGGCTCAGGGTCGCTCCTGATGCGGCAAAGACCGTCTCAACATCGGGGTTGGCCAAGATACGCTTCTCGACTTCTCGCATGGTCTCGCTGGTCTTGAGAAACGCGGTGCCGATGGGAAGCTTGACACTCACCGTAAAGTCGCCACTATCGGTCTGAGGCAGTGTCTCGGAACCGATCAGGGGGACAAATAAGTAGCTCGCCAGAGAGATCGCCGCCGCGCCCGCCAAAACCCACCAGCGGCGGGAAAGTGCCCAGGCAAGACGGCGGCGGTAGTTGGCATCCAGGCTGTCGAGATAGCGTCCCGCCCAGCCGAAAAAGCCCCGTGACGGCCTCTCTTTTTCTTGCTCCAGCTCCTCGCGGTGGATCAGGCGCGATGCTAACATCGGAACCAGTGTGGTCGCATCTAAAAGAGAGACCGCCATGGAGAAGATCACGACCAGCGCGAACTGCGTGAACATCTGCCCCGTCTGGCCCTTGATGAGCAGGATAGGCAAAAAGACCACCATCACCGTGATCGTCGAAGCCACCACGGCGCTCGTGATCTCGCTTGCCCCCGAGACAGCCCCTTCCACCGCAGACTGCTTATCACGCTCGATGTGCCGGAAGATATTCTCCAGCACCACCACCGCATCGTCCACGATCAGCCCCGCCGCCAGTGCCAAGCCTGAGAGCGAGATCGTATTGAGCGTGAAGCCGCAGAAGTAGAGCAGCGAGAACGTCGAGAAGATCGAGACCGGAATCGAGAGCGCCACCACTAAAGTACTCCGAAGATTGCGGAGGAAAAACAGCAGGATCAGAACCGCCAGCACGCCCCCAATAATCGCCGTGTGCTGCAAGTCGGTGACCGAGTTCTGGATAAACCCCGACTGGTCGTAGGCAACCTGGAACTTCAGCTGCGGGTAGAGCTTGTTGACCTGCTCGATTTTTTTCTCAATGGCCTCAGCCGTCGCGACCGTGTTTGCCTCACTCTGCTTCGTGATCGCAAGACTTGCGGCAGGCTCGCCATTGAGCCGGGTCAGGATGCGCGTCTCCAGGTGGCTGTCCTCAACGGTGGCGACATCTCGGAGAAGCACAGGCTGGCCGTTTACCTGCGCCAGAGTGATCTTCTCGGCATCGGTGAGGCTGCTGAAGTACCCCACCGAGCGAATGGTGAACTCGCGGTCACCTTGGCGCGCGATCCCGGCGGGGACGTTGATATTCTCCTGCACCAGTCGCCGTTGTACTAGGTCAATCGAGAGACCGTAGGCCTGGAGCTTTACCGGATCTACTTCAATGATGATCGAGCGTGTCTGGCCGCCGGTCACCGTGGCCGTGGCGACTCCCTCAGCAGACGCTAAAAGCGGCGAGACCTCGTTGGCCAGCAGGCTACGAAGCTTGACAATATCTGAGATGCCCGAGACACCATAGATACGAATGGGCAGGGTCGCCGGGTCGAACTTGTAGACAACCGGAGCCTGGAGGGTCGGGTCATCCGGGAGCTGCTGCTTGGCGCGCTGGACAAGCTGAAGCACATCAATGGCGGCCTGGCCAATATCCGTCCCCCAGTTGAACTGCACCCGCACCGACGAGCCGCCCGTCGTGGAGTTCGAGGTAACTAGCTGGATTCCCGGAGCCGCCGAGACAGCCTGCTCAATGGGCCGCGTGACCTGAGTCTCCATCTCCTCGGGAGCCACATTGGGCCAGGTAGTATTGACCACCACTGTCGGCATGGTGATCTTAGGCAGCAAGTCCACAGGGAGCTTCGTCAGACAAACAACCCCCAGTAGCACCAGCGCCGCAATGCGCATCACCACGGCGACGGGTCTCTGCACCGAAAACCGCGCTAGGTTCATCTCTTCACCTCGGACGACGCATCGGACGGTGAACGTCCTACTTTGGGGCCTTTGGCCGCGCCTTCGGCGGTTTTAACTTTCTGGGCGTCTTTGACGGGTGAGTAGGAAAGAGTCACGACACGCTCTCCCGCCGCGACTCCCGACAGAACCTCAACCGCACCGCCGACCTTGGTGCCAAGAGTTACCTGACGGACAGAGGCCGTGTTCTCGGCATCCACCACCGTGACTGTAGAGCCTTTCGGGGTTGTCTTGACCGCATCGCTGGGGACTACCACCGCGGCATTGATCGTCCGTAGCTCTAGTGTCAGGTGGGCAAACATCCCGGGACGGAGCTTGCCGCTTGCATTTTCCAGCTTACAGCGGATCGTGTACTGGCGGCTCTGCGGATCGGCGGCAGGGTTCACCTCAGCAACCGTCGCGAGAAACGGCTTGCCGGGCAGGGCATCGAGTACGACCTCCGCCTTGGTGCCAATGCCAACGGCACTGCTCTGCTCCACGGGGACGCTCGCGGTGAGGTAGAGGCTGTCGAGCTGCTGGATGGTCAGAATCGTCTGCCCTGCCGTCACGCTGGAGCCTTCGTCCACAGGCTTGGCGGTGACAATCCCCGAGATCGTGCTCCGAAGCTCCGTCTCAGCGAGCCGGGCACGTGCCTGCGTGAGCTGGCTTTCCGCCGCCGCCACGGACTGCCGGAGTGCTGCGATATTTTCCCGCATAGCCACGGACTGAGAGCGATTCGACTTCGCTAAAACCAGCGCGGACTCGGCCTGTTTCTTGGCGGCTTTCGCTGTTCCAATCTCGCCGATTGCCCCCTTCTCCGTGACAGTCACCTGCTCTTTTGCCGCCGCCAACAGTGCCTTTTGAGACTCCAGCGCGGCCTCCGCGGTTGCAATGCGCCCGTGCGCTGTGGCGACGACATTTCCCTGGACATCCAGCACGGTTCGGGCATCTTCGACCGCTTGGGCGGCGACAAAACCTTTTTCCAGCAGCGACTCGGCGCGGGTGAGCTTGGCCTTCAGATTGCTCTGGTTGGCAAGGGCACTCGCATGGTCGTTTTTCGCGTTCTCCACCACCACGCGCGCACTCTGCACGCGGGCATCGGCATCGGCGACGGCTGCTTTGGCGGCGGCGAGCAGGGCATCACGGCTCTGCTGAGCGCGGCTCAGCGTCGCCTGAGCGCTCTCCACGGCAGCACTGCGCTGTTCAATTCCCGTAAGCACTGAAACACGCCCCGTGTCCACAGTCGCCTGCGCCTGCGCCAGCCGGGCCTTTGCTTCGGGGACACTTGCTTCCTGCTGGGTGACCGCCGCTTTCAGATCCACCGGGTCAATGCGCACCAGAGTCTGGCCTGCCGCGACGGTGCTGCCTTCCCGCACCGCCAGAAATGTAACTCGCCCCGCCGAACGCGCCGCCAGCTTCACCGTGCTTGGCGACTCCAGTGAGCCCATGATCTCCAGAGTCTGAACCAGTTTTTGGGGCCCAGCCACCGCGAGGACAACACTAGGCGCAGAGTTTTTACGAGCTGCCTGGGACTTAACCAGCTCCCCTGCCACAGCACGCTTGTCTTGTAGTCGCCAGACAATACCGCCCGCTAGGGCAGCAACAAGAACCGTGTAAGGAATAATCGAGCGAAGTTTCATTCAAGTACTACTGTACTCGTTTCTCTCCGAAATGAAAAGCGTTTTTTTAGCGCCCCCAAGTCGTTGCGCCAAGAGTTCCGACCGAGTTTCCGACCGCAACTAAGCCAAGGCGCACGGGATACTTTCCGATCCTTCCAACGTCACCTACCAGTCCGAGGGAGAGTTTCTTGCCTTCCCACTGTGCCGATGCGGTTACCCGGCTGTTGGCAAGCGGCATGAGAGCTCCAAGAAGAAGCCGGGGAGCAGCCTCTCCACTAACTTTGGCCACACCCACGTAGCCTGAGAACTGTACAGGCCCCATGTCCGAGATCGTCCGGCCCGCCGTGGCATAGAACACGGAGCCCTTTCCTCCGACGCTATTGTCGTAGAACCCGACGTTCAATGAGGGCGACTCCACCGTCTCAGAGGTGAGTGTGTAGTTGAGATTGGGGCGGGTCGTTCCCTGCTTTTGGAGGTGCAAGAGCCCCAAAGAGAGCTTGTCACTCACCCCGTAGCGCAGAGCAGTCTCAGTCTTTCCTGGGATGGCGGAGTTGGAAAGGGATGAGAGAAAAAACTGGCCTTTGCCTAAAATCGCGGGCTGAGAGCCCACAGGCCCCACCCCCGCACGCTGTGCTGCCCAGCCTGCCGACGGTGTCAGTGGCCCACCCGGAGCACTCTGCGCCCACGCCCCACTCGCCAGAGTCAGGGAAACAATACTCAAAATTGTAATTTTCATGGGTCAATCATAGCAGAAAACCGTTATAATTGCAGACATGATTAGAACCCGGCTCGCCTTTTCTCTTTCCTTTTGCTTGTTAGCTCTCACCACGTCCCACGCCCAGCAGACCTTGCCCGCTCGTGTCAACGGTGGCGAAACAATCAACCAGCTCCAGCCCCCCACCCTCATCAGCGCCGCCAAGCGCCCTCTGAAGCACTACGACTACGAGCTTTGGAAGAGTGTCCAGCTGCCGCAACTCTCGCGCGACGGGAAGTGGGCAGTCTATGTGATCGCGCCGACCGAGGGCGATGGCACGCTCTACGTTCGGAGCACAAGCAGCGCTACTGAGTACAAGATCCCTCGTGGCCGCGGCCCTCAAGTGACGCCCGACAGCCGCTTTGTGGTCTTCACGATTGCGCCGTCGTTTGCCGAGAGCGAGAAGGCGCGCAAAGATAAAAAGCCCACTCTTCCCTCAGCGCTGGGGATATTGGATCTGACGACGGGAAAGACCGAGACAGTGGAGAAAGTGCGGCGATTCACGCTGGCAAGTGAGGGAAGCCGCTGGCTGGCCTACCAAGTGGAGAAAGCCGCTCTCCCCGCCCCCGCGAGCGGGGGAGCTACAGGTCCGGGGAAAGATCAGCCGCCGGCAGGACGCCAAGGAGGCCGACGGCCTGCCGGAGCGCCGGGTGCCACGCCCCAAGCGCCTGCCGCGCCCGCAGGAGCCGATCTGGTCGTGCGTGAGCTGGCCACCGGGCAGAGCACAACGCTTGTGGATGTCACGGACTTCACCTGGAACAAGAGCGGCTCGCGCCTGGCCTACGTGGTGGACAGCAAGGAAGACCCCAAAGACGGGCTGTTTGTCCGAGAGCTAGGCAAAGACGGTGATGTGGCCCTGAGCACTGGCCCCGCCGAGCTGCGTGGCACGGACTGGGACGATGCCGGTGAGCAGCTAATCTTCCTCCGCACTCCCAAAGCCGCGTCCTCGACACCAAATCCCTCCACTGCTCCCCCCCGCCCGGCGGGGGATGGGGGGGCGGTTCCCAAAAATTCTAGCCTTTGGCACTGGAAAGTAGGCGAGACGAAGGCGACGGAGCTGGTGACGGAGAAAACGGCGGGCGTTCCGGCGGGCTGGCAGCTCGCGGACGGCGGTAGCGCACGCTTTCTCAAAGACGGCCAGCGCCTGAGCCTCTCGCTCTCGCCCAAGGCCAAGCCTAAACCCAAAGACCCCGTGGAGCCGATCAATGTGGACGTCTGGAGTTCCATAGATCCGCTACTTCAGACTATGCAAAAGCTCCGCGTCAATACCAAGCCCAGCTACCCGGCGCTGCTGAACCTCAAAAATGGAAAACTCAGCGTGCTCTCGGGACCGGATCAGCCGACCGTTGCCGTGGGCGAGGAGACCAAGCGCTGGAGCCTGGGGCGCGATGCGAAGCCCTACGAGCAGCTTACCTCCTGGGATCAGAGCTACAGCGATATCTATCTGGTGGATTTAGAGTCCGGAGCGAAAAAGAAAGTGCTCACCAAGCAGGGTGGCGCGGCGCTTCTCTCGCCCAACGAGAAGTATCTGGTCTGGTGGAGCCAGGAGCAGAAGACGTGGCTCTGTCGTGGGATTGACAGCGAGAAAGTGGTCAATCTGGGGGCGAAGATTCCCCATGAGCTCTGGAACGTGGACGATGACCACCCCGCGCCGCCGCCGCCCTACGGCTCGGCAGGCTGGACCGCCAATGACAAGTCCATTCTGGTCTACGACAAGTACGATCTCTGGGAGGTGAATCCCGAAAACGGCGAGGCGCGGCAGGTGACGGGCGGGCGGAAGGCGGGAATGACCTTTCGCATGAGCCGCTTCGGCTTCGATCCCGACAAGCCCGCTGTACCCACCGACAAACCGATTCTCTTCTCCGTCACCGACGAAGCGTCGCGGGCGGAGGGTTTCTGGCGGCTAGAATCCCTCAAAGACGGACGGCCTACCAAGCTTGTTTTGGAGGACTGCTCATTTGGCCCGCCCGTCAAGGCCCGCAACGCCGACACGGTTCTCTTCACCCGCGAGCGCTTCGATCAGTTCCCCGATCTGTGGCTGGCTCCCACTATCGAAAAGCTCCCCGAGGCGCAGAAACTCACCAATGCGAACCCGCAGCAGCGCGAGTTTGTTTGGGGCAAGAGCGATCTCATCACCTACACCACAAGCGATGGCCAGAAGCTCCCCGCCGTGCTCACGCTTCCGGAGAACTACGATCCCAACAAGAAGTACCCGCTCATGGTCTATATCTACGAGCGCATGGCCGATCAGCTCCATAACTACGTCCGGCCTAGCGCGGGCACCAGCATCAACGTGAGTCGCTATGTCAGCAACGGCTATATCATCCTGCGCCCCGACATCACCTACCGCACGGGCTACCCCGGCGAGTCGGCGATGAAGTGTGTGCTCCCTGCCGTGCAAGAGACCCTGCGCCTGGTAAACGTGGACGAGAAGCGGATCGGGATTCAGGGACATAGCTGGGGAGCCTACGAGATTACCTATCTGATTACCCGCACCAATCTCTTCCGTGCCGTCGAAGCCGGAGCTGCCGTCTCCAACATGGTCAGTGCCTACGGCGGGATTCGCTATGAGTCGGGGATGAGCCGGGCGTTTCAGTACGAGCGCACTCAGAGCCGCATCGGTGGCCCGCCCTGGACGGACCCGCTCAAGTACATCGAGAACTCCCCGATCTTCTGGGTGGATAAAGTACAGACCCCCTATCTCTCGATCCACAACGATGCCGATGGCGCGGTGCCGTGGACGCAAGGAATTGAGTTCTTTTCGGCGCTCCGTCGCTTGGGCAAGGAGGGCTTTATGTTTAACTACAACGGCGAGGGCCACGGGCTGACCAACCGGGAGAACATGAAGCACTGGACCGTGCACATGGCCGAGTTCTTCGACCACTATCTCCTCAACACCCCCCGCCCGGACTGGATGAAGACCGGCGTTCCCTACTCTGAGCGCGGCATCCGTGACCTGCGCTCACTCTACACCCGCCCCGAAGGAATTAAGTAAATTATGAACTACCCATTAACCGTCTCGTTTAAGCTACTCACGCTGACCAGCCAGCTCACGGTCACGGATGCCTCGGGCAATACCGTGTGCTATCTCAAGCGAAAGCTTTCGTGGAAAGAGAAGATCACGATCTTTGCCGACTCCAATCAAACCGATCCGCTCTTCAATATTGAGTCAAAGAAAGTCTTTGCCGTCTCCCCCGTCTACACCTTCACCGACGCCAAGACCGGGGCTGAGCTGGGGAACGTTACCTGCAACGGCTGGAAATCACTCTGGAACATTGACTATCAGATCCGCCCGTCCGGGCTGGACAACGCGACCCTGGCAATAGACGAGGAGAACCCCTGGATCAAAGTCATGGACTCCGTGCTCGGGGAGATTCCCGTGATCGGTCTTGCTACTTCGTTTCTCTTCCATCCCGCCTATCTGGTCAAGCGCGGTGATGCGAAAGTGCTACGTCTCGTCAAGAAACCTTCGCTCTTTGAAAGCAAGTTCGAGCTAGAAAAGCACTCGGAACTCTCGGAGAGCGAAGAGACACTTGCCCTGCTCGGGCTGCTAGTCATGGTTCTCGCCGCGAAAAACCGGGGATAAAAGAACCCGGTAATCCGCGACAACCGGCGGGGAAAAGATCGCAGCCATTTACCAAGCGACTGTTCAGGTACGATATAGGCCACGTGGCCAACTTGGCCCAGGAGAACGCCTTTGGTCGTTACCGAATCCGTTGCGCTATCGCTTTCCCCTTCCGATGAAGACGACCCGCTCTTGCTCAGCGAGCGGGCCGATCTGGATGAAGAGAACCATCACTTTGGCGAGCGGCTTGTGAACCTGTACCAGCACTCAGTGCGAGTGTTTGATGGCGCGGGCGTGCTACTCGTCAAAGTCCCCTTAGAAGAGATCAAGTCTGCCCGAACAGAGCCTCTGGTGGGTGGAGCGCGGCTGGAGCTGACGCTCAAGAACGGGACGATACTTCCCTTGGTGGAGTGCACGGCGCGGGTCTCGGCGCGGATCTCGGAGCTGGCGCGGGGGATCGAGCAGCTGGCGCAGGGCGAGGAGCTGGCAGTCAAGCTCACGCACCAGAAGACCCGCTGTGAGCGCTGTAATCGCCTCTTGCCCGAGCCCGATGGAAGCTGTCCTGCCTGCGTCCAGCGTGCCGCGATCTTCCGGCGCATTCTCTCGTATCTTGGGCCGTATCGCTTTCAGGCCGTTGCTGTGATCACTGCGTCGCTGGTGATGGCCGCGATCAACACGTTCGCCACGCCCAAGCTCACCGAGGGCATCACCGATAAAGTGCTCGGGCCGCGCTCGGGTTTAAGTTTAGGGGAGGGCAGTGTCCAGCTCTGGCTCTATGTGAGTGGAATGCTGATTTCCCTGGTACTCGGGGCGTTTTTGCAGTGGTTTAAGAACTACAATGCCTCGTTTCTCTCCGCCAATATCGCTAAAGATTTAAGGGCCAGTATCTACCGCGCCCTGGAGCACCTGCAGCTTAGCTTCTTCGACAAGCGCCAGATGGGCTCGATTGTGAGCCGTGTGACCCAGGACACCGACCGGGTCTGGGGCTTCTTAGTAGACGGCGTGCCCTATTTACTCTCCGGCACACTGACTCTCGTTGGCGGGCTGGTCTCAGGCCTCCTGCTCTCGTGGAAGCTGACACTGGCAATTCTCTTGCCCGTTCCCTTAGTGGCCGTGCTCATGTCGCTGATCTGGAAGCCGATGGCCTCGAAGTACCATAAAGTGGGCCAGAAATGGGGGCGCCTGCACACGCAGCTCAATGAGTCGCTCAATGGGATTCGGGTGGTGAAAGCCTTTGTGCGGGAAGAGGGTGAGTGGGACAAGTTCCGCAGCCGCAACACGGAGCTGGCGCAGAGTGGTCTCACGGCAGACCGCTGGTGGTACCGCTCCGAGACCTTTGTAACAATATTGGTGGGCCTCGCGCCGTTGATCAACTGGGGCTTTGGCGGCTACTTAGTGCTCCACGGCGAGCTGACTCTGGGCAAGCTGATGGCGATGCAGATCCTCCTCTGGCAGGTCTACGGCCCCTTGCAGTGGTTTGGGCAGGTGAATCAGTGGTTCTCCCGCGCCATGGCCGGAGCCGAGCGCGTCTTTGAGGTGATTGACTCCCAGTCCGAAACCTACGACAAGCCGGGTGCCGTAAATTTGACATCTGTCGAGGGGGAGATTCGCTTTGAGAACGTGCGTTTTGGCTACGACAAGTCCAACCCGGTTCTCAAGGGCATTGATCTCACCGTCAAGCCCGGCGAGCTGATCGGCCTCGTCGGTCGGAGCGGCGCGGGCAAGTCCACCACCGTGAATCTCCTCTGTCGCTTCTACGAGGCCGATGGTGGCTGTGTGCGCCTCGACGGCCACGACCTGCGCGACATTGAGCTCCAGTCGCTCCGTAAGCACATCGGCATTGTCCTCCAAGAGCCCTTTCTCTTCAACGGAACCATCGCCGAGAACATCGCCTACGGCAAGCCCGACGCGGGCTTTGAGGAGATTATTGAGGCAGCCCGTGCTGCCTGCTGCCATGAGTTTATCGTCCAGAAGCCCGACGGCTACGATACGAACGTCGGCGAGAAAGGTGGCAAACTCTCTGGTGGCGAGAAGCAGCGCCTCTCGATTGCCCGCGCGATCCTGCACAACCCGAAGATCCTAATCCTCGACGAGGCGACGAGCTCCGTGGACGTGGAGACAGAAAAGAAGATCCAGCAAGCCATCGGCAACCTCACCGCGGGCCGCACCACGTTTGCCATCGCACATCGTCTCTCCACGCTCCGTAACGCCGATAGATTGGTCGTGATTGACAAGGGAAGGATCGCCGAAGTCGGCACCCACGCAGAGCTGATGGAGAAACAGGGGATCTTCTACGGCCTCGTCGAGACCCAGAACCAGACGAACAAAGCCCTGGCCGAGACCGTGGCGGCGCTGTAACCCCGCCGCTCCAACCGGCGGGACAAGAAAGAAAAACATGAACGAAATCAACAACTGGCTGACACAACTTGACCAAGCGACCCAGGAGTGGCTAGGAGAGCTGGGCGACGATGTCACGGAGGCGGAGCTAATGTGGCAAGCTTTCCCCGACGGACATAGCATCGGCTCGGTGCTCACGCACATCGCCGAGGTCGAGGGCTACTGGCTGCACCACATTGCCTGTGGTGAACCGTATCACGACTTAGAAGCCGAGGTATTAAATGCCGCGATTGATCAAGGTGCTGTCAAGTGGCCCACGCCGCCGCCGCATCCGCTGAGCTTTTACAAAGCGCTGCTTGCCAAAACACGGGAGAAGACGAAGCTCCTGATCAAGGCACTGGACAACCCCAATCACACAGCAATGCGTGGCGAGCGGGAGTTCACGCTAAGCTGGCTGATGACCCATGTGATCGTCCACGAGGCCTACCACGGCGGCCAGGCGGTGCTTCTGTTGCTCCAGCAAAGAATGGGGAAGTAAGCCATGACAAATCTCCAGCTTTTCTACGATCCGCCGGGGGTACTGCGCCTCACTGTGGACGACGAAAAGTCCTACCCCAAAGTCTCGCTCTACCAGTCTTCTCCCTTGCGCCGTCCGGGAAAGTTTCTCTCGCTGCTGGATGGCAAGAGCGAGGAGATCGCGCTGGTTCCCTCACTGGAGGATCTCGAACCCGAGAGCCGCAAGATCGCAGAGCTAGAACTGGCGCGGCGCTATCTGACGGCACGGATTCAGACACTGACCAGCGTCCGGCAGGAGTTTGGGGTGACCTACTGGCACGCCCTCACCGACCGGGGCGAGCGCGATTTTGTGGTGCAGAACCTCTCGGAGAGCTGCCTGTGGCTCTCCGAGTCGCACCTGCTGATCATAGACGCCGACAACAACCGCTTCGAGGTGGCCGATACCCACGCGCTCGATCCCAACAGCCGCCGCTTGCTGGAGAGCGTCCTGTGAGAGTAATTTCAGAACTAACGACACCCTCGCTACTCGAAGCCGCTCTTTCGCTTCCAACTCCCGCGATCGCCAGCTTTTTAGGACGACGCCTGACGGAACTCTTCCCAGATAAAGTGGTGGTCGAGTGCTCGTCGTGTGGGTTTGATCTCAATGGGTTTGTGGATGCAGGGCACTGCACCCTCACGCCCTTGTCTTCGCTGGGCTATAGTCAGGTGATCACCGCGTGGCGTGGATGCGGCACGGAGCTGGAACAGCTGATGGCAGCGGCTGAGGGGATGGTTTGTGCAACGGATGATACTGGACTGGTACAGAAGCCCGAAAACGCCTTTCTGCAAGTAACTTGGGAGGGCGAGCCGCGTGAGCTTACTCAGGTGAGCTGGCAGGAGGATCATAGCACCATTCGGCTGTACTTTCTCCATGCGGAGAAACGTGAGAGTATCGAGGGGTTCTATGCTGCCGTCTGTGAGTGGTCGTCGGTGCCTCACGCCGAGGTGCTTGTTTTCGAGCAGGGACAGTGGCGCAAAGATCGGGCCCTCTTTAAGGCGATTCGCTCGGCGACTTTCGACAATCTGATTCTTGCGCCGGGGCTAAAAGAGGCCCTTCGGGGGGATCTCACGCAGTTCTTCGCCCGCCGCGATGTCTATCTGCGCTACGGAGTGCCCTGGAAGCGGGGGATTTTGCTAATTGGGCCACCTGGCAACGGCAAGACACACACCGTCAAGGCACTCTGCAACACACTGGGAGTTCCCGCGCTGTACCTACGGAGCCTGGAGCCGCGGGGGATGTTTGGGAGCGAGCACGAAAGTATCAGCCAGGTTTTCTCGGTCGCACGAAAGACCGCTCCGTGTGTGTTGGTTCTGGAGGACCTCGATGCGCTGCTCAAGCCCACCAACCGCTCGTTTTTTCTCAATGAGCTGGATGGTTTCGCGGAGAACGCGGGGGTCTGCGTCGTGGCAACCACCAACTACCCCGAGCGGCTCGATCCTGCGATTCTGGAGCGCCCGTCGCGCTTTGACCGAAAGTATCATTTTGATCTTCCAAGTGAGCGTGAGCGAGCCGCCTATCTGACCTTGTGGAATGAAAAACAAACCGAGGCGCTACACCTCACCGACTCCGGGATCGCAGAAGTAGCTGCTACCACAGAAGGCTTCTCGTTTGCGTATTTAAAAGAACTCTGCCTTGCCGCGACTATGGCGTGGATCAATGCGGGAGAGAGCGCCGTGATGGATGAGATTGCGAAGGAGCAAGTCAAGCTCCTCCAAAGCCAGATGCAAACTGCGCCGGGTGAGGACGAGGAAGCCGATCCAGACGCCAAACCCTCGCGCCGGGAGCGCTTTCATAAGCTCATGCGAGGCGAAGATGAGTGACGTCGCTCTCTCTGCGCCTCTTCGAACTCGTCTGGAGCACGCGCTCGGGCAGCGAATTGTGAATGCGACGCGTCGAAAGGGCGGCTACTCGCTGGCGCTTCGTCTGCGCTTGGAGCTGGCAAACGGGAACTTCGCCTTTGCTAAAGTGGCAACCACCGAGGACACGGCCCGCTGGCTACGGCGCGAAGCCGTGGTCTATGAGCACTTAGGAACGCAGTCATTTCTGGCGGAGTTTCTGGGCTGGGACGACGACCTGGATCAGCCGTTTCTCTTGCTGGAAGACCTGAGTGAGGCGCACTGGCCGCCTCCATGGACACCCGTGCGAGTGGACACAGTGCTGATGGCGCTTGCCGCTGTCCGTCGTGCGCCACTTCCACCAGAAACTCCCACGCTGGAAGCCGAGCGGGCCGTACTCACGCGCTGGGCCGCTATCGCCGCCGATCCTGCGCCATTTTTATCGCTTGGGCTGTGTAGCGCCGCGTGGTTGGAAAACGCCCTCCCGACGCTTCTTGCCGCCGAAAAAGCCCTGGACTTGGACGGCACCGACTTTCTCCACCTCGATGTGCGCTCCGACAACCTCTGCTTTGTGGGCGGGAGGGCCATCATCGTCGACTGGAACTGGTCGTGCGTGGGCAACGGCGACGCCGACATCGCGTGCTGGCTCCCCAGCCTGCACTCCGAGGGTGGCCCACTCCCCGAGACCATTCTCCCGAATGCCGGGCCATGGGCCGCTGCACTCGCCGGTTTTTTTGCGAGCATGGCGGGCTTGCCCCCACCCGAAGGAGCCCCAACGGTTCGTACCGTCCAGCGCACCCAGCTCGAATCTGCGCTTCCCTGGGCAGTGCGTGCACTCGAATTGCCGCCGGTTGAAATCGGCGTCTATAAGCC
>NZ_JANNYP010000080.1:0-4611 GCF_031410135.1 Armatimonas sp. | reverse complement strand
TTGCTTGAAGCATGAACGTGCCCCCATTTGCCTGTTCCGCCTCGGCTTGGACGCACTCCAAAATTGGATGACCTCTTTGTGCAGAACTGTCAAAGAGTGTCAGCGCGAGAAGGCACTACAATTTTTGTCCTGTACTTAGGGTAAATCCTACAGTTTTGCCAATTAAGAGTGTTGCAATTTTACTAATATTTTGAGCCGAGCCCTAGCCCTTCTACTGGGTTTTCGCAAAAAACAAAATATTAGCAAAACTGCAACAAATTTCTCAAAATTCCCTGCCAATACTTTGCTCAACGGCGATTCGCCAGAACACGAATGACTTGCCCGATGAACCCAGCGCCCGGCTCTTTCAGCTGCCGGTGGGCGCTGAGTTTATAAAGGAAAATACGATGACGACAACACCCCCCCCTAAAGGCTTCACTCTTGTGGAGATTATGATCGTGATACTAATTATTGCTATCCTGCTCAGCATCGCTATACCGAGCTTCAATCGTGCTCGTGCTACTTCTCGTACTAAGGCATGTGTCAATAATTTGCGTCAGATTCAGTCTGCAAAGGAACAGTGGGCATTAGACAATCGAAAGCCTCAAGGGGACACCTCTCTGTCTTGGCCGAATGATCTTGTTGGTTCGGATAAATACATCAAGGGAACAAAGCCGGTTTGCCCTTCTACCGGCGCAAATTACATCATGAATCCTATCGGTACCTCACCTTGGTGCACAAACTGGGGTTCGCCCGATGGTATACCCGGTCAACCCTTTAACCACGAGCTGGGGCCTGGCGAGCACGCATAAACAAAGGGCGGCTCCTGGGAGCCGCCCTGTCTTTGGAGCCCTCACCCACGCTGTGGGGAACCTGCGAAGCTCTAGATCTAACACCGCACAAAATCCACTGGCAGGAGCGTGTTCGAGAAGCGATTCTAAGCGCTAGCCCATCGCTCCTATCACCGCTTTCACGAACTCCGCGGTGCCTGCTTGGCCGCCTAGGTCTCGCGTAACGTGCTTGCCTTCTTCAAAGACAGCAAAAAGCGCGTTCTCGATGCGATTGGCCGCGTCTGTCTCGTCGAGCTGGCGGAGCATGAGGATCGAGGACATGACCACGGCGGTTGGGTTGGCGAGGCCCTTACCCGCGATATCGGGCGCGGTGCCATGCACGGCTTCGTAAACAATCGCATCCACACCGATATTGGCGGAGCCCGTGACGCCGAGGCCACCGACCAAGCCCGAGACTAAGTCGCTGATGATGTCGCCGTAGAGGTTCTCCATTACCATCACATCAAACTGCTGCGGGCGCGTCACCAGTTGCATGCAGCAGTTGTCCACGATCACCTCCTGGTACTCAATCTCCGAGTACTCTCTCGCCACGCGGCGGCAGCAGTCTAAAAACAGCCCATCGGAGAGCTTCATGATATTGGCCTTGTGAACCGCGCTCACTTTTTTTCGGTTGTTATTGCGGGCGTACTCAAAGGCGAACTTGGCGATGCGCGTGCTGGCCACATCGGTGATAATCTTGATGCTCTCGACCACGCCGGGCACGACCACGTGCTCAATGCCCGCGTAGAGGTCCTCGCTGTTCTCACGCACCACGACAATATCAATGCCCGGAAACGGAGTCTTCACGCCGGGAATACTCTTGGCCGGGCGCACATTGGCATAGAGCCCGAGGCGCTTGCGTAGCGCCACATTCACCGACGGAAACCCCTCTCCCACGGGCGTCCCAATCGGGCCTTTGAGGGCCAGGTGGTTCTTGACAATGGAGTTCACGACGCTATCGGGCAGCGGTGTCCCGAAGCGCGGAATGATATCGGCCCCGGCCTCTTGCCGATCCCAGGAGAAAGAGACGCCAGACGCCGCAAGAATCTCTAGGGCGACATCGGTAACCTCCGGCCCGATCCCATCGCCGGGTATCAGGGTCGCGGAGTAGGTTTTTGCTTTGCTCATGCCTAGATTATGGCAGGAATGCGGGACTTCTCACACCACAAGCGGCTGGGCAAGGTTTTGTGACTGACCTAGCCCGAGAATCTTTATCTTGACGTTGCCCGCCAGCAGGGGGGCATTGGGGGGAATGCGCTGTGCCTCAACCAGTGCGACCTGGCCTGCTCGCACGAGAAGAAAGCCCTCGGGGGAGACCTCGCACCACGCGTTCTCATCCACCCCGATTCCTAGGACGGGGTAGGGGCTTGAGAGAACCATATTGATCAGCCGCTGGGTGCGCTGGCGGACAAAGAAGTGGGTATCGACAATTGTATGGGGCAGTGCGCCTAGACCGGGCTTGATTTCCACACTGCCCTTGCGCATGGTCTTGCTATCGCCCTCGCCGGTTGGCATGAGGCCGCTCATCAGCGAGGCCCCCGCACTGGTGCCCCCAATGGCTTTCTTGTCCCGCAGGCGCATCGTCAGGTCCGTGCCTGCGAACGTTGCCATCAGGACATTTTGATCGCCGCCGGGAATCCAGACCCCCGCCGCTTTCTCCAGAGCGGCCAGTGCCTCGGAAACACCCACGGGAGCTAGCACGTCTTGTGCTCCGTTTTCCCGCAGCCAGTCCGATGAGCGCTTGGCCTTTCCCGCTACATCCTCGCCCGTGTGCGCCAGCACCACAATGCGTGCTGTCGGGCCACCGCTACGCTCGATCAGCCGCTTGGTTGTCTCGGCAGCCGTCGTCCCGCCGCCGTGGAGAATCACCGTTTGCATACGCCCAGTGTACCTGTGCTACAATCGCGCCGAGCACGCTTATGCCAACCACCAGCCACGACACGCCGCTTTTCTCCCTGCCTGCAGCCGAAGCCCTGGTACAAGAGCACTACGGCCTTACTCTTAAAGCCACAGCGCTTCCCGGCGAGTGGGATCGAAACATCCTGCTCTCGGATGCAAGCGGCCCCGTCGCGGTGCTCAAGCTCAGCCACGCGGCTCAGGAGCGCGGTCTGCTGGAGCTGGAAAACGCGGCGCTAGAGCATCTGACGCAGCAGCTCCCCGAGATTGCGTTTCCGCGCCTTTTGCCCGCACAAAACGGCCAGACGCTGCTTTCATGCACCTCAGAGTCCGGCACGGCGCATCTTACGCGGCTGATTAGCTATCTCCCGGGAATGCTCTACGCCCATGCCCGCCCCCACGACAAGCGCTTGCTCGCGAGCCTGGGCAAGTCGCTTGCCCGTGTAGACCTTGCCCTTGCGGGCTTCTCACACCCGCAGCTCGCGCACTCACTCAAGTGGGATCTGAGCCAGGCGCTCTGGATCGAGGCGCACTTAGAGTGTGTGGAGGCAGGCGAGAAGCGCGAGCGCATCGCCGCAATACTGGCCGATTATAATCGTGAGTTCGTGCCGCAACAGGCGACACTTCGTAAACAAGCGCTCTACAACGATGCCAACGACTACAATATCTTGGTGCAGGGCGGCGAGGTCTCCGGCTTTATTGATCTAGGCGACATGGTCGAGAGTGCGCTGATCAACGAGCTCGCTATCGCCGCCGCCTACGCCTTGATGGGCCAAGCCGCGCCGCTCGATGCCGCTTGCGTCCTCGTGGCCGCGTACCACGAGACGCTTCCGCTCACTGAAGGCGAGCTGGCGGTTCTCTGGACACTGATCCAGACGCGACTGGCCGTGAGCGTGGTCAATAGCGCCATCGAGCGCACGGCGCACCCCGAGAACACCTACCTCGCCATCAGCGAAGCCCCTGCCTGGGAGCTACTTTCGCGCATGGTAGCGATCTCCCCCACAAAAGCCCACTACGCCCTCCGCGCTGCCTGTGGTCTTCCTGCCCACCCCGATACGGAAGCAATCCAGCACTGGCTCGCCGCGAACACGGCGGAGTTTGCCGCTATCGCCCCCATTGACCCTCGCGTCCAACCGAGCACTCTGATAGACCTCTCCGTGGGTAGCCTGGAGCTGGGCGGCGGAGATCGCTGGAGCGCCGATGAGATCGAGGTGATTCTGGAAGCGAAACGCCGGGACTCGGGGGCGGAGCTGGTTCTGGGGCGCTACCTGGAGCCGCGCCTGCTCTATGCCTTTCCCGCTTTTGATCAGCCGGGTTTGGAGCGCACGGAGCACCGGACGGTTCATCTGGGGGCCGATCTTTTCTTGCCGCACGGCACGCCGGTCTTTGCGCCGCTCGCCGGAACCGTTGTCTCGGTGGTGGACAATCGTGGTGCAGGCAACTACGGCCCCACGGTCATTCTCGTACACCAAGCCGGGGAAACGGGGCGGACTTTTTTTACGCTCTATGGGCATCTGGATCCCGCGTGCCTGACAAGTCTTTGTGTTGGGCAGCACATTGATCGGGGGCAGTGCTTTGCGGCGCTGGGGCGACGGGAACACAACGGGGGCTGGCCGCCGCACCTGCACTTTCAGGTTTTGCTGGACTTGCTGGGCTGCGAGGGCGATTTTCCTGGGGTCGCCCGTCCCGCCGAGAGAGCGCTCTACGCTGGTGTCTGCCCCGACCCTAATTTAATTCTTGGGGTGCCGGGCGGAATTAATGGCGAGCCTGAGGGCAATGCGTCGCTGCTCACTCGCCGACATCAGAGTATCGGGCCATCGCTCTCGATCAGCTACCAGGAGCCGCTGCAGATTGTCCGGGGGTATGGGCAATACCTCTACACCGCCGACGGGCAGGCGTTTCTGGA
>NZ_JANNYP010000079.1:0-4328 GCF_031410135.1 Armatimonas sp. | reverse complement strand
GAGGCCAGATCTACGCCCGCGCTCTTGAGCACGTTCAGGGGATAGTCAGAGCCTCCTGCCTTTAAGAAGCCTAGATAGGCATCGGCGGCGGGTTGGCCACCGCTTAGCACGTTCTGGGCGAGTGCATGGGCTCCTGAGATCCCCGTGGCGTACTGGTAAACATAGAAGTTTGAGTAGAGATGCGTCGAGAACTGCATCCAGGTGCTTCCGACACGCTGCCGGTCTTCGCCCTCCAGCGCCACATCGGGGCCAAAGGCTTCGGCAAAAAGCTCAGCCATGCGCTCGGTGAGAAAAGTTGCAGTCAGAGCGCCGCCGTTCCAGACCCGCTCATGGATCTCGCGCTCAAAGCGGGCGAGGGTGGGCATCACCAAAAAATACCGGTGGAAGTTGCTCATTGCCTCTTCCAGGACACCGATCAGCAGCTCTTTGTTGTCGGCGAATTTTTCGAGCAAGTAGGCGCGGGTCAGTGCCTGGTTGAAGTTGCTCGCCACCTCAGCCACAAAGAGCCCGTAGCCCGCGTAGTGCGGGGGCTGGCTCTTGCGGGAGTAGTAGCTGTGCATCGAGTGGCCTAGCTCGTGGGCAAGTGTGGAGAGCGAGAAGACATCGTCGTTGTAGCTCATCATGATAAACGGGTGCGTTCCGACCGTCCCCGACGAAAACGCGCCCATGCGCTTACCCCGGTTCACGGCCCAGTCCACCCAGCGCTCCTCGGTGGCACCATGGGTCATGGCAGCGACATACTCCGGGCCCAGGGGAGCCATCCCCTCCGCGATCCACTCAACAGACTGCGCGTAGGGGACGACTGTCTTGCCTTGGGTGAGCGGCGCTTTAATGTCCCACGGTGCCAGCTTCGCCAGGCCCAGTGCCCGTTTTCGCAAGCCCCAGTACTTATGCCAGGTGGGCAAGTTCTTCTGGAACGTGGCGATAAGGTTGTCAAAAACACTCACCGGGATAAAGTTGGGTGTCAGTGAGGCATGCAGAGCGGACTCGTAGCCACGGACACGGGCAGTGAAGACATTTTGCTTCACACCCGTGGCAAGGCACTGCGCGAGGCTATTTTTATGTGCCAGGTGGGCATCGGCATAGCCCTTCCAGGCACTCTCACGCACAGGTCTATCCGCATCGGTGAGCAGGCTCCCAATCGTGCTCTGCCCAATCTCACGGTCGCCCTCCGCCGCCGTGAAAGTCAGATCCGCATCGCACAGAATCCCATGAATGCGGCTGGCGCTTCGGAAGGCATCATTGGCCATCGTCAGCACCTGCTCAACCTCACCAGAGCGAATATGGGGCGCACGCTGGCTGAGACGGTCGAAGTAATGGGCATGCCCGGAGAGCTTGGGGTGAGTCTGTGCCCAGCCGGTCAGAGTCCCGGGAGCCAAGGCGAGAAGTTCGGGCTCGGCGAAGGCAATCGCTGCCCCAAAGCGGGTCGCCAGTCCCATCGCCCGATCCGTGCGGGCGGCAGCGTCCGTATTTGAAGTGTCTGTGGCATACCCCAAGTGAGCATAGACCGCAATGTGACTGACCTGAGTTTGTAGTTTCTCAGCAGTCGCAAAGTACTCGACGAGTGTGTCGGGGTCGCTCAGGCGACCCGCAAACGCGGCGGCGCTGGGAATAGCGGCATCGGCAGCAATGAGTGCTGCCTCCCAGGTGTCGGTGGTGGGAAAGATACTCTCTAAGTCCCAGGTACTCTCACACGCCGTTTCGAGAATCTGGGCGCGGGTGGGTAGTGAATGGCTCATAACCCAGTGTACCTGAGAATCTACACGTCGTAGCGGTCGTAGTCTCTACAGGCAAAGAGTTCGAGTTTCTCGTCCGGCTGGAGCAAAGCCATTCCTTCGGTCACGAGCGCTTCCACACGGCCATCGGCGGCGAGGGGGTCGTGATGGGTGAAGCCAATACGGCCAATGCAGGCCACACGCGCTAAACGAACCGCATACTCGGGGGTGCCATGACCAAAACCGGCTTTCCCTCCCTTTTCGTACTCTTCTTGGGAGTACTGGACATCCTGAATCAGCAAGTCCGCGCCGGTGAGAAAGTCCATGAGCGATGTGGGAATCCCCGCGCGAACTTCTTCGTCCGTGAGCAGAACAAAGACCTTCCCGGTGGGGCGCTCCTCAAAGCGATAGGTGATCGTCCGCTCTGGATGCTCGGTCCAGTGCATGAAGACGACCAGGCACTCGGCGATCGGAAAGCTCTGTCCATGGCCAAAAGAGAGGGGTCGGTTTAGTTCCTCATGGTGCAGAAAGCGCTCGCGCTCCACGATCACTTGCCCGCCTTCGGGGTGGATGAGAATTACGCGGGTTGGTGGCAGCTCAATCGGATGAAACGCGATGTGTTGCGAGATCGTCCCAAAGGAAACAGGGTGAAACGGCGGCTCCATGAGTCTCTCGTAGACCTGCTTGGGGCCAAAACTGCGGTCTTTCGTCCCGTAGATATGCATCCCAAGATTCTGCATAAAAATGGGCGGCGCGATCAGCACGCCCTGGGTATGGTCGTGGTGGTAGTGGGTATGGAAAAGGTGGAGGTTTTTCATTCCTTTACCCAGGGCTTCCGTGGCGAAGGGAAGAAACCCCGTACCACCATCAATGGCCACATGAGTTCCCTGAGGCAGGCAAACAGAGCGCACTTCAAAGCACGTCGTATTCCCCCCGACTTTTAGCATGCCAGAATTAGCCACGGGCAGCGACCCCCGTGTCCCCCAGGCAATAATTTCCATCCGTTCAGTCCTCCTCCTATTTTATATAGGAGCTATCTATCCACTACCGTCTTCATTTATTATCAGGTCTTTTGCCTGCAAACCCTATTGGGGGCCATTGTACAACATTACATAGCGTACAATAAAGGGAGTATGAAGAACGACACAGCGTTAGTTTTAGAACGCCTCCATAAACTAGCCCACTGGCTGGGCTCCCCAAACCACGATTTCTCGATCTTGGCCGAAGGAAATGTCTCGGCTGCAGTCGGGGATCGGGCGACGTTTTGGCTGAAGGCTTCCGGATGCATGATGGGCACAATGCGTACCGACCAGTTTGTCTTAATGGACACGGCACGCTCGTTGGCCATCTTGGATCACGAAAGCCTTGGAGACAATGAGATTAAGGATCTGCTGCGTGGCGCACGCGTGAATCCTGAAGATCCCCTGCACCCCAGCGTGGAGGCGGCGCTTCACGCGGTCTGCCTCACCGATGGTGGCGCGAATGTGGTTGGACACACTCACCCGACTGCCTGGCTCTCGGTTCTCTGTTCGGAGAAGGCCGAGGAGGCGATCGCCGGGCGCATCTTCCCCGATGAGATTGTGGTCTGTGGCCCCGCAGTTTGTTTCGTGCCTTATGTGGATCCGGGTCCTCCTTTGGCACAAGCATGCCGCACGGCGATTGCGGCCTATAAAGTGGAGTGGGGTGCCCCGCCCAAGGTTCTGCTACTGCGCAACCACGGGCTGTTTGCCCTCGGGAAAGATGCCGATGAAGTGGAGCGGATCACGGCAATGTCCGTGAAGGTCGCCCGCGCCCTGATCGGTGCCTATGCTCTGGGTGGCCCGCGCTTTCTCACCCCTGAGAATGTCGCGCGGATCCACACACGGCCCGATGAGCACTTCCGTCAGAAAATGTTAGAAAATAAATAATTGTCACCGGAGCAGGCATACCACCTCGCTTGCTCCCTTACCCACCCGTCCCTCGCTGGCCCGAAAGGCACGAGGGGCTCTGTTTGAAAGGAATATTTATGCGACCTATTAGAATTACCAGCCAGGAGACGATCCTGGACTCCTTTGCGACGATGTCTGCCCGAATTATCGAGCATGGTGTCCCCCGCGAGATCATGATTGGCTACCGAGGCGGAAGCGAGACGGTGACGGTTTACTGGAACAAAGAGCACAACTTCTGGAGTCGGCTTGAGTCTGACAGTGAGAAGTTCCCCGACACGATCTTTTGTACCTGTGGTCAGGGAGAGCCCCTTGATGGTAAGGAGCACCCGATCACGATGGAGATCAATATTCACAAAAACGGGGAGTCCTGGCTGCTGGGGGGGATTTTTGTCCGCGATAGCAACTCCAACAAGCCTGTTCTGGCCCACACGGGAAAGATCTCCGGCAACCGGAGTATCAACCGGGATAGCTTCCTGGACTCGATCCCGGCCCACCTACGCCCGACGATTAAGAACACCCAGCGCGAGGTGATTATTATCGGCGATATCGAGTCTCCGGAGTTTATCCAGCAGCTTGGGGAGTTCGTAAATCGTGTGGCGGAGTTTAAGAAAGACAAGGCAGTCGCAGCGAAGTAGCGCTCCTCCTCCCTGACCCTCCTCCCAAGCTTGGGAGGAGGGAAGAGCGA
>NZ_JANNYP010000078.1:0-5332 GCF_031410135.1 Armatimonas sp. | reverse complement strand
CTAATCTTGTCCCATAACTTTTTGTCGTCTTGGAGCCGAAATTGCAAAAGAGAGAGTGATGGAAACAACAGATTCTCTTCTTCAGCAAGAACCTACTCAAGACAAAGAGTGGGCATGGATAGAGGTTCACGGAGCAAAACTTCCCGATGTACGATTCAAAAAAAGTCTCGCAGCAATTTGCCAAAAAATTCATCAACAGCCAGGAGTTTCTTTTTCAAGAGCTTGTGAGGCTAAGCGAAAAGCGGGTTATCGTCTTGTGAATATTGCAGAGATTACTCCTCAAGATATTTTAGTAGGTCACTCGAAACAAACACGAGAGAGAGCTAAAGAATATTCATTTTTTCTTGCAGCATCGGATACAACGAGCTTTGATTTCACTTCACATAAAGCATGTACAGGACTAGGACCAATTGCATCTACTCCCAAAAGCCAAGGATTTCTTACGCATTCTGTCATTGCCTTGTCTCCCAAAGGGGTTCCTTTAGGCGTTCTCTATCAACAAAGCTGGACACGGACAGCAGAATCGTTTGGACAGTCTAATCAGCGTCGTTCTCGTCCCGAATCCGAAAAAGAGAGTCAGAAATGGGTGAAGGCCCTTCGAGGCGTCGAAGAGATTCTCCAACCTGAGGACTCCGTTCTTCTGATTCAGGATCGTGAAGCCGATATCGTTTCCTTTTTACAAGAACCTCGCCGAGAAAATACCTATCTTCTTATCCGATCTTGCCATCCTCGTAAAATTTCAGTGAAAAATGATGGTAATACGAAATTAGAAGATGGTAATGCTAATCTATGGGAGGCTGCTCGATGCTCTCCTGTTGTTGCTAAAAATACCTTGTCTGTCAAAGTAAAAAAAGGTAAAGAATTTACGGATCGTTGTGCTCAATTGAGCATTCGTTATACTCATGTTGAAATTATACCTCCTGTCTACGCGGATAAAAGTAAACCTAATCCTGTTGTTTGGGTTGTTTGTGCCAGGGAAGATAACCCTCCTCCTGGCTTCGATGCAATCGAATGGATTTTACTTTCTACGTTTCCTGTCACCGACTCGAAGACAGCTCTTGATATGGTTTTATTTTATACTTATCGCTGGCTAATTGAACGATTTCATTATGTTTTAAAATCTGGTCTTGGAGTTGAAAATCTTCAGCTTGATGATGTTGATTCTCTAATGAAATATCTTTCTTTTTACAGTATCGTTGGTTGGCGACTCCTTTACTTAACCTATCTTGCCCGTGAAGCCCCTAACACTCCTGCGAACTATGTTTTTACTGATTTGAGTATTAAAGTTTTGTCAGCTCACAGTGGTAAAACGATCTCAAGCGTCAGCGATGCAGTTATGGCCGTTGCTCGTGTCGGTGGTTTTCGTCCTTGTCGTTCTGCTCCTCGTGCTGGTGTGAAGAGTTTATGGATGGGACTTCGTCGTTTGGATGGTATGGAGGAGGGCTGGCAAATGGCTTTTTCAGCGATGTCAGCCCTATCAGCAAAAGATATGGGACAAGATTAGTACTTCGATAGGGTTAATCACAAGTGGTATGTTATGTACGGGAGGCACTCCTACTATGGCGACGTTAACATAATCACCTTCTGCGAAGATGGCAAACTCATCTCCATCAAGCACCTGGGATGTGGCTAGAAAGATAAACCAATGCCCCTGACCATTGACCTACCCGAGCTGGTGAAACCCGATGACATTCCCGAGGGCTGGAAGAGCTTCACAGCAGCACTGCCCCCGAACCTCTACGACAAGCTCCTGCGACGTGCTGAGGCGCTGGAAGTGCGCATGCGTGTGGGCGCGGTGGCTGTGAGAGCAGCTCAAAGGGCAAGGGAATAAAGCAATGAGTTTAGGAATCACTCGTGCTTACATAGACTGGGTTGAATCGGCTACCGACCAACAGATAGACGAGGAGATTGCCAGAGATCTGGGGGTGAATGTCGAGGAGCTGCCCCTTGTGCCTGATGAGGTGATGGCAGAGCTTGCGGAGCGCTTTAACACCGAGTGGCAACAGTGTCTTGCGGAGAGTGACCCTGGTGAAGTGGTCACAGGGGCGAAGGAGTAGAGTCATGGACATAGGAACCTTGTGGCTCGTCGAGTACAGCCCTACCAGTGGTGGGTTTCATATTGAATCCGCAGAAATCTGCTTTGGTGTCAACCGCGCCGGTCTTAGTCAGATAGAAGAGAAAGGGCGCGTCGGCACGATGGTCAAAGACTTCATCACGGTGGGCATTGCTCCATCCTTTGAAGAGGCATGTGCCATTGCCTTAAAACTTGAAGATTTAGCCGAGAAAACTAATTGGCCCAACTTCAGGCGGTGGGACTTTTCAGCATGGAATGAGGGCTTAGATATGGATGACATGGCTGAGAGTGGCCCTAGTGAAGCCGTCACAGGAGCGAGGGAATGAACAATCAAGAACCGAAACCGCTGCGCTACGATGCGTCCGGCGAAAGCGGACTTATGCAGATCGGAAAAGCCCTTTTGCCTGGTTTAGTCTTTGGTATTGCTATGCTTATCTTGTGCTGGTGGTTACGTCTTACCCTTTTCCAAGACCGCCTGCCAGATCTCCATTGAAGCACGCGAGGGAAACTCAATCATGAACCGACCAAAGAAAATCATCCAAGCGAAGGTTCGAACCTTCGCTCTCGCCCTCCTGGGTATCGCGGCCTCGGTGGGGCTGGCATCGGGGCTGTACGTAGAATCGCGACCTCAAGTCTCCCATCAGCAGCCGAGGCGATGGGTGACATGGATCAAAGCCCCTGAGCCCTCAGCTTCCCCCGCTCCAGCACCAAAGAAGCCACTGCAAGAGGGGTACAGGCGCGTCAAGTGCGACAAATGCGGGCAGGAGTACGATGTGCTAAATATTTGCAATCCCGACCCAACCGAGGGACAAATAACGCATTTACACTTGACGCCCTAGGAAAAGGCTCGTTGCATTAAAGGGTTCCAGGAGATGGTAAAGGAAGTGAAGTCCCTTCATAATTCACCCCTGGATAAAGCTTGCTTTTTAAAACAGGGCCGTTTATACACTGGAATCACCAAAGAAGACTTGGTAGGAAGCAAGACAAAAACATGACCCTAACCATTGAAAAACCAGAAGAAGAGAGGCTCCTGCGACGGGTGGCCCGATCTCGCGGCCTCAAGCCTGACGCGCTGATCCTCGCACTTCTCCAAGAGGCAGAAGCCCAGGAGATCACCCTCAACAAGAGCATTGCCCGAAGTGCCGCCTTGCTCACTGGGGCCAAACTGCGCCAGATAGGGGACACGCCTGAAGACGCTGCCGCTTGGAGCCACTTGTAGCCATGAAAGAGACTCTGTAGATGCCCTCCTATGCGGTTGGTGACATCCCTGTGTGCCACAATGATTTGAGACACTTTCCGTTCCCTCTATATCTCCCCAGGGCAAAAAGGAAAGAACCAGAATGAGCATCACTATGGCCCACCCAAACGGCAACTCCGTCTATCAAAACCCGACAGGGATTCCTCTCGCACCAGTAGCTGCGGGCTTGGACACGCCAACGTCCAAAGAGGCACTACCGACAAAAGAGACATTCCCTAACCCCGAGGTTCAGCAACGAGCCCAACGAAGGACTTTCACTCGCCAGTACAAAGAGAACATTCTCCAGCAAGCGCAGAACTGCAAAAAGCACGGGCAAATCGGCGCACTGCTGCGACGCGAGGGACTTTACTCCTCTCACCTTACCGATTGGAAGCGCAAGCAAGTTCAGGCAAATCAGCAGGCCAAAAAGCTCAGCAAGGACGTCAAGGTTCCACGAGATAGTGCGGCATTATCTCATCCTGCAAAGGAAGTTCTGCCTTTGGCACAGCAGAATCGAGAGCTGCGGCGTAAGACAATGCAACTGGAACGCCAGCTCGCACAAGCACAAGCACTACTGGATCTCCAAAAAAAAGTATCGCAGCTTCTGGGCATCACTCTTGCGACACCCAAAGACGACGAGATATCCGAGGCAGGCTCATGAATGCAATTGCGGCCATGACCACGATTGACCAAGCTCAACTATTGCCCCTCGTCACCGCACCGCTCCCCATCGCCACTGCCTGTCGGGCACTGGGCATCTCGCGGGCAACTTGGTACCGATACCAGAACGGTCAAGCACAAATACATCAAGTGGTTGTCAAGTCGGAGCAAGCTGACACTGTGCCTGTCAAGTCGGAGCAAGCTGACACTGTGCCTGTCAAGTCGGAGCAAGCTGACACTGTGCCTGTCAAGTCGGAGCAAGCTGACACTGAGCCTGTCAAGTCGGAGCAAGCTGACACTGAGCCTGTCAAGTCGGAGCAAGCTGACACTGAGCCTGTCAAGTCGGAGCAAGCTGACACTGAGCCTGTCAAGTCGGAGCAAGCTGAGCGAGTTGGGCCACGAGCCCTCTCGCCGGACGAACGGCAGGCGGTGCGGGAGGTACTCTACAGCGAGCGTTTCGTGGATCATGCCCCCGCTGAGGTGTATGCCACTCTGCTGGATGAAGGGGTCTACCTCTGCTCGATTCGCACGATGTATCGTCTCCTTAAAGAGGAATCCTCATCGGGAGAGCGCCGTAGACAGGCAAGCCATCCGGCCTACGCTCGTCCGGAGCTTCTGGCAACACGTCCCAATGAATTGTGGTCTTGGGACATCACGAAGCTGCGCGGTGAGATCAAAGGGAGCTACTTCCATCTATATGTCATCCTGGATGTCTTCAGCCGCTATACTGTGGGCTGGATGGTAGCTTCACATGAGAGTGCTGTCTTGGCTGAGCAGCTCATCGCAGAGAGCGCTTTCAAGCAAGGCATCTCTACTGGGCAGCTCACGCTTCATGCGGATCGTGGTTCCTCGATGCGCTCCAAGCCTGTTGCTTTGCTCCTTGAGGATCTGGGCATCACCAAGACACACAGCCGTCCTCATGTCTCCAATGACAACCCGTTTTCCGAGAGTGCGTTCAAGACGTTGAAGTATCGCCCCTCGTTTCCTGCTCGCTTCGCTAGCATTGAGGAGGCGCGTGCCTTCTGCGTTGAGTTCTTCGGCTGGTACAACCAGGAGCACCATCATGGAGGTCTTGCCTTACTGACCCCCTCAATGGTACATCATGGCCAGGCTTCATCCGTAATAGCCGCTCGCAATGCCACGCTTGCCGTTGCCTTTGCGCTGCATCCCGAGCGCTTCGCCAAGGGGCTTCCTGTTCATCCCCGTGTGCCTGATGCGGTCTGGATCAATCCTCCTGTATTGGCACTCGTGCTGGACTCCGCTTTGCCCGCCGTGACAGATGATAAATGCAGGGTAAGTCTGGAGGCAAAAAGAGTCTAAATTAAAAAAGAAAAGTGTCTCAAAATCATTGACATATTCCG
>NZ_JANNYP010000077.1:0-4876 GCF_031410135.1 Armatimonas sp. | reverse complement strand
GTCTCCCCGACGACGGACCACTCAATATCCTGTGGGGAACCGTAGTGCTCCTCGATCTGCTTACCCAGTGTAGCCACTTCTGCGACCTGCGCATGATTCAGACAGGCACGTCGGCCTTCGTCATCGGTGAGGGGGCGCGTGAGATTGCTGCCATCGGGAACCCGGTCCATGCGGATGTGCTTGATCGCCAGGCGCTCGTCGGTGAGCTTGAGCGTGTCCTTGGCGATCTCCCAGTGGTCTGGGCTGACCGAGCCACTGACCACGGTCTCACCCAGGCCAAACGCACCCTCCACCACGATGGTATTGGGATCACCTGAGGCGGGGTTGACGGTAAACATCACCCCTGAGGCATCGGAGTCGGCCATCTGCTGCACCACGACTGCGATGGCGATGGCCTCCTCGGGGATGTTTTGTTGTCGGCGGTAGAAGATCACGCGGGCACCGTAGAGCGATGCCCAGCAGCGCTGGACAGCGTCAAGAAGCGCCTCGGGGCCACGGACATTGAGGTAGGTCTCGTTCATGCCCGCAAAAGAAGTTCCCGGCATATCCTCGACAGTCGCTGAGGAGCGCACGGCGGCAAAGGCATCTCCCGCGTCAAGCTGGGCGTAGCCGGCGCAGATCGCCTCACGCAGCTCCGGAGGCACTGTCGCCGCTAGCACGGCAGCCCGGAGCTTCTCAGACGTGGCCAGAAGCGTCGTGCTATCGTCCACATCAAGCCCCGCAAGGGCGGGAAAGATCGTCTCCCGTAGGCCCGTGGCATCGAGAAACGCACGGAACGCCTCCGCCGTCACCACGAATCCTGGGGGAACGGGAATCCCGGCACGTGTCAGCTCCCCCAGGTTGGCACCCTTGCCACCTACCAGCTCGGTGTCCCCCAGGGAAAGTTCTTTAAACCAGCAAACCGTCGGCATAGTCGTTGCTCCTCAGGTTAAGTTTAAGCGATTCGAAGCTCGTTTACCTCTGCACATCGGGGGATTTACAGGCGCTTGTGGCGCAGGTAGACCGACCAGTAGACCGCCGCTACCAGCACCGCGCCCCCGATAATATTGCCAATCGTGACGGGCAGGAGGTTGCCAATAAGAAAGTTGCTCCAGGTCAGGCGCTCTAAGTTGGGGACGCTGGGCTCCACCTGGGCGATAAAGCTCGGATCGAACGCCTTGAGAAAGAGGGCGTAGGGGACATAGTACATGTTGGCGATACTGTGCTCAAACCCAGCGGCGACAAAGGCGGTGACGGGAAAGAGTACGCAGGCGATCTTGTCGAGCGAGCTGTGGGCGCTGAAGGTCAGCCAGACCGCCAGGCAGACCAGCGCGTTGCAGAGAACCCCCAATGCGAGCGCCTGCCCAAAGTCCAGACTGCACTTACTCACCGCCGTGCTCAGCGCAGCCACCCCGACCGCCGCCTTACCAAACATGTACTGCTTCGTCACGACCATCAGCGCGGCTGTCGCCACTGCCCCCACGAAGTTTCCGGTGTAGACAATCCCCCAGTTTCTCAGGAGCGCCTGGGTCGTGATCTTGCGGCTGGCCCAAGCCATAACAATCAGGTTGTTGCCGGTGAAGAGCTCCGCCCCTCCGATGATCACCAGAATTAGACCAAGGCTGAAGACCATCCCAATCAAAAGCCGCGCTAGGCCGTAGGGAAGGCTGGCGCTCCCCGCAGCGACCGTGGTGGAGAAGATCGCTCCCAGTGCGATAAACGCCCCGGCAAGCACGGCGAGAGCAAAGAGCTGGAACGCTGGGGCTTCGGCCTTGCGCACCCCGACCGCCTCCACCTTCTCCGCGATCTCGGCGGGCAGGAGAGCATCAATGGCAACATCGGACATGGATTGGCACCTCGGTGTTTGGGAGACATTCTACAGGTATAATTTCACCATGTCTCGCTTTGAAACCCTTCACGCTTCCGTCGCTGCCGTCCTGCCGCAGATTATTGCCTTCCGCCATGACCTTCACGCTCACCCAGAGCTCTCCGGGAGTGAGGAGAACACGGCACGCAAAGTCTCCGAAGCACTGACCGCTGCGGGAATTTCCCACGAAACTAAGATCGGGGGGATGAATGGGATCGTGGCGACGATCCAAGGTGGCAGGGGGCCGGGCAAGACCATCGCCCTGCGCGGCGACATGGACGCGCTGCCCATCACGGAGGAGAACAATGTCCCCTACAAGAGCCAGAATCCCGGTGTGATGCACGCCTGTGGCCACGATGGGCACACGGCCAACTTGCTCGGGACGGCACTGGTGCTGAATGCGCTTAAGGACAGCTTCGCCGGAACGGTGAAGTTCTTCTTCCAGCCCGCCGAAGAGACCGTGAGTGGCGCGTCTACGATGGTAGCGGCGGGCTGCATGGAGGGTGTGGACGCGGTTCTCATGTTGCATGGTTGGCCGGACTTTGCGCCCGGAACCATCGGTCTGCGTGTCGGACCCGCGATGGCATCCTCGGACTCATGGCGCTTGACGATCCATGGTGAGGGCGGGCACGCAGCCTACCCCCACAAGACCGTAGACCCGGTGTTTGTCAGTGCCCAGCTTGTCACCGCGCTCCAGAGCCTCGTCAGCCGCGAGCTCTCGCCCACGGAGCCCGTCGTGGTGACCGTCGCCATGCTCCACGCAGGGACGGCCCGCAATATTATCGCGGAGAAAGCAGAGCTTGCCGGAACCGTGCGGACGCTCAACAAAGCCATCCGCGACTCGATGCCCGAGCGCATGGAGCGGATTATCAAAGGCATCTGCGACAGCTTCCGCGCCACCTATGAGTTCACCTTTAGCCCTGGCACGCCGCCGGTCATCAACGACGAGAGCATTGTCGCGCTGGTTCGCGAAGTCGGCGAGGAGCTTTTCGGCACAGAGAACCTCATCACGCTGAAAGAGCCTACGATGGGTGCCGAAGACTTCTCGTTTTACCTAGAGCACGCCCCCGGAGCCATGATCCGCCTCGGCACCGGCTGCCCGTATCTGCTCCACACCCCAAAATACGACTTCGGCGATGCTCCGCTAGAAACCGGAATGCTCCTCATGGCAGAAACCGCCCGACGATTTCTGGATAGCTAAATTAGACCTCATCATTAAGACCTTTTAGCCTTTTTCTGCCATGATTAGCTTCACGTAAAATTATAAAACCATTTTTTCTAAATTCCCATTGCCATCGCCCTAAATGCTTGCAAATTAGGTCTAGGGTTTCCCATATAGTTAAGTTATTTGTTTTGAATGTTAGTAATGATTCAGAATAATCTAGGCTGCTTATTATGTTTATTTTATTATTATATAGCTGTCTTAATATTTCTGAAATAGATGAATTTTTAAAATTAGTGGATATTTTACGGTTTAACTGTTTTATTTTTTTTGCATCAGCATACTTAATGAATAAATCGTCTTCGCCACAATCGACCGTGTATTTGTATTTGATGATTTTTTCATTGGGATCAATTTCAAACATTGATGCTGGGTTGCCAAACTTTGCCTTTTGTGAAAAATAGTCATTTATAGTAAATCCATATGAGCCATGTGATGTTTTCATAGTGACAAATAAGTTTAAAAATTTTGCTCTTGGTCTGGAATTATTTTTAACTGTAATTAGAGCTTTATCCATGTTTCGAAAATCAATTTTTGAATCTGCGGGACCACTATTGGTAGAATCTTCGAGGGACTGCATTGTATCTCTTAACGATGATTTTACATTTTCAGGTAAAGAAGAAAATTTGATGTTTTGTCCATTTAGAATTGCATCACGAGTAGTCTGATTTTGTGAGTAAATATGTTTAAAAAAGGAATCTGACTTTTCAGACAATGTTTTCGATAAGCCTAATGGTGGGCCGTAAACAGTATCACTATTATTTTTGTTAAATATGATTATATAATCTGGAATTCCGGTTTCATTTTTTAGAGTTCTTGCTACTTCATTTCTGGTAAATGCAGTTAATGCATCTATTATACTTGCAGTACTTGCATTAGAATAATTTATATGAAAAGACCATAATTGAAAGGTATTCATTTTTGTTTCAATGGTAATACCTGAACGTTTGCGTATTGATACTGCAACGTCTTTAAAGTAAAGTGGTAATGATGAATGAAAACTTAACATTTGACTCAGCCGCTCATCATTTTCCAGTAATAATTCCGTGCTACTCTTGCTCGGATATATTTCGTTAAGTCTAATCCTGTTTTGGAAATTTTTCATTTTGCCCTGTAGAATATTTTTGGAAACCACGTGTTGATACTGTTGTTTAGATACGTGGTTTCCAACGTGTTAACTTAAAGACACCAAGCGTTTTGTATAGGACAGTTTATTATTCCTGTGCCACCACCAGTAACTGCCGTGACCAGAGTATATAGCTGACCTGAGCCTCCGGCATGTAAATATGTTGAATATGGATACTGTTGTGGAGAAAGTGGAGAACTTGGTGCCGCAAGAATTGGGCCACCTCCGATATTCGCTCCATTGGCTGAAACATTATAAAATCCAGTCATACCACCTGGTAAGGTACCGGATAATGTTACATAGTGCGTGATTTTATCAGGTTTTGGTGGTTTAGGTATAGTGGAATCTTCTTCTTCAGGAAGTTCTGGATCTGTTTCTGTTACTCCTCCACTGATGGGATTTCCAGGGGCATGTGTCGCAGTGAAAGCAACTATGGTAATCGAAGCACCAGGTTCTTCTTCTGCATTTGCCTTTAACGAGAAAAACGATGACAACATTATAGAGGTTGTCAAAATTGGAATTACTATATATCTCATATTTTTCCTTACTGGGCTTTCGCCCGAAAGAGCTGGGCTTTCGCCCGAAAGAGCTGGGCTTTCGCCCGAAAGAGCTGGGCTTTCGCCCGAAAGAGCTGGGCTTTCGCCCGAAAGAGCTGGGCTTTCGCCCGAAAGAGCTGGGCTTT
>NZ_JANNYP010000076.1:0-2298 GCF_031410135.1 Armatimonas sp. | reverse complement strand
TCGCTAGTCGGGGCGCGGGATGAGCACTCGTCGAATCTGTGTCTCTCAGGCTACACCGAGGCGGAGTTTCGCCAGAACAAGGCCCCGACGATGGGGTCGGTGCTGACGCGGCTGGAAGCACCGGTGGATAAGACCGTCCCTAGCTATGTCAATCTTGCCGCCCGCACCCAGCACCCACCCTACAACGACCCCGGCCCCGGTTTTCTTGGCCCCAGCTACGGTGCCCTCAACCCCAACGGCCCGATGCTCGCCGACATGACCCTCACGGATGTCTCGCTGGATCGCCTGAGTCATCGCAAGCAATTACTCGCCAGCTTAGACCGCTACCGAAAGCGCGTGGACACGCTCCCCGAGCTAGACACGATGAGCGCCCGTGCCTTTGATATTCTGACCTCCAGCAAGCTGGTTCAAGCGCTAGACGTCAGCCGGGAAGACGTAAAAACACGCGAGCGCTACGGCAAGGGCATTGACAAACCCCAGGGCGATGCGTCGCCCATGCTCAATGAGCAGTTTCTTGCCGCGCGTCGCTTGGTCGAGGCCGGAGCACGGCTTGTCAGTGTCTCCTACGGCTTCTGGGACTGGCACGGCGGCAACTTCACCAACATGAAGGCCCATCTCCCGGTCATTGACCAGGGAATCTCTGCCCTGATCGAGGACCTGCACCAGCGCGGCCTCGACAAAGACGTCTCCGTCGTCGTCTGGGGAGACTTTGGCCGCTCGCCTAAGATCAACAAAGATGGTGGGAGAGACCACTGGCCCCGCGTCTCCTGTGCCTTGCTCGCCGGTGGCGGGATGAAGACCGGGCAGGTGATCGGCAGCACCAACAAATTCGGCGAGGAGCCCGACGAGCGCCCGGTGGACTACAAAGATGTCATGGTGACGCTCTATCATAACCTCGGGATAGACATCGTCAATACACCCATTCCGGATATGACCGGTCGCCCCAACTACCTCTTTGCAGGCCGTGAGCCTCTTCCTGAGCTGGTCTAGCCATGCCTCTACAACCACCACCGCCCAAGCCCGCGCCACCTTCGTTTCAGCGTGAGGTCGTCCCGATCCTACGCACGGCGTGCCTCGGGTGTCACAGCGCCCAGCTTCCGACGGCCGGATTCTCTGTGGACTCCTACATGGCCCTGATGAAAGGCGGGAAAGCGGGCGTGGCTATCGTGCCCGGAAAGTCGAGCGAGAGCCGCTTGGTGCGGATGCTCACCGGAGCGCAGAAGCCGATCATGCCGCCGGGTGCGGGCCTGAAAGCTCCTGATATTGAGATCATAAAGCGCTGGGTAGATGCCGGAGCTAAGAATGACTCAGCGCTGACGAGCGCGACCACGCCGAAAACGGGCACGAAGACAGCCACGGCTAACACCGTAACTATTCCCAAGCCTATCGGCAAGCGCCTCGAAGTCCCCGCGCCGATCAACTCGCTGGCGTTCTCGCCCGATGGAAAGCTGCTCGCCGTGGGCACCTACCAGCGCGTCCTGCTCTGCGATCCAGCGACCCGGACGGTGCGGACAGTTTGGAGTGGGCATTTAGACACCGTGCGCTCGCTGGCGTTCTCGCCCGATGGAAGGCAGTTAGTTGCAGGCGGCGGGATGTCCGGCGCACTGGGCCAGGTGCGGCTCTGGGGAGTCGCTGAGAGTCGAGAGCTGCGCACGTTTGGTGACCACACGGATATTGTCAATGGAGTCGCGTTCTCTCCCGACAGCAAGACGGTTGCGACGGCCAGCGGTGACCGTAGCGTGAAGCTCTGGGACGCGGCGACGGGCAAGCTCTCACAGGCGCTTCGGGACCATGCCGATGGTGTGCTGGGTGTCGCCTTTCGCGCCGATGGCAAGCTGCTCGCCTCATGCGGGGTGGACAAGAGCGTCAAGATCTGGGACGCGGTGAGTGGCAAGCGCCTCTACAGCCTCGGAGCCAGCGAAGAGACTGTCACCGATCTATGTTTCACGTCGGCGGGCCAGGTGATCAGTGCCAGCACGGATAAGCTCGCCAAGCTCTGGAACATCGGCCCCGAGGGTGGTGGTCATGTGCGCAACTTCGGCGGCCACGGTAGCGGCGTCTACTCCGTGAGTGCCAGCAGTGACGGGCAGCTCCTGGCAACGGCCTCTGCCGACAAGACCCTGCGGCTCTGGAATATCGGCAGCGGCGGCAACACCGCGACCTTTACCGATGCGAAAGACTGGCTTTACGCCGTGCGCATCAGCCCCGATAAGAAGCGTCTCGCCGCCGGGGGCTGGGACGGGACGCTCTATCTCTGGAGCCTCGATCCCAACAAACTCGAAGGAACCCTCTTCACAG
>NZ_JANNYP010000075.1:0-16666 GCF_031410135.1 Armatimonas sp. | reverse complement strand
GCTAGGCTGAAGAGGAAGCTGAGTCGTCGAACGTTCCAGTCCTCACCTTGATCAATGAGCTGGATCAGCTCCTCACGCTCCTCTGGATTAAGCGGAGTGGTTCTCTGGCGCACCTCCAGGGCATTGCGTCGCTTCCAGTAGTCGGGGCCAAGCTCGGCGTAGAGATCTTGGATGGCCTGCATTTCTTGGGTGGTGGGCGATACCGCCGCGACGTTCTCCTGTTCGGCGATGCGCTTGAGGGCGAAGGCCAGTGTTCTACTCTTGGAGAGTCCGAGCTTATGGGAGAGGGCATCCAGGAGCCCTTCTTCATCGGGTGTTGGTCTGTAGGAGACAATGGTTCTGGAGCTGGGCATGATAATCGTATTCTACCGTGAATCTAAAGTGAAAGCACCGTAGAATCGTGAAAGCACGATGAACGACTTCCTACACCTCGTCGAAGCAACTTGAGCAGTAGCGGGGATGGTCGGCGTCTCTTGACGCGGTGGTGATCGTTGGCGAGGATGGTAGTAATTCGTTAGCTGATCGCCATGAGCTCCTTGCTCGCCTCTCTTCTCTACGTTCTTGCTGGACTCCTGCTCGCCAGTGCTGCATCCTTTCTTTGGATACGAGAGCGTAGGTCGCTGCTGGTTTCCTGGTTTATGGCGGTCAGTGTCTCGCTTCTGGCTTGGATCACGACGCTCTACATGTACCAGTATGCACCCACTCCCGAGGTGGTATTACAGGCTGGGCGCTTCAACCTGGCGGCAACAGTCCTTGCCGCCTACGCGACGTATCGCTTCACTCGCGCCCTGGCACAGCACCCTAAACACGTTGTTGATTCCCTTCTTGGCTGGGGAGCGCTGCTCTTTGCGCTTGCCAGTGCCGCTACTCCCTGGGTGGATAAGGCGGAGCGCGTCGGGGACGTGGCAGGGTTTCACTTGTCGCAGTATGGATGGCTCGCTCCGGTGTATCTGCTCTACGTTATCGTGCTGCTCGTCGCGGCAGTCATGCTGGCCTTTTGGGAGCGTAAAGAAGGAAAGGTTAGTGTGTCCGTACGGAGTCAGCTCCTCCTGCTTGGGGTCGGCATCCCGGTTTCCGTCGGGATCTCGTTTATCACGAATGTGCTGATTCCACTGGTTTGGGGAAGCTACCGCTGGATCAATATTGGCCCGCTCTTGGTTCTGCTGGTAATGCCAGCCGTGGTCTATGTCCGAGTCGCTGGCTCATCGAGATCAAGCAGGTGAGTCTACACTCTTAACGCCTGATCTGATCGGTCATCCCGTATACTGTGTCCGATACAGAATGGGGGACGGTGAGAGAATGGGGGGATGGTGTGGAGGACGATAAGACGGAGAGAGACTATTTGACAGTTGAGCAGGCAGCGAGCTACTTGCAGCTCTCGCAGTCTTCAATCCGGTCCTATATCCGAGGCGGCCAGCTCAAGGCGTACCGCATCGCAGGGAAGCGTAAAGTCCTGATCCAGCGCGGAGATTTGCTGGCTCTTCTGGAACCTGCCCGCCCTACCGAACCTTGAGAGGCACTGATCCCTGAATAGCCAAGAGTGAATCACCTGGACTCTGAATGGCATGCACATCGTCGCTTCATGACGTATGGGAGTCGTTTTTTGACCTGTTGACAAATCTATCAAAATCTATCAAAATAAAGCGTGATCCATTATAAAATCGATTTATGTCCCAGGCGAGCCCTTCCGTTTCCCAAGAGAGTTCTCCCATCGTGAGTTTCGATACCTATCGCCCTAGCCAAGAAGTTCTGCGCCTTGTGGCGCAAATTGATGAGTTCAAGGGGGCTTGGCGTGCGCTACGAAACATTGCTCCAGAGCGCCTGACGGCTCTGCGGCGCGTTGCCACCATTGAAAGCGTCGGCTCCTCTACCCGCATCGAAGGGGTGAAGCTCACCAATGCCCAGGTCGAGCTGCTCCTGTCAGGACTTGAAACTCGCTCCTTCGCCTCCCGCGACGAGGAGGAGGTGGCGGGTTACGCGGCCCTGATGGAGACGATCTTCTCAAACTGGGAGCATCTACCCTTTACGGAAAATCAGATCAAGCAGCTCCATGGGATACTACTGAGGCATTCCAGCAAGGACGAGCGGCACCGGGGATACTACAAAACTCTCTCAAACAACGTCGAGGCGTTCGGCCCAGAAGGGGAGAGTCTCGGGATTGTTTTTGAGACGGCTAGCCCGTTTGATACCCCTTTTCAGATGGCTGAGTTGATCTCTGAGACCCGAGAGTCATTGGAGGCGGGACTAGTTCATCCGCTCTTGGTGATCGCCTCGTTCGTGGTACGGTTCCTGGCGATCCACCCCTTCCAAGACGGTAACGGACGGCTTTCCCGTGCTCTAACCACTTTACTTCTCTTGCGCTCAGGGTACAGCTATGTACCCTATGCCTCTCTGGAGAGTATCGTTGAGGAGAACAAGGAGAGCTACTACCTGGCGCTTCGGCGAACCCAAGGAACACTCAAGAGTGATACTCCTGACTGGGAGCCTTGGGTGACGTTCTTCGTTCGGACACTGCACACGCAAAAATCGAGGCTAGAGCGAAAGATCGAGCGCGAGCAGCTTTTAGAAGGTGACCTGCCTGAGCTCTCTCTTCGCATCTTGGAACTTGCCCGTGAGCGTGGGCGGGTGAAGAGTTCCGATATTCTAGTTCTGACGGGGGAGAAGCCAGGAACGGTTCGCAACCGCCTAAATGAGCTGGTGGAGCGTGGACTCTTGAACCGTCACGGCAAAGGCCCGGCAACTTGGTACACACTCGGCCTCTCGTAGAGGCTCCCATTCTCTCCTTGTTGAGCTTTGTGCAACGCTCGTTGCACAAAGCTTGCTGCTGGTTTACGCTACTTTCATAACCCAAGAAGGACGCGGGCAGTCATAGCTCTCGCATTTAACAGCACGGAAAAAAGCGTACAGATTTTCGATCTTTGTTCGGTTTGTCCAGCCAGTCCGAATGATCTAACCTGATAACGTTCGGTTAGGTCATGCGGAGTGAATAATTCTCTTGAACTAATGCGGGAGACATTAACGGATACGCTAATTGAGCGTATCCGTTTTGTGCGTATGGACGTACTCACATACTACTGGGCTAAAGGAAGGATCGATTTTGAAGAAGTGCTGGATATTAGTGCGGGGGGAGGTAACTTTACTTGTGCCCTGGCCTTACTTTCAGTGCTGGAAATGATGATTAACTTGCATGGACAGCTCAGTTGCTCGGATCTAGTTTCTAAAGAATCAAAAAAAGATTTAATTAAGCTACGGGAAAGCATGAGGCAGTCTGAATATGCAAGTTTGTTGCCGTTTGTTGTTATTCAGGCTGGAAAGTTTAAAGACTACCAGTTGGTTAAAGAGGATTTTTTTCTTGATGCAATTCAAGGAGGTGCAGTTTCATTTACTAAGTCAGACTATGAAGAATTAGTAGGATTGGGAAGAAATAAACTGTCACACTTATATGGACCACAATTGCCGATAGGAGCAGAATCAAAAGAAAGTGCCCGAATATTTATTGAAAAGCATGGCTACGAGTCAGTAATAAAAGCTATTCTACTTTCTACTCAGCCTGCCTATATTGCAGGTGGTTCGCTAAGTGTAGGAGGGTTGCTGAGAGATGTAATAAAAGTTGCTGAGATGATAGAGAAAAAGATAATGCAAACCGATGAGCAAGGGTTAAGTAGAGCCTTGGAATTTATGGAGATTGATATTACCTCCGCCTCGCCCCAATAGCTCCCTGCGCCTTGTAAAATAGCTCTGCGCTTACCAGTCCTTCTGCTCCAGCAAGTCCTGTCATATACACCGGGTTGTGGATCATTCCATGTATCGTTGCGCTCGAAAGTGACTTGCCTGTCCGTGAGGTAAGCCCTTTTTCGTATAAAGCATCTGCAATCTTCACAATCGAATACTTCCCACTGGCTGCTAGAGAGAATAACTCAAACACTAGCGGTGCTTTCTCAGGATCAGCCTCAACTGCCTTTCTTCCATTCTTAAAGACTTTCTGGTATCCGGTGGGGATTGTTCCAGTTACTTCTCCTCTTTCTTTCAGCTCAGCCATCTTCGCACTAATCTTCACTCCACGTTCAGCATACATCTGGTTGTAGTCTTCCATGGTCTGTACTTCGGACAGTTTCATAGGCTTCTAGGTATTATGAATACTTGGTGGGCTGAGATAGTTTCTTTGTTGATAGGCATAGGCAATAGCTATTTACGAGTCTTAGAATTATACAATGACTCTCAAAAAGAGGCCGGTTTACTGAACACCTCCAGTATCTAGAACCTATCCGTGATCTCCAAAAAAAGCGCGCACCTAATTCTGGTTCACGCGCACTTATGGGGACACGAAAAACGCCCCAAGCATATTGCTTGGGGCGACTTTCATTTTTGCTTACGCACCGATTATGGTGCTGGAGGCTGTTGCCTAGTCGTCGTCCGTCTCTCCGCGGTGGCGGATACCGGTAAGGGAAGATCTCCCTGCGAGCGGGTGCTCAATATGAATCTTGTCACTCTCTACTTTAACGACTTTAACAGTTTGAATCTCGCTGGTTTCAGTGGCATCCTTCTTCCATGTGAGGAGAATGCGGTCCACTTCTCCGCCTTGGTCACTGAATACCTGCCAGAAGTTGGTACCTTCCAGGTATAGTTCTGCACAGAGCATCATATCCGTTCCAAAGACTAGGTTGGGAATAGAGACTGTCACAGAGCTAGTGAGTTTCTTAACCTTCCCAGTCGTTATTCCTAGGAGTGCCGCAGAAAGTTCGGCGGCTAGAAGGCCTCGGATTAGTAAAAAGCTTACTCGTATCATTTTCTATATATTCTCCATCCGGCTCACCGGACTTTACCGCAGGTGGGACGGGCTAGATTTTTTTGGTTGTCCCGTACAAGCTACTTTCTAGTAACCTCTACGGGACAGCCAAATGAAAGAAAAAGAATTTCGATTTGTGAAGGTCGTCTCTAGAAATCTCTTTCTTGATGACGCCGGACTAATACACTATTTTGGTCTATTTGTCTAGGTGTATATGGCCTCGCCGGCTTGAATAAAAGAAGAAACCCCCGCCGCGACACACTGCGGCGGGGGTTTCTCATGATGTCATAATCATATCAGCTGCATCTTTCGCGATATGATTGGTTGTGATTAAGGCGGAATTGCAATCCATGCACTTTTCTTGGTCTCGGCTAGGATAGCTGCATTTAGCACTAATCACGTTTGGTATGCCCAATGTTCCTTCCTACCCGTATCCACTTCCAACTGCCAATGGAGAGTCTGTACTAAAAATGCAGCACCTCGTTAAAGAAGAATATGGTAAAGAACTCACCTATGCTGAGTCTAAAGAATTGCTCGAATCTCTCATGCGCCTTACCTATCTTACGAGTATGGCTCAGGTAATGCGAGAAGAGGGGATTGCTAAGTCGATTACACATAAGTAAGTTCGTTCGCCTCCCCAAAGGAGAGGTGTAGCTGTTCAAGTTGACCTTTCTGTGCTACAAGACTGGTGAAACTAAGTCACTAACTTGGTTATGTACTCCTATTGCCCCACCCAGGTAAGGTGAACGCTCTTCATTTTTCCTGGGTGGGACACGAGAAGTCAACTCCCACTCACGCCCCTTGGGGCAAGGAGGTTTCTGTTGGAAATTTCAACTAAGACACTAGTTCTATGTGCAAGGGCTGTAGCGATGCTCACTCAACTACCGTATGCACGCGTGAACCTTAAAGGTTATCGTCCTGCTGTAGTGCAGGCAAATAGGCGAATCGTCCATAAGCTTGTTCACGAGCAAAGTGGCGAACCACATCCTTTTGGAATAGCTCTTGTCGTTGAAGAAGAGCGGTTGATTATGGAGATTAGCAGCGTAAAAGTTCTTGACTTAACTGCGCCAAAACGTGTTACGAGATTGGCTAAATCTCCATCTAGTGATGGAGACAAGTGGCTGGAGATGTTGATTGAGCGAAATAGGCTCATTCTCATGCCTAATTACAAGCACTTGGAATGAGAAGTCTAAAAGAAAGCGTCCTTCGTGCCTACACGGAGGCGTTTTCATTTTGCTTAAGTAACGTTCGTTGACTGAACTACGCTCCCATAGTATGCTCCGCGTGAGTCCAGGAGGGGGCGGGAAATATTATCTGTTCGGTAGTGATCCACAGGAACAGACCGAACATATGTTCGATCTTTGTACGGTTTTCCCAGCCATGAAGAACCGCCCCCTCGGGGTCGGTTCTTTTTAAGCTTTCAGAGCCTACTTTTAGGGGTTCGATGTTCTCTGAAATAGGAGTAAATGCTCGGTGTAGATGAAGGAAAATTGGGTTAGGTTCGACCTCTACTTTGCCATCTAGTAGGCTGTAGCGAATACCAAGCAGGCGAGCAACTTCCCTGCGCTCGAACAAGCCGCCGAGCTGGAAGCGCAGGTGGGCCGTCTCGCAGAAGGTAACAGCATTTTCGACCGTCTCTCTCGTCCTATCCACCTGACCCTGAACCTTGCTTACCTCTCCGCGCAGGCGGCTTACGACGCCCTTGAGCTCGGCCTCTTTGGTCTGATAGGTGGTGGTATCGATCACTCCCGCAAGACGAAGGTCCAGCAGCCCTGAAAGACGACGCTCACTTTCTACGAGCGTCTTCGTTTGTTCTTCGTAAACTCCATCGAGCCCAGCAAACTCTGCCTTCGCCCAGTCGCGCAGGGCATCTCGCACCAGCTCGCCCATCTCCTTGGTGATGCTAAGACCAGCGAGGTGGCGATCTATCTCAAGCTCCAGTGTTTCCTCACGAATCCCACGCTTATTGCACTCACCAGCGGTTCGGGCGCAGTGGTAGTAAACGTAGTTGCCGATCCCATGGCGTCCTTTCTTTGTCTCTGCGGTAACGCCGCCACCGCAACGGGCGCAGCGAAGTAGTCCCGCATAGGGAAAGTCATGGCGACTGGTGCGGCGCTTCATCGTCGTGCCGCGAATATGCTTCTGCGCTTGTTCGTACTCCGCATAGGTGATCATGGGCTGGTGACTCCCCGGATGAATCTCTTCCTTGAAGAGGAAGAATCCTGCGTAGAAGGGATTGGTAAAAAGGTCATAGGCGCTCGTGCGAGAGAGTTTCCCACCTCCACTTTTGTGCCGCCGCCGCGTGGTGAACCCCCATTCTTCGTTGAGGATTCGATGAACCTCAGCGATGGTATGCGACCCGCTGATGAGGAGCTTCCAGGCCCTCTGGAGCGTCTCGAAGCGTTCAGGATCGGGCTGAATGGTGTGCTCGTAGGTATCGTTGAGGTACCCTTCGGGCGCGCGAAACGGTGCCCATCCCTTCTCGACTTTACTCAATGTGCCACGCTTGACGCTCTTCTTGAGATCCAAAATGAACTGGTTGGCGGTGCCGGTCTCGACAGCGAAGAGCAGGACGTTGTCCGAGGGCAGAAACTGTCGATCTGGTGTGTGAATGGAGAGCAGGGTTCCGTTTTGTAGCATCCAGGAGAGCTTGCCGGAATCGACGGGGTTGCGGGTGAGTCGGTTGATTGCCCAGCAGAGAATAGCATCGGCTTGGCCGCGCTCGATCTTCTTGAGCATTCTCTCAAATCCTGCACGCGCACCAGGGTCTTTGGCGGAATGGGACTCGCTGACCTCCTCGACAATGGTAAGACCGCGTGAGGTGGCTAAATCGCGGAGAATGCGAAGTTGATCGTCAATGCTCTGAACCTGGCGATCTTCAGACTCAGAGGACTTTCTAGCATAGAGGATGTAGCGCATCGTGTAGGGCGTTAAGCTGATGTAGTTGCGTAAGATAGACGAGGCGCATGAGCGTCTCCAGAAGCTCCTTGGCGTCTTTCTCGCTGAGGGTAGCACCGTAGTGCTGGGCATACAAGGTCTGCATGCGAGTGACGTGTTCTGGCGTAGCAGTGGGAAGCGGGTAGGGGTAGGTTGGTGTGGTTGGCATGGGGAAAATTAAAGTAAAAGAAAAGCCCGCACGTTGGTGTGTGTCCTCGTGCAGGCTGTAAGTTTTTATTTAGTAGATGGTCGCGTTCCGTATCTCCGCAAATGCGGAGATACGGAGATGCGTATTTACGGAAGTTACATTTTCGGGAACGGCTTCCCGATCAACTCCTCGGCAGTGACGCGTCCTACGCGCCGCCACCGAGGTTTGAAGAAACTGCCGTCTGGTTTCCTGTCGAACTCCAGGAGATCGAACTGTTCTGGGAACTGCCAGCGATCCGTGTGGGTGTTGTGCACTCCCCGGTTGGGGTAGTGCTCGATCACGACCGGAGCCGCATCAGGCTTTTGTAAGAACTCCCAGGCCAGAGTTGTCAGCACTTCGATTCGATTGGTGATTGACGTACCGGGATTGGATTCGATTTCAGTGAAGATCGCGATGGCCGGTCTGGGTTCTTTGGGCTGATAGAGCCGTAGGTAGCAGACCGATCTGACGCCGTGGTATCCCTGGTAGTGCCAGGGGCCATCGTAGATGACCTTGGCGGGTTCGGACTCTTTCAAGCTGCTACCTCATGGCTGACGCAGATGGGCTCCGCAGTCACCAACCTTTCCTGAACCGAGTAGATCACCTCCGTATCAGCAGTAAGCGATGCCGAAGGTGCTGGCGTCTCCAGCGACTCACCGACTACATCCTCGACCGCTTCACGGCAAAGGGGAGTCCAGTGGAGCAAGCGACGAGAGCGAACCGCAGGGGCATTGTCTGCCGCTTTGGGCTTCCTCTTGCCAACCCGTAGGTTTGTGGCCGGGCTGTTGCAGTTGGGGATGGTCTCCTTGAAGAGAACCAGCCCCAGCTCCTCATCGAAGTCCATCAGGATATTGCCCATCTGGTAGTGCCTTGCGGTGTAGTGCTCGATGAGCAGGAAATCCAGCTCGCTTTGCACGTCCTGCAAGCCACCACGGAAACCGGAAACGATGGTCTCCAGCCAAGGGCCAGTGGGAAAGTCGGGCACCTGGGGTGCCCAGCTCACCAGTACGACCGCTTCTTTCATTTCTTCATCAGGGACAGGTACGAAGACCCGCACCCGACAGTCTGCCTTACGCTGCTTGCTGTCCTCCAGCTCGAAGCGCTGATCTAAGCTCTTTTTCACGATTCTTCTCCTTCCGGTGCCAGGTGGAAAACTAGGCAGCCTTCCGCGTCCTCAGCGTTTAGCCAGTAAGCGGGAAGCTCGGTGACTCCCGTTCTCACAGCTTTGAAAAGTCGCATCCAGCAGCACAGAATCACGGTGCGATCTTCTAGGACAGCGACGAGGTGAGGCAGGGTGAGGTCAAGGCTCATGGCCCGATCCTCATCCATATCCTGTCGCCACTGCCTGCAAAGCTCCTCGGTGATGCCGTAGTTCGCCAAGACCAACGGGCTTTGTGGCCTGGTGCTGGTCGTGACGATGTGTGCGGCGTGCCCGACGTTCCACAGGTAGGTGTGGCCAAAGAGTTCTTCTCGGAGAATCACGTCGCCGAAGGCTCCGTACTCTTCTATCTTGGAGGCGATAAGCGCCTCTCGGTCTGTTAATGTCTCGTGATCAGTGACTCCCTGAGGAGCTAAGACTGCTGATTTCATGGCTTTTGCCGTCCTTTCTGTGTGTCCATCGGTGCCAGTTTCGGCTTTGGGGGAATCTTCATGACGAGAACCTGCTCGGCTTCCTGTAGGGTGAGCTCGTGGCAGAGTAGGAAGGGAATGCTTTCCATGACTGCCCGCGCCGCCCTATGCCAGCCGTCTATGAGGACGCTGGTTTCATTCCAGAACGGGACGAAGAGAATGGGCCTCGTCACGTCGGTGGTTTTGGCATAGTCCAGATCCAGATCGGGGTACTGCTTTCGCAGATACTCAACTGTCAGCCCGTGATCGCTCGGGAAAAACGTCATGGGCTGTCTGCGGCTGGCTTCTACCAGTCGCATTCCCGCACCTGCGTTCCAGTGCCACTCGCAGCCGTTGCTGTCGGTGAAGCAGAAGACTTGGTCGTCCGTGTGAAGCACGATGACTTTTGGGCCATCCTTAAGAGTGGTCATGGGTCAATACTCCTCGCGAATCATCGCTAAAGTCTCTTGCCAGCCTGCTGAGGTGTTAATCCAGAGGACGGTGCCATCTTTGAGCGTGTAGCTGGAGAGAACCCGACCACCACGCTTGATAGATTCCTCGTTGACCACTCGGTCGTCGTAGCACATCTCCGCACCGTAGTCGCCTTCCCGATGCCGCTTTAGTAGGTGCATTAGCTCCTCCTCGTTTCGGATCAGGGCCTCGACCGCTGCGGGCGTGACGTAGACTTTGCCCAGGAGGAACTTGATGGGGCGTTGATAGCCACTCATATCGTTGCCTCCAGAGAGCTTTTTGCTTCGTAGACGAAGGTCTTGCGCCTCTGCCTTTTCGCTCTTTCAGGGACTTGCCCGGTGAGTCTTCGCACGACTTCGGCAGCGCCCTTGCGGTAGACTGTGACAACCACGAGAGAGCCGGTATCGGCTTCTCGCACCGCCCAATGCCTGCCGCCCTTGTAACGCGAAATGGTCAGGAGAGACATAGCGGTACCTCCAGGCGTTGCTGGAGAACGCGAGAAGCGCCCATCAGAACCTGCTCGATAGTGACGGCTTGCCCCACCGCTTCCCAACGGGCCGTGCGGCGGGCGATCTCGATCCTCTGAGCCATGAGGAGCTTCTTCCAGCCCAGAACGTGCTTGCAGGAGTAGCGCCCACCGTGCTTCTCAAAGAAGGGACAGGTGCAGCTCTTTTCGGCGCGATCCAGGGTGTAGGTGGCTCCGTGCTCGGAGCGGATCAGGTGCAGGTTCCCATCGAGGGAGCGGATGCGGTATCCGTCCTCGAAGAGTCGCTGCGCTCGGTCGTTGACGTTGGCAAGTGTCCTCGCCTCGTCCAGATTCATGGGTAGGGTTCCTTTCGTAAGTAAAAAAGAGCCGAGCCATGAACTTCCCGTCGCCGGGCAGCATGGCCCGGTGATCTGGGGAATATTGAAACGGGTATTACCCCGGTATTGGTTGGCGCTTAGCGGAGCCCATCTTCGGCTACGCCGAATGAGGTCGCCGTTTGAGAAGATCCAGAATGTCTTGGAGCAGCTCGGGATTTGGAGCGCAGGGCGAAGCGATTCCTCGCACACCTCGGCACTCTTCAACGACCCGCCGAAGCATCAGGGAGGTCTCCTCAATGCTCAGGGGGAGAGGCACGAGCTCTCCGTCCTCAGGCTGTCCGATATAGTCGTCCAGCTCAGGAACAGGGACTTCGATCCGCCACCCTCTATGCGCTTGGATCACCTGATCCTCAACAAGCATGTGAACAACACCGAAGTGCCATTTCTCCTCGATCTCCGACGCCAGCCCCCGGAGGCGCTGGCAGACAGCAGCGAGCCGCTTGTCTATCGTGGGGGAAATAGCGCTCATACAAATACCAATCCTTTCACACGAGTAACCCTCCTTTCGGAGTGAGAATCCGTGAACGTAGCGCCTGATCTGCTCGGCTCTCGCTGGTAGTGTCGATAAGGACACTTGCCAGCGTCTCCAGCTCGTAGCGCCCTTCCACTGACAACCGCTGAGCGGCGTTGGTGACTGCGTTTACAAGCCCGTACAGCGTGTCCTGGTGAGTTTCGCCGTAGAGCCCGAACTTGATGTACTCAGCCGTCTGCTTGGAGAGTTTCCAGGCATCGGCCAGCACTTCAATCGCTTTTGCTGGGTCAGGTACGACCGTTTTGGTGGAGAGGATCATCTGCTCGATGAACGCCGCCGCCACAAGCCGAGCTTGCGCGATGGCATCCTGGAGTAGGGGCACGAACTGTGCTGTAGCAACATGGATATGCCGCTGCTTGAGCATGCTCCGTCCCGCGATCTTGCGCACCATACCGTTGGTGCAAACCTCACGGTAGATACAGGCATCCACCGTCACCGCCCGTAATCCAACCTCACTGTTTGCAATGTGGATCGCAACGATGAGCGGATCGCCGGGTAGGGCAAGCCGTGACATCCTTGGGTCAATGAGGCGTAGATGGAAGCTCTCGCTTGTCAGATCAAAGAGCTTCACTGGGTAGTTCATGCCTTCCAGCGCAGGCAGGAGAGCATTTAGGAGCTGGCGGTTATCGAGCTTCTCATAGCGAGCGGAGAGTACACCACGAACTGTGGCTCCCTTGGCGCGAACGGTCCACTGCTGGCCTCCATCGCCTCCTGCTTTCTTGCGCAAGTCTTCGGGGAGCCCGCGCCAATGATTAAATTGCGCGTCTTGTAGTTCTTTGGGACACCTACCGAAGTAGGCGGCGGGCATACCGAGTTTGGTGCAGGCTTGGCCCATCGCCCAGGGGGTGAGAGCAAAGCCGAAGCCATCGTCGTCCGCGCCGGGCCAATAAATGCGCCCGTTCTGCATGGATACTTCGTGAATGGGCACGAGCGAGTCGTGCTTACCAGAGTCGTCTGCGCTCACGCGCTCGCAGACTTCGTCAAGGTTCATAGGGAATATTTCCTTTCAAGTCTCCCCGACTAAGGGGAGGGAAGTGGATTGTGAAGGGGCACGCGGCGTGGGGCCTCTGTGGTTTTTCTGGAGAGGCGTTGCCTCGCCGCGCAGGAAGTAGCGTAAGGCAGGGTGAGGAAATCTCCAACGAGTGTTACATTGGGGTAAAAATAGGCGTTTTTATTGAGACAAATTAGAGACACTAATTTATAGATTTAATTCAATAAGTGATAATAAATAACTCTATTTACAAAATATTGTACCTGAATAAGGCGTTTTATGCGGTGTTACTAATAGTATTTGCAGTGGTAGTTTATCTGGCGGAAATGGTAGGTTTTGCCGTAAACTATATACATAGTCGCCCAGAAAGAGTGACTAAAAGCGATCCTCTCCTGTAAGGAGTGAGGTCGTTTTTTTATTTTTAGCCAAGTCACGAACAATCAAAGAAACGCTTAGTGGTTCAGGAGCGCATGGTTAGGCACCGAGGCCAGACGAGGGAAGTGGGCAAACTTCCATGGCTTGAATCAAATCATTCTCAATACTGAAACGATGCCCAACATGTTCGTCCGCAAGCACTGCTCCCGCCAGATCACGCACGACCTGATGCACCTTGACCAAGACCTTTCCAGCGTCCTCCGAGTAGAAGGCAATCGGCTCGACGTGCGGATTGATCTCGCTCCACTGCTCTGTCCAGTAAGCGCGGACTTCCTCAGGCCCACGGACAAAACCGCCTTTGAACGCCTTGGGCCATGCCACGTCGGGAGTCATCAGGGCGAGAGCGGCATCAATGTTGCGGGCGTTGAAGGCCGCATATGCTGCACGTAGCAGCTCGATTTCTGGTGCAGGTTGATTTGGCATATCAATTCAGTATACAACCCCGCGCAAGCCGCCAAATTAGTATTTCTGCCGCAGCGATCCTGACGATGATTTCCTGATCCCTACTACTTAAACGCTTATGTTGACTCTGTTGCCGAATTCTTTGAGCCTTCAAGCAGGGCAGGCATTCGCACTTCCTGGAGCAAGACGAGAGAATCGAGAAACACGAGTTTTGCCTATCTCTTCCCCACAAAGCCAACGCCAAGCACGAACCAAGTTTATCGCCGCAGCTGTGGCCACATGTTGTAGATGTGTCTTGGCTTGCCCCAGATACCGGGACTGGCGCAACCCACACAGGTGGATCGCTTGACTGTGGGTAGACTCCACACCCGCACGAAGACGATACTGGTTTAGGAAGTCTTCGGTCTTTTGACGCACTCGGGCTGCTCGTAATGTCTCGTACTCCTCACGAGAGGGAAGCATCAACTGACGAGACTCAGTTTTGGCACGAGTGCACTGAGAACGTAGTTCGCAGGGAGTGCAATCCACACGGGAAAATTGAACATGGATATGCCCGTGACGGGTCTTTTCGGTCTTAATTCGCCCCTCACGGTAGTCATACCAACGATTTGACACCTTCCCCGCCGGACAGGTCACCTTCTCGGACTCCCAGTCCACTTGAAACTGGTCTTTGTCCAGACCGCCCTCACGAGCTTGCCAGGAGGGATTCTTGGCAAGTGGCCCTACGATAGTGACACCGAAGTCTTTGAGGCTTTGCACCATCATACCAGTGTCGGTGTAGCCCATGTCAACCAAGTGCTCGCTGGGCAAAAGTCCCTTCTTCTTGAGCTTAGGATGGAGGGTAGCAACCATGTTTTCATCGGGTACTGTGGCGGCTGTGGTCTCCACATCAATGAGCAGACGGGGAGACTCTGCATCGCATGTCTCGGTGAAATGGACTTTGTAGCCCACCCAACCTGCAGAATACTTCTGGGCGAATCGAGCTTCAGAGTCGTAGGGGGAAGCCAACTGCTCCGCCGCCGTGGGTAACTCCTTGGAATCTTTCCATCGAGGTGGCCCCTCATCGTTGCGCTCGAACTGCTCCTGCCAGACTTTCTGAAGGGTTTGCACGGCTGGAATCTGAGAAAGTGCCGCCTCAATGCTTGCTGTCTGGATGCAGGCCAGCAGGTAGAAGCCATCATAACCCACTTGAACAGCCCAGGATTCTCGATCCTTATCGCCCCGAGGGAGGCGGAAGTTCTCCACCCTCTTACCATAGCGGTCGAACCATTGAGGGGGAGTGATGCTCACCAGCCAATCGGGGGCAATAATTGCTAGACTCTCCAAAGCTGCGAGCATGGTCTGCCCCACCTTTTCAAGACGGTTGAGCACCCGAACAGCGGCAAGAACGTGTGTCGAATCGGTGCGTTGCTTGCCTCCAGCTTTGAGCCAGCCCTGTTGCTTGAAGATCTCCAGCAGCGAGTCAAGGAGCTGGTCTTGTACTTTGCCCTCTAAAAGTCGTTGTCGGAACTGGCAGAGGACGGAAAAGTCAAAGCCTTCATCGTCAAGCTCCAAGGCAAGGGCATACTTCCAGTCGAGTCGGCTTCTGACAGCATCGGCAGCTTGTCGGTCAGTGAGATTCTCCAGGAACTGAAAAATGGTCACCAGAGCCAGCCTCCAAGGAGATTCAGCAGGCTGTCCTCTACTGGGAAAGAGCTGTTTGAACTGCTCATCGGTGTAGAGAGTGCCAAGTGAATCTCTAATCTTGAGGTAGAGATTTCCCTTCTTGAAGGCGGCTCTGGCGATCCGAGCGGTAGCTTCTGGGATCTCTGGTTGGGGCTGGTTTTGTAGGGACATGTCGAACCTCCAAATCCTCGATGGGAGTATTCTTTTGAGATTCGTCACCACCGTCAAAACGTCCTCTGAATTGGACAACAACGTCTAGACCTTGTTCGGCCCCAAACTGGGGCTCCTCGCTGTCTCCGATCCCTTGAGAAAAATGATTCTGAAATCGAGGGAACCTTGGGGCTGTGGGTTCATATGACTACAGCAAGAGGATCGCGCAGAGCGAGGCGACGAATCTCAAAAAGAATCGTAAGCCAACCACGCGATCCTCTACCTCTCTGCCCTCTCGGTGCTAGAGAGAAACCAATGGTGATGGATCGATCCATCATTTCCCAGGCCGAGGAGATGCTCCTCGGCCTGGTGCATTGGTGCCTCCCCACGCCACCACCTAAGCAGCAACATGGAGCCTAGTTGTCAGTGCCTCAGTGCCTGGGACACCCACTCACCCCGAAAGCTGCCCCATTCAAAACAGGCTGTCTGGCCCCATCGACAACAGGGCGCGACATGGGTGGGTTTTCGGACAGTTTTGGGCTTCCTCGAGAATTCGGCAACAGAGTCTATGTTTGTTCAGAGCCTTCCAAGAAAAATGCCACCCGAGAAGTGCTCAGGTGGCAGGAGAAGTTCAGGGGATGAGTCATTCTAATCGGGGCGAGGGGGGCTCAGTCTGGTTTAGCCTGTTCGGCGTAGAGAGGGTTGAAGCGAGGGATTGTCCAGCGCCTGGCCCAACGAACCGCGAGGGCGACGATGAGATCGGCATCACCACGCTCGTGCCATGCGGTGTTGGCTTCATCCAATGTCTCAAATGTGCCGCTCACTGCGATGAGCTTCCCGGATGGGCAAAGCTTCAGGCAAAGGGCGTACTTCCCAGCCAGGGCGATGGCTCGTTCGTGGGAGAGATGGAAGAGCTTGGGATCAGCTTTGCGTTTTCCGTAGCCATTCCAAGGTGGCTGGATACGCTTGGCCTCTTTCTGCTCCTGATGGATGGCGTACCCGAAGGCGACAGCGGCTTTCTCTTGGCACATTGCCTTGATGCTGGCCGCGTCTCGACCGAACGTATCACCGTGGTAGGCCAGCGGCAGCTCGCCGCAATCATGGCGCAGGCGGAAGATGTGCCACGTCGGACCTTGCCGGGTGTAGCGGCAGGTGCCTTCGGTGCCATCGGAGTACGTAACGGCGCACTCGTGCCAGCGCAGGTGAAGCGGGTTGTGACGCTTGACGTCCCAGGCGTTGGGAACGTCGGCGACGGCTCCCGTTTTGAGGGCGAGGGCTTTGAGATCCCTTTCCAGCTCGCCTGGCTGGAAGGTGGTGTAGCGGGGTAAGCGGGCCATGAGCCTGCCTCCTATCAAGTGGAGAGTCTCGGAGAGGAAGTATCCGAGCGCGAACCACGATAGAGAGAGGGAGCTGGAGAGTCAACGAGCGTTGCTCCGGTTGTAACTAGCGTTGCGCGGGTTGCTCGGCGTCCCGCAGGGGAACCTTCCTAATCGCTGGTGCTCGAAGCGCCCGGGCGTGACAGCGTTTATGCAAAGGGGTAGCCTGGGAACTACAATTCTTACCCACTCCGTGACCATCCTTCTTATCCTTGCCACGCTGCTTCTGGGCTGCTTTGCAGGCGTCCTGTTCGCCGCCGCC
>NZ_JANNYP010000074.1:0-14881 GCF_031410135.1 Armatimonas sp. | reverse complement strand
TTGTACAATTTCTTGGGAGTTGGGGGTCATGGCAGTCTCCTGGCGTTATTTTTGTGGTACAGACATTATGCCTGAAATTGCCACCCCCAACTCCTTCAACCAAAATGAGTCACACCCATATCAATAGCTATGTCTCTGCAGGCAATAGTCCAATTATTATTGCGGAGGATATCAGTGACAACGGCATGATCTTATGTAGTAATGAGTCCGTCAGCTCAGACTATCTCTTAATCCCACTATAGATCAAACTGTAGGAAGTAAGACATCACGTAATGAAACGTCCTAAAATCGTCGTGGTAGGTAGCTCCAACACGGACCTCGTTGTCTCTGTCCCACAAATCCCTGCACCGGGCCAGACGGTCTTAGGGGGAGCGCTTCAGACCGTCGCGGGGGGCAAAGGAGCAAATCAAGCCGTAGCTGCGGCGCGGCTGGGAGGCGATGTTTGCTTAATCGCCCGTGTCGGGGACGATGCCTATGGGACGGTGGCGAGAGCAAACTTTGAGCACGAAGGGCTCGACACGCGCTTTGTCTTTGTTACAGCCGGGGTGGCCTCAGGCGTCGCACTAATCGCCGTAGATCAGACCACGGGGGAGAATAGTATTGTCGTCGCGCCAGGGGCCAATGCTTGCCTCCGTGCTGCCGATATCGCAGCCGCAAGCGCCGCTTTTGAGGAGGCAAAAATGGTGGTTGTCTCGCTAGAAATCCCCGATGAAGCTGTCTTTGCCGCTGTGGAAGCGGGCTTTTCGCGCGGGATTCCGGTGCTCCTCAACCCCGCCCCCGCGCGTGCTCTGCCTCGGGAGATTTTAGAGAAACTGACGATTCTCACGCCCAACCAGACCGAGTGTGAGCAGCTTGGAGGAAGTGAGGCGCTTCTGGCAGGGGGTGTCAAGACCCTCATCACCACGCTGGGAGCCTCGGGAGTTCATCTTGAGCAGCTCGGCAAGTCTCCGCAGAGATTCCCCGCTCCCTCTGTTATTCCCGTGGACACGGTTGCGGCGGGTGACTGCTTCACGGGCGCTCTGGCGGTCGAGCTGGCCCGTGGAGAGCCTCTGGATCGTGCGATTGGATTTGCTTGCGCCGCCGCCGCTGTGAAAGTGACACGGCCAGGTGCGCAGTCGGGCTTACCGTACCGCGGCCAGGTGACGGTACAATAGCCTTTAGTGCAGGACAACGATCTTAAAACTAGCAATGACGCTCGCCTACGCGGGGTCTCGGATCACATTCACACCGAGATGCTCGCCAGCCAGACCGGTGAAGAAGCCCTCCAGCAGTTTGCGGAGTCTGCACGAAAGCTCATTGGGGCGCGTTACTGTGCCATTGGTGTGGCCCGTGCCGATGGCGAGGAGCTGGAGGAGTTCTTAACCGCAGGGCTAACCCGCGAGCAAGAAGCCATTATCGGAGTCAAGCCACGCGGTGGCGGCATTTTGGGCCTCTTGCTCCAGCGCACCACGCCGCTTCGGCTAGAGACGCTGGGAACGCACCCCTCGGCGGTCGGAATGCCGGCGAATCACCCGCCGATGGAGAGCTTTTTAGGGGTACCCATTCGCTACCAGCAGACGGTTCTTGGCAGTATCTACCTCACGGAGAAGCCCGGCGGATTCACTTCGGACGATGAGAAGACGATTCTCGCACTCTCCATGCATCTGGCTGTCGCCATCCGAAACTGGCAGCTCCTGAAGCGCCAGCGCTCCCTGGTCGCAGGGCTGATCACGGCACAAGAAGAAGAGCGCCGCGCCGTCGCCTACGACCTTCACGATGGTCTCACGCAGTTTGTCATGGCCGCCCACATGCACCTTTCGGCCTTCCAGCGTGTGCACAACGACGACGATGAAGATCTCTTGCTGGGCCTTCAGTACCTCAAAGATGCGGTTATCGAATCACGACGACTCATCAATGGGCTACGCTCGCTGGCACTGGACGACATGGGGCTGGCTGGCGCACTGGCGCAGCTGGTTCAGGAAGAAAAGCAACGAGCAGGGTGGGCCGATGCGGATTTTTTGCACAATGTCGAGGGGGAGCGCTTTAGCGTGCCGCTTGTAACGGCTGTCTACCGAGTCGCCCAAGAAGCCCTTACCAATGCCCGCAAGCACGCCATCGCGCACCGCATTCAGGTAACACTTCTCCGTGAGAACAATCACTTGTTAATCTTAAGTGTTAGCGACGATGGACAGGGCTTCGATCCCACAGGAATTCAAGCCGATGACAAGCACATCGGGCTACACGGTATGACGGAGCGGGTGCGGCTACTAGAGGGGACATTGTTGATTGAAAGTGCCCTCGGCACAGGCACCCAGCTCGTCGCCAGCTTTCCCGCACCATATCATGAGGAGTTTGCAAATGAGTAGTCACTACACGGTCTTATTGGTAGATGACCATGCGATTGTCCGAGGCGGCGTCAAGGCCATGCTACGCGGCACCGAGTTCGATGTGATCGGCGAGGCATCTTCGGGTGCTGAGGGCATTGTCGTTGCCGAAGAAAAAAAACCGGATCTGGTGCTTCTGGATATCCGTATGGCAGGTGGCGATGGCTTCAGTGCCCTTGTCGCGATCAAGGCTGCCCTCCCGACAACCGTCGTCCTCATGCTCTCGACCTACGACAATCCCACGTACATGGCCCGTGCCATCGCAGGAGGAGCCGCAGGGTACTTGCTCAAGGGTATCGAGCACGAAGCATTGCTAGAAGCGATGCGTGCGGTTCTTCGAGGCGAGCAGCTTCTCTCCACCCAAGACCTGATCCGCTCTCTCCGGGTGGTCGGGGAGTCTGCCCAAGCCGCCGACCTGATCGAGCCTCTAACCAAGCGGGAAGAGGAAGTCCTAAAGCTCATGGCAACGGGCCTGACCAACCGCGAGATGGCTGGGGTTCTCTTCATCAGTGAGGGCACGGTCAAGACCCATGTGGAGCACATTATCGGCAAGCTCGGGGTCTCGGATCGGGTTCAGGCAGCGGTCTGGGCCGCGCGCCAGGGGCTTGTCAGCGAAGCAGATCTCCCCAAGCTCTCCACCCACCACTAATAAATACGCCGTTTGGCGGACGATTTCATCCTATTTCTCGCCTATTATGCTCGCATGAGTCGGTCTACGAATGGGTGCTTGCTACACTGCGACGGGCCAGGCTGTGATGCCTCGGTTCCCGCTCCCGTGTTGCTCCGTGCCTCCCTCGCCACGGAACCCGCTCCCCCACGCTGGCTCTTTGTGCAAGAGAGCGATACCTGGAAACACTACTGCCCTCTGTGTGCACGCCGCATTGTTACCGCTCGCCAAATCCGTCAAATCGTGGATTCAACAAACCGCGAACTAGCCTAAAATCAGAGCATCAGATAACCGTTTGGAGATTTATTAAAATGAGACTAGAACCCCTCTTTCGAATTGCTTACACCAAAGTACTTGTGCCCGTGGACTGCACACCTCTTTCGCAGCGCACTTTGCTAGAAGCAGCTCGCCTCATGGTGCCACTCACGGGTGCTCAAATGACCCTGCTCGCCACCGTTCCCCACACCGAGGGGACGAGCCCTGAGATGGACACGATCCGGCAAGCACGCTGGCGACATGCGGAGCAGGCACTGGATCAGTCCCGAAAGTTTCTGCGTGACTACGGCTACTACGTCCGCACCCGTATCCAAGTTGCAGACGATGCCGCGCACGCCCTTATCGTCGAGGCACAAGAAAACCACTACGATCTGATTGTGATTGGGAGCCACTTCAACCACACCGACGAGCCCTGCGCTCCGTCTGAGGCGGACAAGCTCCTCGCCGCGCTTCCCATGCCGGTCATTGTGGTAGATAGCCGCATGAAATAGCGTAGCTGTTGACTTCGCGCTATACTGGGGTTGTTCGGTTACTCCGTCTATTTCAGAGAGGACAGCCCCATGTATTCCAGTCAAGATCAACAGCCCCCCCAGTACACTCCCCCCGCGCAACGAGTGCGCTTCGAGGACATTGGAGTCGCCTTTCAGCTTTTGCAGAAACAGCTCGGAGCCTGGGTTGGTGCAGGAGCTATAGCAACATTCAGTATTGCCGCAGTCGTCATTCCCTTCTATGTGATGCTGATTGCGGGCCTGCTACGCCAGGGTGAGAGAATCAATCCCGCCACACTGATCGGCCCTGGCATCCTCATGTTCGTCGGGCTTATTGCGCTTTCCACCATCATCACGAGCGGAATGTACCAGATGGCTCTAAAACAGCTACGCGGTCAGACACTTAGTGTGGGAGACATGTTTGCCAATATCAACAAAGCCGGCCCTATCTTAGGCCTTCTTCTTATCCTTGGGCTTATTGGCGGACTCATTGGTGGTGTCTTAGGAGCAATTCTAACACCTATTCTTGGCCCTTTTACCAGCATCGTGACATCTCTTCCTAGCTATATCGCCGGTGCGCTTTCTTCGCTCTCGGTTCTTCTTGTGCTTGATCAGAACATGAGCCCGGTTGATGCCATTAAAGAGAGCTGGACAAAGCTGAAATCGGAGATCTGGATAGCGCTTGCGTTTATCTTGGTCGCCAGTATGGCAAGTAGTCTTGGTAGTCTTGCGTGCGGAATCGGGATGATTTTCACACTCCCTCTGTACTACCTTTGCATCGCTCTCATGTACCGCAACTTCTACCCGGAGCGCTTTGAAAGTGGTGGAGGCCAGTAAGTCCATGTCTATGAGTCCTCCGCCGCCGTCGGCTCACCTCCATAAAGGGCTGATTATCAATGCTTGGGCGCTCTACCGAAAGCATCTCTGGCTTTGGCTGACGGCATCGGCGATCTGCTGTGGCCTCCAAGTTGGGATCTGGTTCTTGCTCCTGCGCTTCGTGAAGTCTCCCGAGCACGAGAGCCCGCTGAAGCTCTATCTCCTCATGATCCTGTTCTGGGTCCTGGTGGCGGGAGTCAGTCGTTTCTTTCAGACGGGCCTGACGCGGCTCGCGCTGGATCAGCTCTCCGGGGAGCCTGTGCGACTAAAGCGGCTGCTGGCACCAGCGGCGGGGTTCTGGATCACTCTGGCGACATCCGTGGTGGCGGCACTCGGTGTGCAGCTCGGCTTTACCATGTACACGATCCCGGGCCTGATTCTGGAGGGGATGTTTTTACTGGTCTGCCCAATCCTCGCCGATAGAAAGCTCTCCGTCACCGAGACCATTCGCCTGAGCATCCAGACTCTCCAACCCGAGCTTCTTCAGGCGACGCTGTTTGGGATGTGCCTGAGCCTTCTTAGTGGCGCGGCGGGCGCGGTGATGGGGACAATCGCCTGGCCCCTCGCGCTTGCGGGGGTGATCTTTTTCTATCCCCTGGTGCCACAAGTCCAAGCGCTTCTCTACCGGAGCTACTTTGCCTACAGCAGCTTTGAGTACCGGGTACAATAGTGCCCGTGAACCAGCCAACAACGTGGCGGTATCACTACTCGGCGGTTGCAGGGAGTGGAATGAGTGCCTTGGCACAGTTCCAGGCCATGACCGGTGCGAAAGTCAGCGGGAGCGACCGTGCGCTAGACAAAGGGGAGCAAGCTGCCACCCGAGCCGCACTGGAAAAACAGGGTATCGTGATCTATCCCCAAGATGGGAGTGGAGTTGGCCCCGACTGCCAGAGCATAATCGTCTCCACGGCAGTAGAGCCCACGGTCGCCGACTATGTCGCGGCTAAAGAGCAGAACATCCCCATTGTCCATCGGGCAGAGATGCTCACCCAGCTCGCGGCGCAGTACCGAACCATTGCCGTCGGAGGAACGAGCGGCAAGTCCACCGTGGTCGCCATGATCTTTGAGATTCTCCAAGGCGTGGGACGGCAGCCCTCGGTGATAACGGGCGGTAATTTAGTCTGTCTGGAGAAACAAGGGCTGATTGGCAACGCATGGTTTGGTGGCTCGGATTTACTGGTGATTGAGGCGGACGAGAGCGATGGCTCCATTGTCCAGTACACCCCACACATCGGGGTTGTGCTCAACTTGTCCAAGGATCATAAAGAAGTGGACGAAGTCGCAGGGCTTTTTGCCCGCTTCCGCACCCAGACCAAGGGCGCTTTTATTGTTGGAGAAGCCGATAATCTCACGCCTCTCAAAGACAACAGCACCGTTTTTGGTTTTGGTGAGGGCGCAAAGATACGCGGTGAGGATCTATCACTCACGTCTGTGGGGAGCGCTTTTCGGGTCGGTAGTACCCGCTTCACCCTGCCAACTCCGGGCAGGCACAACATCGAGAATGCCCTAGCCGCGATTGCCGCCTGCCAGGCACTTGGCATTACCCTAAACGAGATGGTCACTCCCCTAGCCCTCTTCCAAGGCGTTGCCCGGCGCTTCCAGAGCCTGGGTGTGGTAGATGAGATCGAGGTCATTGATGACTTCGCACACAATCCCGTAAAAGTCCAAGCCGCTATCGAGACCGCGCAGCTGCGGGCAGGCAGAGTTCTGGCAATCTACCAGCCGCACGGCTTCACCCCGACTCGGTTTCTACGCCCCGATTTTGTGGAGTCTTTCTCTGCTGCTCTCCGCCCCGATGATAGGCTCTGGCTCCTGGAAATCTTCTATGCCGGTGGGACGGCTCAGCGAGATTTTTCCGCCGCTGAGATCGTCACCGATATCATCTGCAAGGGAAAAAACGCTGAGTTTGCAGAAACCCGCGAGGCTCTCCGAAAGCGGCTGCTGGAAGAGGCACACCCCGGCGATCTGATCCTGATTATGGGAGCGCGAGACCCCTCCCTGACGGAGTTTGGGCGTGAGCTGGTTCACTCACTGGAGACACGATGAGCCTGCCAGCGACGTTCTATGTGCCCTTGGAGCGGGATATTTTGCGCCTGACGGGGCGTGATCGCCAAAGCTTTTTGCAGGGCATGGTCAGCAACGATGTCGCCTCACTCACACCAGGCGAGGGCTGCTATGCCTTTCACCTCACCAGTAAAGGGCAGATTATCGCCGATCTGCTGGTGCTCTGCCTCGACGACTCTTTACTACTGAGCACCGAGCCAGGCTGGGGGGTCGCGCTGACAGAGTCTCTGGAGCACCATCTGGTCATGGAGCGCGTCAAGATTTCCTCTAGTACAGCGACCACCTACTTCGTCTATGGCACCAAACCCGACGAGCCCTGTGTCTTCAACGGCCTCGGCTGGCTCGTCTACGATGCCCCGCCTGCCGGATTAACTTCGCAAGAGGAAACAACCTACGAGGGGCTACGAATCGAGACAGGGATTCCACGGGGCCGGATAGACTTTGATGAGAAAACGCTGGCACCTGAGACTGGGCAGGCGAGCCGGGCCATTCATTACAAAAAAGGCTGCTATGTGGGCCAAGAAGTCGTTGCACGAATTGATGCACGTGGCCACACCAACCGGGCTCTGGTGCGCCTCACCCTCACCGAGCTCGTCGCCCCCAAAACTCCGATGTTCGTGGACGATAAAGAAGTCGGCTGGGTAACCTCATGTGCGATTGGCCCCATACTTGGCGTGCCGGTTGCACTGGGCTACCTTCGCAACGAGTTCGCGGCGGTAGGCACACCCCTTCAAGTCGGCTCAGGCAGCGGGGTCGTCCGTTGAAAAACAAGCTCCTTGGTGCTGGTATCGCTGCCTTTGTGATGGTAGTCGGGGCAATTTTTTGGGCACTCAATGCCTGGGAGTACCAGCAGCTTGGTCCCACTCTCGTTCGGCGACATCTGGTGCGTGGCGTGGTGGAAATCCAGCGCAACAATCGCTGGGAGTCCTCGTTTATAGTCGCTCCGCGTGCGCCCCTGCTCACGCGCGACGACCTCAAGCGCATCACGATCTCGGACTTACACTGGGGGGAAGCAGGACTTTTGGCAGCGACCGCGACAATCGCTCCCGGCAAGCCTCTTGAGGGTCGCCTGGCCTTTATTGTCCAGTTCCTTGAGACGAGTGATGGTAAGGTTATCCGTGACCGTAGCCTGCGCCAGACGATTTCCTGGCCAGGAGGCACAAAAATTGCCTTTGTTCTGCCCACAAGTTTGTTTAAACCCATCCGTAATCAACAAACCCAGGTGACTCTGGAACCCATAGAATAGGAACTTTCTTTTTATGTCTACGTCTCGCTTTAGCCAAGGTGGCTTCCATCACATTGCTCTACGTACTCGAAATTTTGATAAATCACTGGCTTTCTACACCGAAGGCATGGGTTTCCCCATCGCACACTCTTGGGGCGAGGGTGAAAAACGTATCGCCCTACTAGACCTAGGAGATGGAAACTACTTAGAGCTTTTCGCCTGCACAGAGGGCACCGAGATCATCGAAGGAAACCAGTATTTTCACGTCGCCCTACGCTCTACGGATGTAGGTACCGATATTGAAAAAGTGCGAAAATTAGGTTGCCCAATTACAATCGAGCCCAAGAGTGTCGATGTTAATGGGAAAACCATCCGGGTAGGCTTCTTTTTAGGTCCGGATAAAGAAACCTGGGAATTCTTCCAAAACGACGAACTCTAAGATATACTTTAATCACTAAAAAGTTTTTCTCCTCATGATGCACCAGAGACAAAAATCAAAAACATTCGATCTAGGATGGTTTCTCGTCCTAGTGTTAGTCGCAGCACTTTTTGTCTGCTTAGTTATCTCACAGGGATTACGGCATCAAATTGGAGGCAAGTGGTCTCTTCCGCTTGTTGGTCTAGCACTAGCAATCACAATCTACTTACAGCCCCCTGTGCAGGTAGTCGTGCGCCGCTGGCGAGAAGACCGCCGCGACGAAGCGGAGAAGCGCTGGTGGCGCGAACGAGAAGAGCGCGAGCGAGCGGCACACATTCGAACCGAGGCATTGCGCGAAGGCAAAATCAGACGCGAGAGCAAAAAGAAGAAATAACCGCGAGCTGGCTAAGAACCAGCTCGCGGTTATTTTATTACACCTAATTTTTGTGGTGACCCGCTAGCGATCCATGCGCTCGCCTTCGAAAATTGCAAGGACGATCGGCCCCCAAAAGGCTAGTCCCCAACCCGCAAACGTCAGGAACTGCTGTTCCACAGGATGCGCGGCCACAAAGTCTTGATGACCGATCGTAAAAAGAATCGCGATGCCCGTTAAGGTGCCGCCCCACGCCAACAACGCACGGTGCTGCCATTTCAACTTTGTGAAGAAAAGCTCAATCATAGTGTCCTAACTTTACCTGAATTTTCGGCGTTTTGCCACTGAAACCACAAGGAAAATTAACAGCCCTGCTCCGGTTATTCCCGTAACATAGCTCCCCTCACGAAAGTTAGGAGTGTGATACGTGAGACTGACGTCCTGGGCTCTCGGTGGCACTAGTACCCCCATGAAGAGATAGTCAGCCCCCAAGATGGGTACAGGCTTCCCATCAATCGTCGCCAGCCAGCCTTTGTAGTAGGCCTCATGAATCACTAAAAGACCAGAAGCGGCGTTCGTTTTTATTTCTATCGTGTTGGGATCGGGACGCTTGGTCGTCAGCATCGCCAGATGGGTTGTCACGTTTTGCTCTAGTGGTTGGGAAATGATCACGGGGCCAGTAGGCAGTGTCTTCAGCAGCTCTAGTGCCTTCGTAGAGCTAGCTTCGACCACCCAGGTTGTGGCGATAGAGGCAAGGGGCAGGGCAGTGTCGCGGCGGTAGAGCTGTGGAGAAAGCTGAGTGAAGGGTATCGGTGACTCACTAATGACATAGCGCACTCCGAGACGATCCAGTAAGCCTGTCTTAGTGAGGGGCCAGTCTTTGGATTTAGTGGTGGGGCTGAGCGGATCAATATCAGTGGGTGCCTTGCCAAAGGCCACCGCTAAAAAACGAACAAACTCTTGGCTGGTGAGAGAGTCGTAGCCCACAGCGCTATTGCGATGCGAAAAAATCCCCGCCTCTGGCCAAACTTTGGTCTCTCCAAGCGGGAGAAAACGATAGTCGGTTGCATCGACAGGTAGTATTGCATGGAATGCCTCAATAGGCAGTGGTGAGATGGGACGTGGCAGAGAAAGATACTTTGCATTACTCAGCCAGAGATCCAAAAAGAGGACGACTAACGGCAGATAGCCCCGTCGGGGCGAGCGCAGAAATAGAAATACAAGAGCGAGACCAGACCAAACCACAAAGAGCGCCAGGCCAAGACGCTGCCCTGCTAACATTCCCTGAAGTTTGGCAAGCTGGCGCTCGGGGTGCTCAGGATAGCGAGCATAAACCTGAGCCTGTCCCCAGTCCATCAGCCATCTTTGACCGACAACAGCGATAACGAGCACAACAAACCCTAGTAACAAAATTCCGACGAAGTACGGCCGAAGCTTCGCTAGATCGTTTTTCTCCGCATCCAACAGTGCTGCAAGTCCCAACCCGCCCAGTGTGGGTAGGGAAAACGCAACAAGAAACATCCAGCGCATCGGGCGGGCGATCAGGTTCAGAATCGGGAGCTTAGATAAAAACGGGTAAAGTGGATTGAATGTCCCCATTGCCAAGAGAATTCCACCAAGCGCCAGTGCCCCAAATAACCAAGTGCGCTGCTGCCGTGCCAGTAAGAGCGCCACAAGGGCAAACTGAAGTGTCAGGACACCCACATAACCTGGCATCTCCGCGCTAGGGCCTTTGAGAAGTGCATTGTGTGCGGCGGCACTTCCTAAGAGATCGGGAATGACTAACATTGGCAGTGCCAGAGGAGGCACAGACTGTTCCCGGACAAAAGACAGAGGCAGTGCGATGCGGGATGTCCGCTCCAGCACTGTGAGCGCGGGAAAGAGCTGGATCGCGGAGAGACCAAGGGAGATTAGAACGACGATGCCGTAGCGCAGTGTTAGGGCAACGGGTGCCACCCGAAGGCCCAGCAGCCAGCGTAGCGTGAAGACAACACTGACCATAAAACTAATCTCGGGAAACCCCGCGAGCAAGTTGACCCCGTAGAGAGCCCCCAGCAAAACCGGCCAGCGCAGGCTTCGCGGCTCGACAAGTGCCTTCTCCGTCACCAATAGGAGCCAGGGCATGCCTACCACGGCCTCAATTACAGGGAAGTGTCCAAATCCCACACGGGCCGTGAAGAATGTCCCGAGTACAAAGGCAAGCCCTGCGAACATCGCAGCGGGTACCGAGCGGGTGTAGTGGAGCAGCAGGAAGTACATTCCGACTGCCCCCAAGCAGAGATTCGCCAGCATGCCCCACAGAAGCCCTAAGCCCGCGGGTAGTGCTAGGGTCAGCCAGAACCATGGCGAGAAGAAGCCAGGCTCCAGACTAGCCAGAAATGGCATTCCTGCAAAGCTATAAGGCTTCCAGTGAGGTAGGACACCCGCGCGGAGACACTCTTGCGCAAAGGCCCGCCAGGGATAGTAGGAAAGGGGACCATCTTCGCCCAACCGCACCAGGCTCTCACTGCCTGTCATCAGTCCACTATAAAAGAGAAGAACTAACCCAACTAACAAAAGGGGCGGGGCCGCAGACCTCATAGACTCCTACATCTTATAGTATTTTTCGTCTTCGCTTATGGGAGGAATCTCAAAATTATACTGCTCAGCCCATTCCACTGTTTCTTGCCAGCGATCTTGCCGGTGGTCATCACTGGTCATGGCAGGCAGAAGATGGGGTGGCTCCGGCACTTCCTCATCCCCACGCTCAGCCCACTCACGATGGAGCTTTTCGTAGATCATAGACCACTTCCAGGGAAAAGGGCAAATAAAATGTTCATCCATGACAACATACCTCTGACTGCATTGTAACAAAAGTAAACCGTCTGTGCGGAACAATTTTAAAATTATCCAAAGGCTTTTGCAAGAAGATAGGCAACTGTGGCGGCAATGCCACCAATGCCAGCGGTTTCTAGAGCGCTCCGCCAGGAATTGCTTCCCGTGAATCGTCCTTTGACAAAGCCAAAAACAAAGAGAGCAAGCAGCGTGACGATGCAAGATAGGCGAAATGCCTCGCCGTGAGACTTCAAAAAGACATACGGAGCGAGAGGAATGAGCCCCCCGATAATATAGGAAACCCCAATCGTCACCGCACTCTGGATGGCGCGCTTCGGATCGGGCTCTTCCAGACCTAGTTCAAAGCGCATCATGAACTGGACATAGGCCTCGGGGTTTCGCTCCAGCCCGGCGATAATCGGGGCGATCTCTGTCTCGGTCAGGCCATACCCTTCAAACACCTCGCGGATCTCGGCAGCTTCAGCCTCGGGTTTATGGACGACTTCCCAGGCTTCTCGTTTCTTCTCACTCTGGTAGTGCTCTAGCTCACTCCGGGCTGCCAGATAGCCACCAAGCCCCATCGCAATTGAGCCTGCTGCAATCTCGGCCAGCCCGGCGGTCACCACGATATTGGTACCCAAAATCGCGCCAGAGAGGCCTGCCGCTAGTGCAAACGGAACAGTAAGCCCATCTGCCATCCCGATCACAACATCGCGGACACTCTCCGACGACTGAAAATGCGATTCGGGGTGATGGTCGTGGTGCGGCGGAGTGTTGTGATGAAGGTGTGTGTCCAAAAGAACTAGCGTCCGATCTTGATGCCCCCCTCACGGGGAGCGGTCACGGTAATCGGGGCGGTACTGTCCGTGGGGGCATCGGCATTGCGACCTCCTGCGGCTCCCACAAAGACAAACTTCAGGGGAGGAAGCTTCGCATCGCGTGTCCCCAGATACTTGGAATTGTCTGTTCCCCGAAGCGTAAAAATTGCCTCGTCTTTGTTACCGGGCACATAGATCGCAGACTGGTTGATGGTAATGCCCGGTGGTAAGCCCAGCACGGAGATTACCACATCGCTACGTCCATTCGTAGGGCGCACAACTTTCACCGTCACGGTTGCTGTCTTACCAGGCCCCAGATCCAGGCTCTCGATTCCTTGTACAGAGAGGCCAAAAGGTGGCTGCTCTCGTGCAATGCCAATAAAAGCAGCACTACGATCAATGGGGCGCAAGTTGTTGTTCTGGGTTCGGTAGAGCTCTATTGGGCGAGCCTGACGCTTCAGGGTGCGAACATTGCCCTGACTGTCGGTAAGCTCTGTGGTTCCTTCCAGCGTGATGGTTCCCCCACCCAGTGCCGCCTGATCATCGGCGGAGATCAGAATCAGTGCTTTATCATCATCGGGCGGGATCACCCCAACTTCAGCCTTGATACCGGAAGGAAGCCCTCTGAGCTTGAGGGTGATCGGGCCCTGAAGTGCTTCACGGCGGGTAGCACGAACGAGAAGGGCCGCACGACGCCCCGGAGCGAGATTGGCTCCGTCGGGCGTGATGGTCAGAGAAAAGTCGGGGATTCCCGCACCGATGGTCTCCCAGCAGTAGGCACCTCCTGAGGCCAGCGAGTCGGTTACTTCGACCACGTACTCGGCAGCTTTGGGGAAACAGCCCGGCATCCGCAGCTCTTCGTCGCCATCCATCACGCGAGTCTGGACGACGGCATCTTTTTCATCTTTAATGGTCACTCGGGGCCGCAGTGACGAGCCAAGGCGCTTGGTGTAGAGCTCCAGTCCCATGCCGGGTTTGAGTGCCAACACTTTAAAGCGATCCACCTGACTCTCCTGGGTGAGCCGACCAGAGAACATCGCCGGGAGTGTCACCGCCGTGGCCAGTCCTACCTCTATCGCTCCCCCACCATCGGGGAGATCGCGCACCAGCACCGGGGAGTCGCCCAGCGGTGTCGGCACCATCGTCACGCCTGCTGCATCTCGATCCAGCTGTGCCTCCACCGAAAGATTACCCATGCTAGCGGAGAAGCTCTTGCCCGGACGGCCTACCAAGTTCGAGAGGGTCAGATCAGCGGGCAGGTTCCCCATCGCCAGCCGGTAGATCGAGGCGGGATTGCCTTTCCAGAGTAAGTCCCGCGTCACCAGCGTGTACTCACCATCGTCGGGGCAGACCCACTCTAAGATCGGGTCAATATCAATGCGCCCCAGGCTCTTGCCTAGCTCTTTCCCCTTGGCATTGTAGAGATAGAGCACGGGGTTGAAGAACATCGGGCACTGCTCATTGAGGCGATAGGCTTTCAGATTGAAGGTCAGCGCCTCGCCTTTCTTGGCCGTAAAAACGAACTTATCTCGCTGTGCCGATTGTGTGAGTGCCCCATTGATCACGGTCGGCAGGGTAACATTCAGGGTCGTATTGGGCAGGGCAAGCTGCTCCGGAAGCCCCCCGATCTCAAACGAAAACGGTGTCGAGACCCCCTGCTCGGTCACCAACCGAACCTCGCGCACGCCGGGAGGAGCATCGGCCGCGACACTAATCTTAGCCGTTACCTGCCCGGCTCGGGCACGTGCTTGAAGCCAGCCCACCACTTTATCACGGTCATCTTTTTTGATATCCGCGCCACGGGATGTGATCATCCGATCCACGGTCGAAGCCCACTGCTCCGGCGACATCGTGCGGTTGTCCGGAGAGCGCGACTCGTGACAGGTAACACACTTTGCGTTAAAAAGGGGCCGGATACTGTCATCCGCAGCCACCCCGCCCCCCACCAGCTCGGCTTTTACGCCGGGAGCGCCGTTGACCACCACACGCTTAGCCCCTGCCAGTCCCCCGCCTCGAATCGCCACTTCCACACTCTGCCCTGCCTGCGCCCCCGCCGGGTAAAGCGCGGCGATACGCGGGTTCTGGGCAAAGGCGGCACTGACAAGCGTCAGCGCAAAGATCAGTCCAAGTGTACGTTTCATTGAGGGACTCCTGGTGCACTGGGTGCGGCAGTCGGCGCGGGGGGAAGCTCGCGCACAAGTTTGTTCTGAATCACATCGTAGAGACGGACACGACCATCGAGCGAAGCGGCGGCGAGGAGCTGGCTATTGGGCGAGATGGCAAGCCCCCAGATATCACTTATCGCCTCCGTGAACTCTTTTTCCATACGATTTCTGCCCAGGTTCCAGACCTTGACTTTCTTATCCGCCCCACCCGAGGCGGCAGTCTGGCCATTGGGAGCGACGGCGATGGCATAGACCCCGTCTGGATGGGCTCCACCAAAAGTCTGACCCACAAAACCCGTGCGCGGGTCGGGCTCTTTTGGATCACGGGCTTTGC
>NZ_JANNYP010000073.1:0-4410 GCF_031410135.1 Armatimonas sp. | reverse complement strand
CGAAGCTGAACTCCCAAGTGCGGTTCACGAGCCGCACCCACTCCGCGTCCCGTGGGGCTACGAAGGCTGGCTGGAGACCGCGCTTTCCTGGATCACCGCACACGCCGAGGGCCTAAACTCCTGGAAAGAGATCAAGTCCTGGAGCCTCTCGTGCGTGATCCGCGCGGAGACGGGGCGGGGCACGGTCTACTTCAAGGCCACCAATCAGCAGCCGAAGCTCTTTGCCAACGAGTCGCTGGTGACCCAAAACCTCGCCGAGCGCCTTCCTGGTCGTGTTCCTAGTCCGCTCGCCATTGACCCCGAGCGCGGCTGGATGCTGCTCCCCGACTTCGGCCCAAACCTACAGGAAACCCACGGTGCTGGCTCGAATCCCCTGGCGCTTACCGACTACTCGCAGCTTCAACATACGACCCTGGGGCAAGACTCCGAGCTTATCGCGCTTGGCTGTGTCGACCGCCGACCCGCGCACGGGCTCTTGGAACTTGCGCTTCTCCTGACGGACGAGCACTGGCTCAGTCTTCTCACCGACCCCCAGCGCGAGAAACTTCTCTCCACAGACTGGCAAGCCCGCATCGCTCCCTTTGCCGATGCTCCCTGCGGCCTGGTGCACGGCGATCTCCATACCGGCAATGTCGCCTCAGGAGGGAACGGTTTGCTCTACTTCGACTGGACAGACGCCAGTGTGGGCCTCCCGTGGCTTGATGTCCTCACTCCGCTCTGGGAGGAGACCGATGAGGCCGCACGAGCTCTCTACGCCGCCTGGAGTGCCCCGCTGCCCCCCTGGGATATCATTGCTCCGCTGATCGCGCTCCATCACGCCATCAGCTACCGCCACATCCACCTCGCCATGGAGCCCTGCGCCCAACACGAACACCAAGGCGGCGTGAAGTTCTTCCTCCGAAAAGCCGCGGAGCTGTGCTAAGCCATGATCGTCTCTCTCAACGCACAAAACGCCACTCCCGTGCGTCTCTTCTTCGATGAGGAGAAGCTTATTGCGCTGAGTGTTGCCCAAACATAAAAAAAGCTCCCTCCACCTAGCACTTGGATGAAGGAAGCCATTACTCGTCCTCTACTTGCTTTTAGATCACGCCGCTGGCGGCTTTCGCCGTTCCCTTACCGCGTGTGCCTTGCCGGATGGGTTTAACATCCACGACGTTTTCGGGAGCCTGGTCTAGCAGCATCATCCAGTCCTCGACGGCGTCGCTCTTGGGGAAGATCTCGTTTTCCTTGAACTCCAGCGCGAGGGCTTTGTAGAGATCGTCTTGGGTCAGGCCTTCGGAGTGGTTGCCGGTGGCGATGGCACGCTTGATGGCAAAGTCCTTGGCACGCTCGACAAGCGAGCTGAGAAGCGCACCGGAGACCAAGTCCTTCCAGTAGAGCCGCTCCGTCCCGCCGTTGCGGTTGAAGACATCGAGAAACTCTGTATCCGCATCTTTTCGCCAGAGGTTCGCGACCGTATTGTCCACAAGCTCAGCCGCGGCGGCACGCTTGTCGCCGTTGTGCGTTTCCAGAAGCGCACAGTCCATCGGGACGCTCTCATTCAGGTAGATCGAGAGAATATCCTTGGCGGCCTTGCGGTCGGGGCGCTTGACACGAACGCGGCGGTCAATGCGCTCTGGGCGGAGAATCGCGGGGTCAATGTAGTCCGGGCGGTTACTCGTCAGCATCACCACGACATTGGCACTGGAGACCAGACCATCCATCTCGGCGCAGAACTGTGGTACCACAGTGTTGGAGATATTGGTCCAGCGTCCCGAGTTGCGGGTGCGCAGAATAGACTCGGCCTCGTCAATAAAGATAAAGACTAGGTGACCCTCTTTTGCCTTCTCGCGGGCCGTGGCGAAGATCTCGCGCACTTGGCGCTCACTCTCACCCAGCCACATGTTGAGAATCTTGGGGCCATTGATGTACATGAAGTACTCTTTGAGGTTCTGGCCGGTCTGCTGGTTGTACTCTTTGGTGAGGTTATAGGCCGTGGCTTTGCCAATCAGGGTCTTGCCGCAGCCGGGAGGGCCGTAGAGTAGGATTCCCTTCAGTGGACGCTTGCCAAAGCGCTCGTAGAGCTCCGGGTAGAGCAGGGGCTTCTCGATGGCATCGCGGATAATCTCGATAACCTCGTCTTGGCCGCCCACTTTTTCCCAGGGCACTTGTGGGACTTCTTCCAGGAAGAAATCCTTGCTTTCTGCTTTGGGGAAGTGTTCCATCGCCAGCTTGCCCGTCGGGTCCATACGCACTTCATCGCCGACTTTGAGATCAGCAAATTGAAGCGCCTCGCCTCGTCCCACAATACGTGAGTTGAGCCCCTGGGTATCACCGCCAACCCGGAGCCGGTTGTCCTCTAGCACCTCACCGACTTTTACTAGTGGTCCGGCAACATGGGGCGGTAGAACCTGCACCACGGCAAATGCATCATTGACAACCACGCGGTCGCCAATGGTCAGCGCGTCGGCCTCTAGCTTCGGATCGACGTTTCCCACATACTCGCCATCGCCAACAGCCAGAAAGACTTTCTTACTATTTTCCAGTGGCCCGAGATACATCCCGATCTTACTCGCCGTCTCCGTGAGCTTGGCGTAGGCATCCTCGAACTGCTCCAGAACTTCCTGGGCATCGCGCATCTGCCGCTCATCGGTTTCGAGCTGGTGGCGTAGAAGGAGTAAGTACTGGTACTTCGGGTCGGAGGGCGAAGTCATTGCCAGTAGCTCGTCTACCAGTCCCACAGCCCGCAGCTGCATCTCATCGGTCTCTTGAGCCTGCGAATCTCCCCGTCGGTTATCTCGTCGTGCCATGGAGGTATTATACCTGTCAGGCGTATGGAAACCACTCCTCAAACGGTCAGGGAAGCCTTGGCAAAACTCCGGGAACTTCCTCCGATTCCCGTAGAGCGCCGCCTCGCCGCCCTAGAGAAATTCTGGCAGCAGGTCTGTCTCGCGCCGCCCGAACCCACCCCGGCTCCGTTCGTTCCTCACTTCGCCGACCCTCCCTTGGTTCAAGGGAGGGTGGATACGAGTGGTGCGAGTAGCCGGGTGGGTTCGGGCGGATTTCCCTGGGTTCAAGTACACCAAGGAATCGAAGCCCTCGCCCGCTCCGCCCCGCCCTGCTCCGAGCCGGAAAATATGGAGACGCCGGGCGTCCTCGCGCTGATTCTCGCGGGAAACACGCCTCTTCTCGCCTGGCCTGTGCTCCATTATGCCGTGCTTCTCGGCATTCCTGTCTTTATCAAACAAAGCCGTGACGAAGTGATCTGGACGCGCCACTTCGTCGAGACGCTCGCCGAGATTGATCCAGAAGTCGCCGTATTTCTGCACCTTGATCTCTTTCCTGGCGACGACCCTCGAACCCACGTTCTCATCCAAAATACCGATGCTGTGATTGCCTATGGCAGCGACGAAACCATCGCGACACTACGCGAAGCCACTCCCAAAGCAACGCCATTTCAGGGCTTTGGGCACGCTTTGAGCATTGGAATTTGGACGGGGGAAGATTCTTTTACGGAGTTCAATGACTCGCTGACCTTGGCTGTAAAAGTAACTTTGGGATTTGCCCAAGATTTCCTCGTTTATGATCAGGCAGGTTGTCTCTCGCTCCAAGCGATTTTTATGCAGAAAAGCTGGATAGATGCCATGCGGGAAATGCTTGCCTGTGAGATGCCGTCGGTTGTCCATCAGCTTAGTTTGCCACTGCCCACCGATCCCGCAGAGTGTAGTGTTGTTCGAGAAGCACGTGACCTTGCGCTCATGCAGGGCTGTGAGGTGCTAGGGGATTCTGAGCTGCGTTGGACATTAGTCATACATCCAGACCAGTGTGCCTTGCCTAGCCTCATGGGGCATAGAGTGCTTCATTTGATTCCGTTAGAGAAACTGACCGAATTTGGAAATTATCTAGGCATCGCCAAAGGACGACTCTCTTCGGTTGGAGTCGGGTGCGAGCTTTCCAGCGAGCTTGAAATGGCAATCAAAGCAGAAGGGGTTTCGCGGATTTGTCAGGCGGGTGAGATGCAGACGCCGCCGCTGGACTGGCGCAATGGGGGCGTGGACTTGCGAGCGTGGTTGGTAAAATCGCTGGCTTCATGACTTCTTCACGGGGGCACTGTATTTTTGTCCGCGGAGGGGGATTCTGTTTCCCAGGTGTCGGAGGTCCGAGGTGAGCCGCTTGACAAAACTAGTAGGTTTGCGGAACAATAGCGGCGGCTTTGTAATCGAATGGGGTAGTCCTTGAGGGGACAATGATACCCCGTGAAATTTTCGTAACTTAAAGAAGGAAAATACCTGCACTGGCTTGAATAAAGCGAGCGTAGGTTTTCGGCAATTTTAGCTAGGGATTGACTCTGGCGAACGACCGAGAAGAGAGGTTTTACAGCATGCAGATTCGCACCGGGATGCGATCCTCCTGGTTGGCGGCGGCGGCGGC
>NZ_JANNYP010000072.1:0-7132 GCF_031410135.1 Armatimonas sp. | reverse complement strand
GTGATGCCGGCCTGGTGGGCCGCTCTAAGGGCGAGATAGAGGCCGGTGACGTTCACATCAAACTGCGCCGTCGGGTGGGCGTTGCCATCGTGGTTGCCCATAGCCATGTAGAGTAGTTTCTCGCAGCCCTGTGCGGCGGTTTTAAGTGCGTCAAAGTCGCGGACATCGCCCTCTACCCACTCCCCGATAGCAGGTGCCTTGAGGTCAAAGACGCGTAGCGCGTAGTGCTCGGCGAGGTAGGGGAGGATCAGGCTGCCGACATGGCCGGAGCCGCCGATGATCAGGAGACTCGGTTTCATACGGTGCGCCAGCTCACTTTCGGCTGCCAGCCAAGCAGCTCTTTGGCAATGCGGCAGTCAATTAGGCCACGATGCGGGTTTTTGGCAAGCCACTCCTCTTGAGAGACACGCCAGGGGACACTCGCGAGCCGACGGGCGATAATATCAGCCGTCGGGTGCACGGAGGTGGTGTCGTCGGCTGCGAGCAAGAACGCATGGAAGCCACTGAGATTCTCGTTGGTGAGGGCGAGGCGGGTTGCCTCTGCCACATCGGTGATGTCCACGTAGCTACAGAGATCCACCATGTGCCCGTCTTCGGTGCTCTCGTGCCACTTGGGGTAGTGCTCTGCACTGCTGACAAAGACCGGGCGTGGACAGAGAATGGTCATTCCATAGTGCTGGGCATAGTAGGCACACATCTCCTCATTGAGGTGCTTGGAGAGCTGGTAGATATTGAACGAGCCGTGCGGGTAGTCGTCGCCGCCGGGCAGGTGAACCACCTCGCGCCCCATGCCAAACGAGCCAAAGGCATTGACACTGGAGTAGGCTACGACGCGCTTCACGCCGTGCTGGACGCAGGCGAGCAGCACATTGGTCGTGCCTTGGACATTGACCGACATGACCTCGTAGTCCTTGCCCGGAACCGCCCAGGGAATCGCCCCGAGGTGCGCCACGGCGTCCATTCCCTCGACGGCTGCCGTCACTGCCTCGATGTCGCGCAGGTCGCCCTGCTCTTTGTCAAAAGGCCGAACCGTGTGTCCATGCGACTCCAGAAGCGCCTTGACCACTTTCCCAATGCGCCCCGCGCTACCCGTTACCAGTATCTTCATCGGGGCTATTCTACCCTGCAAGCACCGCGCTGAGAAGCTTTTCGCCGCCAAATCGCACGACATCGGTGGTCGGCAGGCCCGTCTCTTTCTCGGTCTGCTCGCACGCCACGCGAGCCTCTTCGTCGCTGAGGTGCCCGCAGTTGAGTGCAATCCCGACCACCCGCGCAGGCAAGATCGGGGCGCAGACCGCTTCGTAGAGCGCCGCAACTTCCTTCAGAGGCGGAAAGATAACCCACGGAGCACGGGCAATGCTCTCCTGACCTGCCCGGTGGCAGAGGATCAGGTGGGTGGGCATACTCCCCCGTATCAGGGGAAGCCAGGCGGTAGACGCCGGGTGCAGAACCGAGCCCTGGCCTTCGATCCAGATCAGAGTTTCGCCCCGCCCGGCGGGGGGGAGGGGAGAGTTCATTACCGCCCACTCTACCCCGCCCGAGGCGAAGTCCACGCGCACGGCGTCGAGGGCGATCCCGGCTCCAGAGATGCAGATGCCGATCTGGCCGGTGGCAACAAAGGCGCTCGGAATATTTTGCCGTTGCGCCGCTTTATGCAGCTCCAGGCTCGCGGTCATCTTGCCAATGGCCATGTCGGTGCCGACGGTGAGGATGCGCTTGGCAGCGAGCTCCCGCGCTCGTCCGAGACCGTTCTCTAGTCCCGGCGGCTCTTGGCGCACGTCCCAGATCCAGGCGTTTGGCGTAAGTGCGGCGCGGAAGTCAGCCGCCTCGGCCATACGCTCGTGCAGGCCATTGACCAGCGACATCCCGCCGCGCAAGCCTTGGAGCACTTCCTGCCGCCACTCCGCAGGCAACACCCCGCCTGCGGGGGCAATCGCGGGGATGAGTGTGTCGGCTCCGAGCGCGAGTGCCTCGGCGATACTGGCGACAATGGGAACCGGGACGCGCCTTGCAATGCCGGTGAGCGTGGCCAAATCCTGCCCCGCTGTCTCTCGGTCAATCACGCAGGCGATCTGAGTATCGGAGTAGCGCAACAGGCCAAAGCCCATCTTCCCGGCGCTTCCCACAACAGCTTCGTGCATCAGTAATGCAAGTTTCCGGTCAGGAGTTAATCTCATCGAATTGGTGCCGTTCCACACGGCGATACGTTCTTTGCTTCCATGTACTCAAATTTAAAGAACCCTATTTGTAGGATTTGGGTGTTTGACTCACCGTGTTGGCTAGAAACCTGCCAAACTCTGAACCAGGGGATAGGCATGCAGGTCATTGATGTTTTCCGCTCGATGTAGGTGAAGTAGCCATTCTGAACCTGCGATTCGGTAGTGGAAAGCCAAGGGCGCATGAAGATCAGCCCTATCGCAAGGCTGCTGAACAATAAGCCACTTAATAAGGCAACCAGCCGCTGCACTTTCATTTTTTCGAGATGACCCCGAGTCCTGGTTCTTCGGTCGGGAGCACCTTGCCGTCTTTCCAGTCGGCACCGATAAAGGGGTCGTTCTTGAGGTTCAGGTGGCTATCTAAGTCCAAGTGATCAAAGGCGGCTCCGATCTGGGCTCCGGCGGTGATGGCGAGCGATGACTCACCCATGCAGCCGAGCATGGTGTGCAGGCCGTGCGCCTTCGCCACCGCGACAATGCGTAGGGCCTCGCGCAGGCCGCCGCACTTCATGAGCTTGACGTTCACGCCATCAATCACGCCTGCCACTTTGGGGACATCCGAGGCGACACGGATTGTCTCGTCGAGAAAGATCGGGATCGGCGCGGGGCGGAGCGCGGCGAGGCCGTCCTCGTTGCCTTGCTCCAGCGGCTGCTCGACGTACTCCACGCCACGCGCCGCCAGCCAGGCAATCATCTTTTGGGCCTCGGCGACGCTCCAGCCGCCGTTGGCATCCACCCGGAAGATCGCCGGTCTTGCGTAGGATCTTGCCGCCTCTTGGATCGCGGCAAACATCGCCTGGTCAGCGTCTATGCCCTCGGGGCTTCCCAGCTTGATCTTGAGCACCCGTGCGCCGGTTCGTGCGTGCCAGTCGCGGGTCTGGCTCGCGGCCTCTTCCGGCGACTGAATGCCCACCGTCACCGAGGTCTCGACTGTGCGCGAGCGATCCAGGCCGTAGAGCTGCCAGACGGGCACGCCCAGCTTCTTGCCCAGCCAGTCGTGGCAGGCCATCTCGACCGCTGCCTTTATCGCGCCGCCGCCACCCACACCACCAAAGCCCACCGCTGCTGATTTTAGCTCGCTCAGAACGCCCTCTACGCGATCTAGCTCGCTGGGTGCGAGGGGAGCCAGAGCGTCGCGCAGGCTCTCCACATCTTCCTCGCCCGTGTGGGCCTTGTCGCCACTGACGCTATTGGGGCCAAGCTCGCCTAGCCCAACAATCCCATCGTGCTCGATCGTGACAAATAAATTGGTTGCGTTGCCGCTCACGCCCCGGCTGATGCGTAGGGGAATAAGCTTTTCCAGCGTGATGCGTTCTGTTGTAATCGTCATCTAGTTCCAGGGTTCCAATCCCAAAAGTTTCTTGCCCAGCTCAGTCAGCTCGGCAGTTTTTCCGTACTGTTGCTCCCACCCACGTGGGTCGCCCGGTGCCCAGTCCGCCTCAGGGCTCCGACGCTCCCGCCAGCGCATCACTCTATCCTCGCGCTCGGCCTGGTTGTCGTAGTGCTCCGGCGACATCGTGATGTACTGCGCTAGCCGTGGTTGATCCGAGAGATTGCGGCCATTGCCGTGCAGCAGCCGCGTGTTCCAGATCACCAGGTCGCCTGCCTCCGCAGTAATCGGAACGATCGTAATCTCACTCTTGTCTTTGGGTGTGCGCTTGCCCTCTTCTGGGGCTCCGGGAACTTGCTCACTGGTGGCGGCCCAGCGCTCGATGAGCTTGTGGTGGCCGGGGACGCAGCAAAAGCCGCCGCGCTCGACGGGCGTGTCCGAGAGATAGAGCACGCCCTGCACGCGAAACGGCGCGGTGTGGGCCGTCATCGGGTCAATGTCCCAGTGGATCATGCCCAAGTGGTCGTACTCGGGGTGCGCGGGATGCACGGGCGGGTTGAAGTTCACGCGATCAAAGCTCACCCAGAGCCTTTCCGTATCGTAGATTTTGGTGAAGGCCGCATGAACGCTCGGGTGCTGGCGCGTGTCCCAGAGCGCCGGGTGCTGATACAGCTCCAACATCCCGCCGCGCTTCAGAGGCTCCTGGTACCAGCCCTCCGGTTTGCTCGGGTTAAAGCCCAGAAAGTCGTACTCCGCCGCGATCACCACTTCGCAGAGGGACTTAGGCACAACACGCTTCACGACCACATAGCCGTGGGTATCGAAAAAATCTTGATCTAGTTCCATAGGGTATAGAATGCCTCAAAAAGCCTCAAGCTCTCCACGCCACCCTCCCAGCCGTAGCCACGGAGAAACGCGTCTTGGTAGCGGGGCGTTTTAGGATCGCCGTTGCTATTGCGTCGCAGGCTCCAGAGTGCCGTCGCCAGATCGTAGCGTGGATCGGCCCAGCCGCCTTCGCCCCAGTCCACAATTCCCGTGATTGTACCCGCCTCAATCATGAAATTGGGCAGGCAGGCGTCGCCGTGGCAGAACGCGAGCTGCGAGGGGACAGTGGGACTCTCGCGCTCAACCCAGTCGGCGACCTCGGTGTAGCGCTCCCCAGCAAACGGCGTGTAGCTCAGTTCGATGCTTTCCCAAAAGCGCTTCTCTGCCGTTGCCTGAATCCGAGACAGCGCGTCATCACGCCAGAGTGTTTCGGGTTTGGGGATCGGCGGCTCCCAGGCATGAATATTTCTAAGCGCCCTGCCAAAAGCCTCCGCCAGTGCCGTGCGCCGCTCGGGTGTCTGCTCAAATGCCTCCGCTAAGTTGATGCCAGGCAACTCGGAAAAGTACAGTGCGCCACTCGCGTCCTCGCCCAGAAACGCGGGCGCTAGAGGCTGATAGGCCGCCAAAGCGCTCACGATTTCACCTTCGCGGGAAGTCGCGCCGAGTTTTTGAATAACCTGCCGACCTCCCTGCGTCACCACACGGCTGACGGTAGATCTCTCTCCTTGAAAGGCAAGAAGACCGAGTGAGATGATAGGGGCGGAAAACATAAAGCCTGGTTCTGTGTCGCGTACTGCGTTTCCTGCCGTACAATAGGTGCTGTATGGACATTAAACCTGAAGACCTCCCAGTACGGGTCGAAAAACCCTGGGGCTATGAGATTTGGTACGCTTGGACGGACATCTATGTTGGCAAGATCATTCATGTCAATGCGGGCCAGAAGCTCAGCTTGCAGTACCACGACTTTAAAGATGAGACGAGCTACTTGCTCAAGGGGCGGATGAAACTCACCAAGGGCGCAACGTTGGACACGCTGACCATCACCGAGATTGGTGAGGGGCATCAGTGGCGCAACCGGCCTCTGGAGATCCACACCATCGAGGCCATTGAGGACTCCGATGTCCTAGAGGTTTCGACCCCACACCTCGACGACGTCGTGCGTCTCCAAGATGCCTATGGTCGTGAGGGGACAAACAATCCTTAGTTTGTTTTGTGGAGCAGGCCGAGGATGCGCTGGCGAAGCCCGTCTGGAGCCTGCACCTGCCCAATCTTTTCCCGAAGGGTGCGAAGCAGTGTTATCTCGAAGTTAAACTTCTCAAGGCAGCCCTGACAATCCTTCAGATGGTTCTGCACGAGTATCTCTTCTTCCTGTTGTAGCTCATTACTGAGAAAGTCATTGAGCCGCTGGACAGCTTGCTGGCACTGATTAAATTCTAGGGACTCGTTGGGAATCTTGTTCATAGTTCTATACAATCCTAGCGCGGGTTTTCTTCCGTAAAGGCCCAAAGAGCGCGCTGTACAAGTCGTCGCCCACGGGAGAGCCTAGAGCGTACCGTACCAATCGGTATCTCCAAAGTCTCACTAATTTCCTGATAAGAAAGCTCATTTAAGTCCGCAAGAATCACGGTGTCCCGGTACTCATCGGGCAAGTTACCGATCGCTTCCTGAATGGCTTCCACCTGGATTTTACCCATAACTGCCGACTCGGGAGTGTCTGCCTTGCTGGAAACATAAGTATCTTGTAAGCGATTGTAGAGGAAAAAGTCCTCCATCTCATCGTAGGAAGTCTTCTCTGGCTCTCGCTTTTTCCGTCGGTAGTTATTGATAAATAAATTTGTCAGTATGCGAAACAGCCAGGCCCGCGCATTAGTTCCCACTTGAAATTTATCAATAAATTGGTAGGCACGGACAAACGTATCTTGAACCAAATCATCGGCATCTTGTGCGTTGCGCGTCATTGAGATCGCCGCGCGGTAAAGCGAGTCCAGATGGGGGAGCATCTGTGTCTCGAAGAGTGTGTCCGAAGAAGATTTAGCCAAGTTGTGCACCTTTCATAGCCGTTCGTGCGGGGCTTCCAGCCACTTCGGGGAGCGTCTCGACGAGCTCTGCAAGCAGGCCACGGAGGTTCTCGATGTTGGCGGCAAAGACTTCGAGTACGGCTTCGTGAGTGACGGCCTCAGCGCTCTCGCTCACTAGGCCCGCATCATAGTCTGTCACCAGAGAGAGATTGAGATAGGGGAGCTCTAGCTCACGGGCGAGGTAAGCTTCGGGATACTGGGTCATGCCGATAATGTCCCAGCCCATGCTTGTGTACCAGCGCGACTCCGCCTTGGTGGAGAAGCGTGGCCCATTGACCACGACAATCGTCCCGTTTTCATGAACGGTCACGCCGCGACGCTGGCAGACCCCAAGCGCGTGGGCACGCAGAATCGGGCAGTAGGGATCTGCAGCTGAGACATGGGTGACGATAGGGCCGTCATAGAACGTATCGGCGCGGCCAGAAGTGCGGTCTATAAACTGATCGCATAGCACCACGTGCCCTGGTTCGATGTGCTTCTGGAGCGAGCCGACCGCACACGGCCCAATCACCGCCTCGACCCCCAGCGACTTCATCGCCCAGAGGTTGGCCCTGTAGTTGATCTTATGAGGAGGGATCGTGTGGCCGCATCCGTGGCGTGGCAAGAACGCGACTTCTTTGCCCCCCAGCACTCCAAGAACCACTTTGTCGGAAGGGGCACCATAAGGCGTCTCAATCCACCGC
>NZ_JANNYP010000071.1:0-3370 GCF_031410135.1 Armatimonas sp. | reverse complement strand
GAGGGTGTGCAAGACAAAGAGATCGCGCTCTAGGATCTCGGGCTCCGTGAGGCACAGCCCCCCGAGCAGGTCTTTCTCAAACGGGTCAGTGCCCGCGTTGTAGATCGCCAGCGCTATCTCTCCCATGCTGCCGACGGTCTCTAAAAACTCCGGGAGCTGGGCCTTGAGCAAGCTGAGATAGAGTGGCCCCGCCGTGCCATCTTTGAGCGGAATCGGCCAGTCGAGGCGCTGCCGGGCAAGCGTGTCGCTGAAGGGATAGCGGTCGGCGTTGAACATGTCAAAGAGCCAGACACTGCGGTCATCGAGAAAGCAGTGCGCCACGCCGTTGCCCATGTGCGCGTCCAGGTCGATGTAGGCGATATTTCCCATCAGCCCCTCGCCACGCAGAATGGCGATAGCGACGGCGATATCGTTAAAGAGGCAGAAGCCCTCTCCTTGGTCGGGCTTGGCGTGGTGGTAGCCGCCCGAGAGATTAAAGACCAGTTCGCGCTCCGCCACCGCCGTTCGCGCCGCCAGGATCGTCCCCGCCACCCCGAAGCGCATCGGGTTCAGCACCGCCAGCTCGGTGAGCTTCACCGGTAGTCCGCCAATAATCGGCAGCTCCAGCGCCCGCGCAAGATTATGTGCGTGGCGCAAGCTTGCCAGATACGCCGCGCTGTGAACGCGCAACAGATCTTCCTCACCCACCGGCTCCTTCACTGTCAAAGCATTTTCGTGGAGCTGCGGCACTTTTGCCCACGCCTGGCTGTATTTCTTCGCGTCGAACGGGTGCAGCTTCTCCAGACCGAAGAAGTTAATATCAAAGCGCGGCGAGTAGACGACTTTCATAGTTTCGTGGCTATTCTATCTTTCTTTTCGTAGCGGCTCCCAGCGGGCATAGGTCAGGCAGCGCAGAAGCCACTCGTCGGGGCCTTGCCGAAATCTTTGAAGCCAGAGTTTACTGAGCAGGAGCTGTGCTCCCCAGAGAAGAGGTGCAAAGAGAAGGAGCTGACTTGCCCCCCAGAGCCCAAACTGCCCCAGACCCCAGCCACAGAAAACAAAAGAGGCAATCATGGCCTGCCCGAGATAGTTCGTCAGTGACATCTGGCCTGCGGGAGCAAGCCAGGCCAGGCGATGGCGTAGTACGAGGACACCAAGGAGATACAGTGCCGAGAGCGCCGGGGCGGCGAGTGCCTCCAGGACGAGGCTCGCAAAGTGCTCGGGGCGGGAGGCGTAGAGTGCGTTTCCTCCGATACCCAAGAGCAAGAGCAGGGGAAGCGTGCACCTGAGGAGTCGCTTAAGGCGCTCGGTTTTCTCCAGTAGCTGCTCTTTGCCCGCCGCCAGCCCGAGCGCAAAGAGCCCCAGAGCACTGGGCCAGTTGAAGAGGGGCGTAAAAACATAGAAGACGATCAGGTCTTTCAGGCGCTGCTGAATCGCATCGGTAAACGTGCCTCGGTAGCCAGGTTCTGTTGACGGGACTGACGAGAGTAGTGTCCCCGTCGCGTTGGAGAGAAGCATCGCGAGCACGACGCGCCCTAAGACCGCTAGGACAAGCATACCGAGAGAGAACCTTACTAAAGAGAGCACAGAGCGCTTTCGCAGCGCCCAGAGAACGGTTCCCAGCAAGGCATAGGAGACAAGAATATCGCCCATGAAAAAGCAGGTGGCGTGCCAAACCCCAAAAAGTGCCAGTCCCAAGAGCCGTCGTGCATAGCGCGGCCCGAGTGTCGTGTCTTGGTGCTCTGCACGCGCAAGCTGAAGCGAGAGGCCGTATCCAAAAAGAAACGAAAACAGAAGATAAAACTTCGACTCGAAGGCGAAGCTGACGATCCAGGATGCGAGGCGGTCCCAAGGCGTGGCTTCCAGCGAGGCGGGCACGGGATCGAGGCCATGCGCTAAAAACGTGAGATTGACCACCAGGATTCCCAGGAGGGCAAAGCCTCGTAAGAGATCCGGCAGAGCCAGTCGCTCCGGGAGTAGTATTTTTGATTGAATATTCATTCTATTTTCTTTCTAAAAAAAGAGGCTCTCAGGAAAGCCCTACAAAGCGCTCCAAAAGCTGCTGAAGCACGTCGGATGAGAGAGGCAAGGTCTCTTGAATGGCAGTGTTCAGGATGATCCCATCTAAACAAATACCGATAAGAGCCGCTAAAAGCTCCGTATCGAGGTCACGGGGGAGCTCGCCCCGGTGCGTGGCGGCATCTAAAAGCAGACGGAACGAGGTGACAAAGGCATCATCTGCGGCGCGAAATGTTGCACGGACACTCGGGTTACGTGAAGCCTCGACACTCGCCTCAATGTAGAGCCGCGCCTCGCCGTTTTGGGCAAGCCAGTGAGTGAGTCGCTCTGCGAGGCGAGCGAGGGCGAGTCGCAAGGTAGGGAGAGTCTCTAGCTCCGCCATAAGACTACCCGTCGCCCGATGCGCTTGCTGGGCAATAGCCTGGATGATCTGCTCTTTACTTTCAAAGTAATGGTAGACCAGCCCAGGGCTAAGCTTCGCCTCCGCGCAGACTTCTTTCATGGAGGTCTGGTGAAACCCACGGCGGATAAAACAGGTAGCGGCGGCTTGGAGAATCTCGCTTCGGCGCTGGTCGGTACGTTGGGACATAATGGATTTCCTTTTTTTAGAATGAACGTTCGATTTATATCATGCATTCTTGAAAACTGTCAAGACGCGGAGACAGATTTATGGCCCTACCCGCCTTGGACGACAAGCTTTTTCAGCCCCCGAGCCAGCAAAAATCTCCCCGTGAGTACAAAGAACGCTGTCCAAGCGAGCTGATGCAGAAGAATACCTCCTACCTCACTAGCATCGCGGCTTCCCACCCAGAGCGAGAACGGCGCGTCTACCATGCCGGTGAAGGGGAGGAATCCAAGGAGGGGTTTGAGGCCGTCGGGCATGAGGGCAAGGGGAAGTATCTGGCCGGAGAGGACGGCGACAAGTCCAGGGGCGATTCGTGCGATGCCGTCGCCGGAGATTGTCCAGAGAAGCGAGATCGTAATTAGCGTGCACCACGCGGCGATCAGGGCCACGGCTCCCGTAAGCGCGAGGAGAAAGGCGAAAAACGCGGCGATTGAGTGCGGGGGCTGCATGCCTAGAAACGCCATGCCTATCACGAAGATCGGCAGGCAGCGCAGGATAGTTGGAGCCACGCGGTTGGCGGCGTTGCGGGTGAACCAGAGGGTGTAGAGGTCGAGCGGACGGGCCAGCTCGTAGGCGACCGTGCCATCGCGCATCATGGCTCGCACTTCCGGGTCGGGGTTAGAGGTGAAGGGCGAGAGGGCGAAGAACGCTTGGACGAGCCAGGAGTAGGTGACCATCTGCGCCTCAGGGAGCGGTGGAGTGGTGTGGCTACTGTGGTAGAACGCCTGCCGCATCGCCACCAGCGCC
>NZ_JANNYP010000070.1:0-1938 GCF_031410135.1 Armatimonas sp. | reverse complement strand
TTGGGGTAGACCGCCGCCACGCTCCAGGCACCGAGGCCTGGTGCCACCATGATTTGGACATCGGGCATGCTGAGCTGCGCCTTGCCTGGCAGTGCGAGTGCCAGAAGGGCCAGCGTCCCTAGAAATTGTCGTTGTCTCATTCGTCGTTTCCCTTTGCTACCACTTTGTAGAGCGCCAGCGCCTTCACGCGCTGCTCCCCATGATCCACCAGTCGTGCCGGATAGTGTTTACCAATAGTACAGTTTACCGCCGCTTGCTCATTTAGGGAAAGCTCCCATGGTTTATGAACCCACTTAGGGGGCACTCGCTTCAATTCTGGGCACCAGTATTTCACATACGCCCCATCGGCGTCGAATTTTTCACCCTGGCTTACCGGGTTGAAGATGCGAAAGTAGGGCTGGGCATCGGTTCCTGTGCCAGCCGCCCACTGCCAGCCGCCGTTGTTAGCCGCCTGGTCGCCGTCTAAAAGCTGCTGCATAAAGTGTTGCTCGCCCCAGCGCCAGTCACAGAGCAGGTCTTTGGTGAGAAATGAAGCGACTGCCATGCGTGCCCGGTTGTGCATCTGGCCTGTCTGCGCAAGCTGGCGCATCGCAGCATCAATAAAAGGGTAGCCCGTCTCGCCACGCTGCCACGCTGAAAACAACTCCTCTTCGTTGTGCCACGCGATAGCATCGAACTGCGGCTTGAAGCTTCCCGTTGCCACGTGGGGAAAGTGCCAGAGGATCTGGTAGTAAAAATCCCGCCAGGCAAGCTGCCGAATCCAGGCATCTTTTCCCGCGCTCTTCGGGCTCCGTCGCGCCGCTTCTAGTGCCCGCCGGGGAGAGAGCATTCCAAACTTGAGATAGGCAGAGAGCTGGGACGTTCCCAAGACGGCAGGAAACTCCCGCTGCGTGTCGTAGTTCTCCATCGAGGTGCTCGAAAACATGACAAGCTGGGTCTCAGCGGCGTGCTCGCCTGCGGGAAGGCTCGCTGGACTGCCTGAACTCTCTGAAAAGGGCTCAGAGGCGATTCCAAGGGGCGTGGGGATATGGACTGGCGCGGGGCGGGGAGTGCGAAATGCCTGCTCCTGCCAGACACGGAAGTAGGGCGTGAAGACCGTGTAGGGCGTTCCCGCCTTGCTCAGGATGCTCTCCGGCTCGGCGAGGAGGTGGTCGGACGAGACATGGCACTCCAGAGGGATCTGAGAGATCGTCGCGTCACGCTCACGGCCCCGTGGCCCGTACTCACGGGAGAAATAGACCGCTGTCGCACCAGTCTCTTGGGCAAGCCGTGCCAGCTCCTCGTCAGGCTTGCCGTGTCGCACCACCAAGTAGCTCCCACGCTCTCTCAGTGCCGCGTCTAGCACCCGCAGGCCCTCGTACAAGAACGCAACCCGACGCTCGCCTGTGTCAGGCCGAGAGAGAATCGCGGGGTCTAAAATAAAAACCGGCACAATTTTCTCAGACTCATCGAGAGCGGCAAGCAAGGCTAGGTTATCCGAGAGGCGAAGCGTGCGTCGAAACCAGATGAGAGCAGTTTTATGGGGCATAGCCTGAAAAACAAACACGGCTAGGGATGGTTCCCTCGCCGTGTTTTCTCTATGTTTTGGAGTGGAGGATAGCGGGATCGAACCGCTGACCTCTTCAATGCCATTGAAGCGCTCTCCCAGCTGAGCTAATCCCCCAAGACTACATAAAGTCGCGAGGGGAATTCTATCGCAGAAAAAAATACTTCGCAAGTAGCAAACAATTATTTGCCTTTGGGGTAGAATGGGATACGGAGGTCTTTTATGGCAAATGATGAGCTGGTTGATTTGATTCGGGTGTGACCCATTTTAGTTGAGAGGCCATTCATGCCACTTGATAGCCCCCTTGTGGCATCTTCATTTTTGAGTTTGCTCTCTCGATACAGAGAGAATCCCAAGCAGAGAAGGTTCCATAAAGCCGAGTTTGTTCACGT
>NZ_JANNYP010000069.1:0-8305 GCF_031410135.1 Armatimonas sp. | reverse complement strand
ATCGAGCGCAATGGAGCCATTCCTCACTTTTCCCGTGTCGCCTTGATTCCGGCCAACGCAAACGCCGCTGGCCCCGATCTGGCACAAGCTGAGAAGGCGCTCAAGACAGCGCAGGACTCGCTCAAAGCTCTTGAAACTAAGAAGCCCACTCCGCCCAGCGTGATGTGTGTCACGGAGGCGACCAAAGTGGAAGACGTCAAAGTCCATATCCGGGGCGATACGCAGAACCTCGGCGATGTGGTTGAGCGTGGCTTCCCTGGTGTCCTCTGCGGCGGCAAGCGTACGCCCTTAGAGGACTTGAAATCTAGCGGTCGTAAAGAGCTAGCTCTCTGGATGACTAGGCCAGATCACCCACTGACGGCGCGTGTGGCGGTCAACCGAGCCTGGCAGCATCTGTTTGGTGAGGGACTTGTCGGAACGGCGGACAACTGGGGGATTCGCGGCGACAAGCCCAGCAATCCTGCGCTATTGGACTACCTCGCGACCTCGTTTGTGACAGATGACAGCTGGAGCCTCAAGAAGCTCATCCGCCGCATCGTCCTCACCGAAACCTACCAGCGCACTAGTGCCTACTCCGATCCCGTCGGGCAGAAAAAGGACATCGAGAACAAGCTTCTCTGGCGGCAGAACCGGCGGCGCTTAGATGCTGAGCCGCTACGTGACAGCCTGCTCTACGTGGCAGGGACGTTGGATACGTCCATGGGGGGCTCGCTTTTGGGAAGCAAGAACTACGACTATGTCACCAACGACCAGTCGGCCAACAAAGCCCAGTACGATGCGCCGCGCCGCGCGATCTATCTCCCCGTGATCCGCAACGCCGTCTATGACTTTTTCGGGACATTTGATTTCGGCGACCCGAGCATGGTCAATGCCAAGCGCACGGCCACCACGGTATCCCCGCAGGCGCTTTATCTGCTCAATAGCCCGCTCGTGATGGTGCAGGCACGAGCCTTTGAGAAATCGCTCACCGGCGATGACGAGGCAAAGATACGTGGTGCCTACCAGCGCGCGTTTCAGCGGCTCCCCCTGCCCGGAGAGATCGCCACCGCCAAGCGCTTCCTGGCACGAGCCTCACAAGTCGTCCCCGTCGAGCGGGCCTGGGCCGCCTGGTGCCAGACACTTCTCGCCGCCAACGAGTTTTTGTACGTCGAGTAAAAGGAGCCCCTGAGAACAAGTCCCCGGAACCACGAGGGTTCCGGGGACATTGCCATAGAGGTATTTTACCGCCACGCCGGGAATGTGACCGTATGATTTTCGAGGGACTTTTTCCGCTGGGCTACGGCGCAGGTAGCTTGGGGACGGCACTCACGGGCGACGAAGCGACGCGGCATGTGACGGTTTATTTAGAGGCGGGTGGGAATGTCTTTGACACGGCGCATGTCTACGCCTGCTGGACTCCCAGCGGTGTGGGGGCAAGTGAGCGCGAGCTAGGACGCATCCTAAAGCAGCTCGGGGTCTTAGAGAGTGCGTTCATCGTGACCAAGGGCGGACACCCAGCGTTTGGGACGGAGTACCCGCGCCCGGAGCACTTTCTCGCCCCCGAAGTCCTTCAGCGCGATATTACGGAGAGCTGCGAGCGGCTTGGGCTGGAGCGCATCCCGCTCTATCTGCTCCACCGCGATGATGGCGTCACGCCCGTCGCCGAGATTCTGGAGCCGCTGCAAGACCAACGGCTTGGGGCAATCGGCGTGAGCAACTGGTCGGTAGCACGCATCACCGAAGCGAACGCTATGGCACAGAAACGCGGCTGGCGCGGTTTTGCCACCAATCAGATTCAGGGGAGCCTCGCCACGCCGACTTGGCCCATCACCGAAGACCCCACCACACGCTCTCTTACCCAAGCAGAGCTAGACTTCGGCCTGCCCCTGATGTTCTACTCCGCCACGGCAGGTGGCTACTTTGCTGGGAAGACAAGTAAGCTCTACGACACGCCGGAGAATGCAGCACGACGCGAGCGGGCGGAGAAGCTGGCTGAAAAATACGACGCTACAGCAACACAGATCGCGCTTGCCTGGCTCCGTAGCCTGCCAATCCCGACGCTCCCACTGTTCGGAACCACAGACATAAGGCACTTACAGGAAGCCCTAGGCGCAGCGGCGCTGACACTCATGCCAGAGGATGCTGAGTGGCTTACTGCAGACGGTACCAGCGCACCAGCTTGACGGGTGTGCTGAACCAGGCGTCTTTTTCCTGAGGGGCTGTCTTGCTGACGACGGCAAACTGGCCTTTGGGATCGGCGTTGATCCAGGTTTTATCCCCCAGATACGCTAGGATGTGCTGTCTACTCTCGGTGACGGCTAAATCGCCGGGGTGGAGCTTGGTGTAGTCAGTTGTGTTAAGCTGCTGGTTCTCTTTAAAGACATAGGTACGCCCGTTGTAGCCACGCCCCATCTCCAGTGCAGACGCATCGTACCACCAGAGGGCGGCAGCGGTACGAAGCAGGCTCAGGTCTTTGGTCTGCCAGCCTTCTGAGATGCACGCATCTATCATTCCACAGCGGATCAGCCCAGAGCAGTCAATGCCCCACTTACTCTCGCCGCCCCAGACATAGCGCACCCCTTCGTAGCGCTTCAGAGACTCCGTGTAGACAGTCTGGAGGCGCTCGGGCTTCGGCGCACGATAGGGCATCATCGCCAGGCCAATCGCCCCCGCCAGCGGTAGTAAAAAGGCGATTCGGCCCACGATCGAGCCCCAGAAGAGGAGCAGGCCGCCTCCCCAAGCCAGAAAGATACTCGCGACGAGTAGCTTCCTCGTTCCCCCCGACGAGACCGGCAGCAGGGCCAGCACGACCGCAAGGAGCACCACTACTGCCCATACCATGAGTTTAATCCGTCGTCGTTGCCGTCTTGTGGCCATGCTTTCTTTACTCCTCTGTGATACTTGTCAGCCGTCGCCGCAGACCACGCTTCCAGACCGCCGAGAGCTCCGGGATTTCCAGGGCACACTCAATCAGCGCCCTATCCACCTCTTTTCCCAGAAGCGCCTGGTTTGCCTCGTCCACCGTGAAGCCATGCGCAGGGCGACTCTCCAGAGCCAACATCACCCCCACCTCAACGGTTCCCGTTGTGAGCACTCTTAGATACCAGCCCGACTTTCCCGTCGCCATCACAGCTTTTAAGAAGCCCTTAATTCCCAGCTTGCGTTCCTGCTTGCTACACGGGAAACGGGGCTGTGAGACCTGCACCCGTGCCGTCCCGACGGCATAGATGTCTCCGATACAGACCACGGTCTCATCATCGCCCGTCAGAGTCCAGTTCTCCCCCACTGCGCCGGGGCCGAGAACCACAGGGTAGAGATTACTCCAGTGCTCAAAGTGCGCCAGTGGGTGCACACAGACCGCTTGATCTTTCGAGCCATGGTGCTTCGTGTCGGCCACTTTATCACCCTCAAGCCCACGTAATCCCAGCGCCACCGGCCCAGAGACCACACTCCGATAGATTGCGGTGCGCCACTCGCCTTTGCCATCCGTGTGTGTCTGTGGCTGACCAATCAGGAGGGTGTGGATTGTCTGGCTCATGTGTCCAATACTACCATAAATTACTTGCTAGCCCCTCTGTACGGCCACCGCGAATGGTAGGTTTTCATACTGCGCCTGCGTCGTCACCAGCTCAAAGCGCGAGTCGCTGGCATAGCCTTGAAATACGGCATGAACACGTCGGCTGTCGTCTTTGGTGTAGAAAGGGTGCTTGAGGGTCACGCTCCCCGAGAGCTGAACCACACCGCGAGGGAGCTTTTTAGCACGCCACTCCAGCGCCTCAATCACGTTCTGAGCCAGATTATTGTTCTCGGTGGGGGGATAAAAGTGGGTGACCAGCCGCTCGGCCACACCGCGATCCCCATCTAGAAGCGCTTGTCGCTCCGCTACCGCAAAAACGGGCCAGTCTTCCCCGGGTAAGGCGCTCCAGTTCCCTCCCGCCCCCGTCACGATCCCAAGCGAGCCGTCGGGCTTCTTCTCAAGATACCGGGCGACGACATGCAGTCGGAGTTCGTTTTTTGATGCGGCGGGTAGTGCAGAGGGCTGGGGAGAGATAAGCGGCTTGCCAGAGAGGATTTCCTGCTCCTGTGCACCTCGCTCGATGATCTCCAAAATACGTGGGGGATTAGCTTTTGCCACATGAATCGTGTCGAGTAGTGTGCCATCGGGAGCGAGTAGGAAGCAGTGCACCGTCCCCACCGAGAGCTTCTTCGCGTAGCCCTCTTGATGAATCCGCGTCAGTGCCGCGTGCTCTGCCCCCTTCACCAGATCGTTGGAGAGATAGACCGGCACCGTCAGAGAGTTCAGCGCCGTCACCACGCGGGAGTCATTGAACGACACGGCCCGTGTCGCAAAGGCCCCACCTCAGCAGCGACCTCGCTGCATACGGCCATCCAGAGTGAAGAGAAACACCAGGCGTTTCTCTCTCTTTGCTAGCATCAGCGCGTCTTGGAGGCTTGCGGCCCAGCCGATTTTCTCCCAAGTGCGCTCCTGAGCCGTAGGCTGCCAGCCTTTAACGGTCGCGGTCACTTGCTCCGGTGAGAGTTCCATAGGCACAGTATAACAAAAAGAGCGACAGGCACAGGGCCTATCGCTCTTTAATTTCCACCTTCAGTAGAGGGATTCTTGCGCCGCTACACGAGCGGCAGTACTTAGAGCCCTCAGCCAAAGGCGCGGGTCTGGGCCATTTTCACTGGCTTGCCCGCGAGGATAGAGTCAAGTGCGTCAGGAACATAGTTCGGTGCACTTCCAAACTTATCGTAGGAACCGAAGTAGCGCAGCTTGCTGTCTTTATCAATCACCACGAAGGTCGGGGAGCAGTTTGCCCCGACGAGTTTGAGGAGCGCCTGGTCTTTCTTGTCGTCCAGGAGCGGGATGTTCAGGTTCTTGGCCTGAAGATCAGAGAGCATCATGTCATCGGTCTCGCCGGTGCTACTGTGGATTCCCACCACCTCAACGCCCTTGGCCTTGTAGTTCTTGATGATCTCGCCCATCTTGCCGTAGTACTTCCACGTGGTGCCGCAGTTCTTCTGAAGAAAGATTCCGACGACCACTTTCTTACCCTTAAAGCTGGATAGATCGAGCGGTTTGTCGGTGGTGATATTGCGCAGAACGGGGGCCTTGACGACCTCTCCGATCTTGAGCGGGCCGCGCTTTGCGGAGGCAGTGATCCCGAAGGCGAGTGCCCCCGTTAGCCCCAAAGCGAGCCCGAAAATTGCATTTCGGTTCATAACGATTCGTAAACTCCCTGAAGTGGATGGTGGTGACGCACCTATTGCGCCACTACAGTATACATCGGCAAAAGCGAGAAGTTCCCTAAGTCTGCTCTGCGGAAAGTTGCAGATGAGCGAAAATCTGGTAGAATACGGGCGCGACATCGAAACAGGAGCACATATCCCATGATCAGGAGAGTTGGCTGAGTGGTCGAAAGCGACGGTTTGCTAAACCGTTGTAGGCTTAACCCCTACCCCGGGTTCGAATCCCGGACTCTCCGTGCGGGTTTGCTCCTGTTCGGTGTCTTTGCGCTTGTCTCGGTTTCTTTGCCAGTGCAGGCTCAGGAACCGGCAGGGAGCTCTCCCACAGCTCAGTATCTTTCTCTGCGACGCGCCTCGCCACTTGTCTGGGGCCTCACCTTAGAGAAGTTACGACAAGCCCCAGGCACCTACAAAGGCAAGGCCATTGAGATCGAGGGCACGATTGTGGGCATCTCCCCCTCTAATGATGGCGGAGCGCTGATTATCCTCAAAACGACGGTCACAAATGGCCTCATGCTCAAGATGTCTCTCTTGCCACGTTGGCTCCAGACCGGGGCAGAAGTGCGTGCTCTCTGCATGGTTGTTCAGGGCAACAGCGAAGATGCGACAGTGGTTGGCCTGCCGGAGATGGAGATCCTCGCGGTCGCTTCCGCGCTCGACATTCGCTCGCTAGAAACGCGCTGGAAGGAAGAGCAAGCACAGCTAGCGGCTCAGCGTGCGGCAGCAGAGCAGCAGCGCCAGAAGCAAGCAAAGGCCACCATTCAGGCCGCGCCCCCGCAGCGTACGACACTTTCATCGCGCAGTATGCCTGTAGCATCCCCTTCAACCAAGAAGAAGATCGTCCTGGGGCCACCTCGCTACGAAGACCTCTCGGCAGGAGCGCGTGCCGTCTTTCCGGCCTACCGTGGCTACATCAAGAACCACAACAAGCGCCTCTCCGAGGGCCAAGCCGATCAGATAACCTACGCCATCCTCCGCTACTCCGAGGAGATGGACATGGACCCGCGCCTGATCGTGGCCACGGTCATCGCGGAGTCCGACTTCAAGGTGCAGGACCGCTCCCGGGCGGGTGCCATGGGGCTCATTCAGCTCATGCCCGATGAGGTCGAGCGCCTCAAACTCACCAACCCCTACGATCCGATTCAGAACCTGGCAGGCGGGATTTTCCTACTCAAAGAGCGGCTGAACAAGTACAGTAAGTCGTCCACCTATACCGATGCCACGATTGAGCAGCTTATCTTAACCCTGGCTTCCTACAATGCAGGCGAGGGTGCAGTGAAAAAATTCGGCGGCGTCCCCCCGTACCGAGAGACTCAGGGCTATGTCAAGAAGATCATCAAAATCTACAAAGAGCTCTGCGGAATTTCCTAGGCCCCAAAAGCGATGATGGCATGGGTTCATGCCGCTGTCGGGGCGGCACTAGGGCGGCTGATCGGGCACCAAGGGAAAGCGTTTGGCGCGGGCGTGGCCTCGCACGCCATCTGTGATCTCATTCCCCACCGCGACCTCAAGCCGATTCAAGAAGCACCGCTGCTGGCACTGGCACTCGGGCTGATTGTCTGGCGCAAGGGACTAACCTCGCCTGAAACTCTGGGAGCCATCGGAGCCGTCTCGCCGGATACCGAGAACATCGCCATGCATCTTGGCGTGATCCCGAAGAATGCCATGCTCTTTCCCACCCACCAAGGCCCCACAACGCACGGACGCGAGGTCAAGAGCATCACCCCCCAAGTGGCGCTCGCCGCTGTCTGCCTCGCCGTTGCGCTGTGGCCAGAAAAGTCCTCGACAAAATAAACCTTTCGGGCTACGGAAGAAACTGAAGTGAGTATGACCATCCGAACCTTCCTCCCTCTTATCGCCCCCCTGATGCTCACCCTGGTGGCGCTCGCACAGCCCCCACGCTCCACAGCGGCTGAGGGAGCGCAGCTCTTTGAGGCCAAGGTGCGCCCGGTCTTTGCAGCGCGTTGCCTCGCCTGCCACAAAGGAGCCCAAGCGGCGGCGGGCCTGCGCCTAGATACGGCAGAGGGCTGGAAGGGAGTCGTGGCATCGGGCAAGCTCCTCAAAGCCATCCGCCATGAGCCGGGAGCCACACCCATGCCCCCGACCGGAACCAAGCTCTCGGAGCGCGAGCTAGCCGGATTTGTGGAGTGGGTGAAGCGCGGTGCCCCCGGCCCCATCACCCTCGCCAAGCCCGACCCCAGGAAGCACTGGGCCTTCCAGCCCCTTCACCTCTCCCCTAACCCCTCTCCCGGGCGTTCGTCCCTCACTGGGAAAGGGGAATCAAAGGGGGTGGAAGATTTGCTGGAGGCCAAGCGCAAGGAGCTGGGGCTGAGCCGGAGCGCTCCTGCGCCACGCTCTGTCTGGCTGCGGCGGGTGAGCTTTGATCTGATTGGCCTGCCACCCACGCCCGACGAGCTTTCTGCGTTTCTGGCTGACAAAGCTCCGGGAGCCGAGGAGCGCGTGGTGGAGCGCTTGCTGGCCTCGCCGCGCTTTGGGGAGAAGTGGGCACGGCACTGGCTCGATCTGGCACGCTTTGCGGAGAGCCACGGCTACGAGCAGGACTACGACCGCCCCCATGCCTACACCTACCGCGACTTTGTGATCAAGGCCTTCAACGACGACCTCCCCTACGACACGTTTGTAAAGTGGCAGCTCGCGGGCGATGAGTTTGCGCCCCGTAATCCGCAGGCACTCTTCGCCACGGGCTTTCTCGGGGCGGGGACGCACGCCACGCAGATCACCAAGAGCCAGGTCGAAAAAGAGCGCTACGACGAGCTCGACGATATGCTCTCGGTGACCAGCCAAGCGTTTCTGGGGCTGATGGTGGGTTGTGCCCGCTGCCACGACCACAAGTACGATCCCATCCCACAGCGCGACTACTACCGAATGCTCGCCACATTCACCAAGACCGTGCGCTCGGACTACGATGTGGCGCTCGACACCGAGGGTGATAAGAAAAAGCTCACAGACTGGGAGAGTGCCCACGCGCCGCTGGTCGCGGCCCGAGCGGCTTGGGAACAAGAAAAACTCCCGGCGAAACTGGCGCACTGGGTCGCCACAGTAAGCCGTAAGCGAG
>NZ_JANNYP010000068.1:0-6300 GCF_031410135.1 Armatimonas sp. | reverse complement strand
TGGGCCTGCTGTTGCGGCAAGCAGGCTAAAGCCCGCTGAGGCTCACCAGATTCAGAGGCCCATTTATGGGTCTTGCCGTAGCAGCGGGCCGCTTTAGCCGCCCGTCCTAAAACGGCCCGACGACCCCATATGTGGTGGGATACAATCAGCGTATGGAAACCGACCCACAGGAGCAGGTGCTGGCGCGGCTTGCGGCGCACCCGTACGGCGATCAGGACGAAAACGGGGTGGACTTATCCCTCCTCCGCGAGAACCTGAAGCTAACGCCGCGTGAGCGATTGGCGAAACTCCAGCATATCTTGATGACAATCCCAAGAAGGGTGGGGGATGAGGGCCTACTGCTCGATGCTGGCTTGGAGGGTTGGGACGAGCTGCTTCTTGCGCGAGACCACATGGCCCAGCTCGAACTCCGTGGCGTTCAGGCGTGCGAAGGGGAGAATATCTACCATGGTGCGCTCACCGACGACTAGGAGGCGGCTTACACCTTCGATCACGTCGGTGACCATCAGGCAGACCAGCGCGTGGCCCTCGCGGACGCGGCGGATGGTCATGGCATCCAGAAGCTCTTCCTGGCGCTCGGGCAGCTCACGCAGGCTACTGACTTCGACTTGGCCGATACTGATAAGCTGTTGGGCCATCACGTAGGTCTTGCGATCGGAGTCCACGATATCCTCCGCCGTACGCGATGACAGCCCTGGTGCGGCGCGAAGAAGCTCCTCACCGTAGAGTGAGACATCCACTTGCGCCACGCCGCCCAGCCACTGTGCCATGGCCTCATCACGCGGGGTGCTGGTCGGGGAGCGAAAAACCAGCGTGTCGGAGAGAATCCCCGAGAGAAGCATTCCGGCCAGCGCACGGGGTGGCGTGATCCGACGGTTCCGGCACTGCTCCGCAACCAGGGTGGAGGTGCTGCCCACCGGGTCAACCACAAAGGGAATCGGGGCAGGAGTCGGTGGGTTCCCGAGGCGATGGTGGTCCAGAACACCCACGATCTCCGCTTCATCGGCACCCGGAACGGCTTGGCCGAGCTCGTTGTGATCCACCAGAATCAGCCGGGCACGGGGCGGATGAAGGAGCTGTTGCTGCGCCGCGAGGCCCACATAGCGCCCGAGATCGTCTTGCACAATAAAGCGGCTGGCCTCTGCACGCAGGAGAGTTCCCTTGTGATCCGACAGGCGATCCCGCTGGCGCACCAGAGGCACGACCTCAGCCAGTGAGCCACAGGTGCGATTTTCGAGGTTCCCGGCGGCGAGAGCCCGAGCCAGTGCCAGAGGTGAGACGAGGCCGCAGGGACGCCCCCCTGGCTGGGTGATCGGAACGGCGCTCTCTCCGGCGGCAAGCTGGGCAAGAGCCTCCGTGAGCGGGGCGGAAGCCGCAACGGCCGGGGTGCGCTGAAGAATATGTCCAAAGGTCGGGGAGGCTTCAGGTAGAAGGAGGGGAGATTCTTGTCCAAAACGGCTCAGGGCATAGCGTGCCTGCTCCGAAGGCTGCCCTGCGCGGGCCGCTCGAAACGAGCGCTCTGAGTTGGTCTGCGTGAGAAACCAGGCGTAGCCAAGAGCCGAGGCGATGGCATCCGTATCGGGGCGCTGGTGGCCAATGACGTAGGTGATCTCCGGAGACCAGTCCATGCGTTCTGAGTGAGCGGGCATGCTTGTATGCTACCCGGTCTGCGTTTCCGATGCGTTTCGATTTTCGGCATCCATCGCGGCCTTTAGCGAGGCGATCGAGACCTCAATCTGGCTATCATCGGGCTCACGTGTCGTGAGATACTGAGTCCATAGGCCCGGTTTGGAGAGAAAGGCGACAGCTGCGTTGCTGCGAAACTTGCCTCCAAGGCGCAGAATCTCAAACATCACGCCTGCCATGAGAGGAAGACTGCCAACTTGAATCACGATGCGCTGCCAGAGGACATTGTTGTTGATATTGAAGTAGGACATCGCCAAGACAGAGAGTGCGATGAGGCCAAACAGAAACGACGTGCCACAGCGGGGGTGTAGGCGACTGGCCGCCCGAACATTCTCAACTGTCAGCTCTTGACCTGCCTCTAAAGCGTTGATCGCCTTGTGCTCGGCTCCATGGTACTGGAAAACGCGAAAGACATGCTTCATTCGTGCGATCAGAAGCAAGTAGCCGGTGATAAAGACCACGCGGATCGTGAAGTCCATCAGGATAATCTGCCAGGCAGGCCAGCCCGCGTTCTTGGCAAACTGAATGGGGATCTGTGGGAGAGTCTTGAAAAAAATCGCCAGTGCCAGGCTCAGAACGACTGTGCTCCCGAGCACGACATCCATGACTTTACCTGAGGGCTTGTCCGTCTCGGCGATCTCTTCTTCGGCGATCTTGGCAGCCCACAACAAGGAGCGGGCTCCCAGGCGCATGGCCCCGACAATTCCAAACACCCCACGGAGGAAGGCGAGCTTTTGCCACGCGGGACGATTCTGATTGGGGACGGCCTCGCAGGTGATCGCAATCTCGCCGTTGGCACGGCGAGCGGCGACGGCGAAATGATGGGGGCCGCGCATCATCACGCCCTCGATGACCGCCTGGCCCCCATACAAATCTGACATAAACTACTTCTTCTTCATGCCGTATTTTTGCATGAACTTCTCGACACGGCCTTCGGTGTCTAGAATCTTCTGTTTTCCGGTGAAGAACGGGTGGGTGTCGGAGGTAATTTCCGCGACGTAGAGAGGGTACTCTTTTCCGTCAGACCAGGTGGTGGTTCGCTCGGTCTTGAGGGTGGAGCCTGCAAGAAACGAGAACTCGCTGGAAGCATCTTTAAAAACAACAAGGCGGTAGTCCGGGTGGATTCCTTCGCGCATGATAGTCGTGTCCTTTCAAAGCAAAACCCGACGATATCCGACCGCCAGGCGCAAGGATTACTGTATCACTTTTTTCACACCCTCGCAAATTTGAGAAAGTGGGTGCTGAGCGATAAATTTACCCGTATACTAGCGTCTAATTCTACAAAACACTAACAAAAGAGGGGTTTGCTATGAGATTTCGATGGTCTGTTGTGGGTGGTCTGTTTGTGTTAGGAGTGCTGGCAAGTGCCGCCGTTGCACAAGATGTACCCACTCAAGGATTTAAAGTTTGGCTTGGCCCCAGCTTGGGGAGCCGTGAGAGCCAGGTTCTGCACCAGACTTTCTCCTCGATTGGGGTGGCAAAAGATATCAGTCGTCATCAGGACGAGTCCTACCAGCTCTATGTGGATGCTTTCCGTCTGGTGTCGCGTCCCGCAGAGGTTCTCCCGCGGACGACTACCAATGAAGTGCTAGGTGCGGGAATCGCACGGCTCTACAAGTCAAAAGATCAGGCGGGCACGGGGACGTTCTATGGTTTTGGGGTGGGCTACTACCGGACACACAAAACCGATACCTTTCCCGGAATCGCCACGGTGGACACGCAGTCCATCGGAGGGAAGCTGCTTTTTGGGATGAATATAGACGGTCCCTACTTCCTCCAGACCCAGTTTAGCTTCGCAAGCGGAGCCAGCGATCTGCAACTCGGAATTGGCCGTCGGTTTTAGGCTAGCTGGCCTCTAAACGCTCCTTGGCGCGGCGCACCCAGATGGACTCCACGGGCTGTGCCGCTGCCCGTTGCCAGGCAAACAGCGCTGCGGCACTCTCGCCCTGCTTTGCGTAGCCGTCTCCAAGAAGTGTCCAGTCTTCGGGGAGGTTCACGGGATGGGGTTCCAGGCGCAGTACCTGCTTCCAGGCTGCGATCCCACTGACCCAGTCCTCTTTCAGATACGCAAGCTCAGCCTCCATCGCCAGTGTTGTGCGCTGGTGCTGGCGTGGAGCACTCTCGGAGAACTGCTCTCGAAGCAATCGCGCCTCTGTTTCTGCCTCCTCCGGTTTCCCACAGCGCCACAGAAGCGGAGCCCGCAGACACTTGGTTTGATTGAGGCCAGCCGGGGCTTTCATCTGCCGCAGAGCACTCTCTAAAATGCGGAGTGCCTCGGGGTAGTCGCCTCGCTCTTGGGCCAGCATGGCAGAGACGTAGAAATTGTCATCGTGCTTTCGGCTGGCATGACGTGCGTTTGTCAGGTGCGCTTCCGTTGCCGCTAAGTCGCCACGCTCCAGCGCGATACGTGCCCGCAATGCCTCCACCTTGGCTTGCGTCCGTGGGAAGCGCTGCTCTAGCTCCCCCATCAGCTCTTGTGCATCGGTGCATCGGCCCAGCAGGAGCAAGCTCTCCCCGAGGGCAAGAGTCAGCTCAACCGCCGTACTCCAGTCGGCACCGATTCGGGCAAAGTTTGCCGCGGACTGAAGCTGCTCCAATGCCTCGGCGTAGTTTCCCTCAAGACCGGCACAGAGAGCACGCAGGCGCAGACACTCGGTTTTCTGGATCGCGGTGCTCTGGGGATGAACCAGGGTCTTGCTGATCCACTGCCGGGCGTCATCGTAGCGTCCTCGGTTGTAGGCCGCAAAGGCAGTGAAATACTGAAGCCGGGCGATTTGGGGCCATGACTTGCCTCCAACTGCCATCGCCTCTATTGCCGTTTTATAGACCGTCTCAAAATCGCCCTCCTGCTGGTACTTGAGGACACCTATAAGCAGGCGTGTTGGCTCGTCCAGCGCTTCGGCGACCGTGACGGCTTTCTCTCGCTCTGTAGCCGCTTTGCGATTGTGCCCACGAAAGTCAAAGATCTTGCTACGGAGCAAGTGCAGCTCCACTTCCTGTGTGGGGGTGGCCAAGCCGAGTGCTGCCTCCAGGCGCTTCTCACTCTCGCCAAGCTGCTCGCACTGAAGCTTGAGAGTCACGGAGAGAATCAGAGCGTTTTGGAGAGTGTCATCCAGCTCGGCGTAGGGAAGGGCAAGAAAGGGCTCTAGTAAGGCGATTGCCTCCTCAAGTTTTCCGGCGTGGCTGAGCCGCTGTGCGGCGGAGTAGGCAGTTTTCAGGGTGTCGCTTTCCATTGTTTCAGAACGGCTTCGTGGTAGGTGTAAAAGGCAGGGGCAAGTGGCTGCTGCAGGAGCCTCTCTTGCAGAGCAAGGGCAGCTTCCCGATTCCCTATCAGCCAGTGTACCTGGGCATAGGCCTCTAGTTGCTCGGGAACATCGCCAGGCTCAGGAGGTATCTCGGTGGTTCCAAGTAGTGCGAGTGCCCAAGCACGTCGCGCGGTGCGAAGAGGGGAGGCGGCTAACAGCGTCTCTAGCAGGGCAAGCGCGGCTACTCCCTCGCCCGCTTCAAGCTCAATCGCCGCTTGAAGAAGTGTGGTCTGTGTCCCAGGAGTCGCTTGGATCGCTAACGGGCGAGCTGCGGCAAAATCTCGGCGCAGGCGTGCGAGTGTGATCCGCAGACCAAGATCATCAGCAGGCAGAAAAGCCTCTGCTTCGTCGAGCTGGTTGTTGAGCAGGAGTGCCGTCGCCAGGTAGCGGCGTGCGAGTGGCTGATCCGAGAGCTTTTGGAGTTGCCTTGCGTGGCGCAGCAGCTCTGGCCAGTCGTGGAGGGACTCGGCGACGTGGAAACCCACACGGTGCGCCTGCCACTGCAGAGGGGGAGGCAAGTCGGTGTGGGCCAGCGCCTGCTCGACATAGTGCCGGGCGTCTCTGGGGTACTGGGCATGTTGTGCCGTAAAGGCCGTGAAGCAGAGCAGGGTGGGCACTGCGATGCGCTCGGGGTAGCTGGTAAGAAGCTCCTCTTGTAGGGCGAGCGCCTCGGGGTACTTTCTCTCACGAACGAGGCGCTCTTGACGGGCAAAAAGGCGGTAGGCAGTGTCTGGGATCTGCTCAATGAGCGTATCGGCTTGTGCGCGAACCGCGAGTGCCTCGGTCTCTTCCCCAAGGTTTTCCAGGCAACGTGCAAGGTGGCGCAGGACATCATGCTGCCCAGACTGCCCTAGCTCTGCCTGGGACAAAAGTAGCTCACGACAGGTTTGCTCGCCCAAGCGCCACTGTTCTAGGGAGACATACAGACCACAGAGGCGATAGCGCGCCTCAGAGATAAAGGCACCTTCTGTTGGCAGGGCCGTTTTCAGAGAGCGTTCCAGGAGGCTGGCGGCGGCACGAAGTGCACCTTGTGTCTGGAGAGCATCCGCCTCCATTAACACAAGCTGTCGGTTACGACGCATGCGGCCCGCCAGAGCCAGCCCAATCCCGCCACCCAGCATTCCCAGCGCGACGGGGAGAAGCAACTCAAACACTTTGACAGTGTACCCCAGGGCGATTGCATATCAATTCGTCAGTATCCTCTCCAAAAACGTATCATCCCAGCCCGCTCGCAAACGACGATTCTTAACACCCACCTTACTGGTGCGCTCCTGGCTCAGAAGATTTACACAAAAATGACGAAGAATCG
>NZ_JANNYP010000067.1:0-11449 GCF_031410135.1 Armatimonas sp. | reverse complement strand
GACCCCCTTACAAGCGCCCACGAGCGCAAGTTGGCGCGTACACGTCTCTACTATCGCCTTGCCGACCAGTGGTTTCAGAGAGGGGACTTATGAAAGACTACCCTCCAGATCACCAGCAGCGACTCGCGCTGGATGATCCGGCACTGTGTCAGACGGAGCGTGTACGTAGATTTGACACTACAAAAGAAACTCTAGACAAAAGAGTTTCTAAGTCAGGGATTCAGACACGGGAGAGCAGCCCCCTTAGGGAGGTTGCTTTCTCCCGCTCTGAATCGAATACAGACCGATCAGAATCGAAGGTAGACCAGCACAGCTCTAAGGATCTGGTATCTGCCACTCGCCTGCTGTTTCCTGCCCGACAAAAGCTCTACAGCGTGGACGTGTTTGGACGGCGAAGCGAGATTGAGACGGGGCACATGAGCGCGGATGCATACCAGGCGCTTCTGGACGCTTGCCAAAACCCGATTCGCTTCGATGGTTCGCCCCAGGACTACGCGCTGACGGCGGCGCAAGATACGCATATGGAGCTTCCTGAGGGCTGTAAGCTTGGCCCAGAAACGGGACTACCTTTGGCTGAATGGTGGGAGCTACCAAGTGCAGAAGCGACAGTCGAAGAGATTCAGGCGATGATCCGGCGGAACTTGGAGCAAGCCGAGCGCGATGGTAGGGGGATTTTCTCACGTACAGACTTGCTTTTGATCCCTTCGCCGGTGCGGAGATCACCTTGATAGTTGCTCAAAATAATGGAGAACTAAAAATGTTACATCTACTATGACTTGTACGTCGATGAGTAAAAACAACCTATCGTTTCTTAACCGATCTAAAAAGTGAGCCTTTGCCTGAAAACACGTTCAGATCGATTTGTGTTACATTAGTCAAATCTGACACGAACCTAATGTTACTAACTCCAGGCGGTATATCAGGTGGGATAGACGGTACGTTTTTTGCGTCATAAAAACGTAACGATTGTTTTGCAAGCTCTATATCGAATCGCTCATCACTAGCAAGCCGCCAACTATCTCCAAGCGTTGCGGCGACAGATTGCTCTATTTTGAATTGAAGCCCAGGTAAAGAGGAAAGAGATTTTGATATTATATCCAATAGGTCAATTATCGATATTCCGGCACCAGATGTTTGTACGAACAATGAAGCAATTATTATCTGACCTTTAACAGGTGCAATTAATTGTTCTAAAGAAAATGAATGTCTTCTAATTGATCCATTTGTACTCTTGATCTCTATTCTCTGATTCCCAAGCGCAAAGTCAAAGTGATCTTCAGGGGTAATATGCCATGCTTCTGCGAGAATAGATGGTGAAAATGACTGAGAGATAATAAATAATTCTGCCCATAAACCTTGTAATGAATTTTTTGGAGGAGAAGAAAGTGCAGAAAATAATGTTGCTATTTTATCTACCGCATTACTAACCACACTAGTATTCGGATTTTCTCCAATAAGTAGTATAATTACAGAACAAACGCGTAAAAAGTATGCTTGCAGCAAAGGATCTGTACTTATGCACTGTATAATCGAAAATTTCCCTTCTTCTGAAATTCCATTTGAATCAATAATACGACATTGGTATCCATGATTAATGATGACATGCTCGAGTGATATTGGATGATATGAATAATTATGATCAATATCCGATACAGAAATAATGAGACAGGGCTTTCCTGACTGATCTTTTCCTATGCGATAAAGATTATAACCGGGCACTAAAGATGCTGATAATCGAGTTGATGCTCCGTCAGTGATTATCTGAAGGTTATTGAAAAGTTGCACTAGATCCGGGGATAGCATTTTATGCCACCTCATTGTGCTGTGACAACCACTCAGCAGCTATCTTCTTAGGTACCCAAATTGATACTGCGGGAACATTATCGGCCACTATTTCCCCATCTTTTGACACTTGGAGGTTGCGAATAAGAATTGTCAATTCGTTACTTTTTTCAAGATGGTCATCACCGGGGTAAATTGCTCCATTATTATTGGGGTAGGCTCCCTGAGACATATTTGGAATTTCGTCTTCATCATTTAACTGATGCCTTCGAAGTTTACCTCCACTGATATAGTATATATTACATATTGCTTCTGCTTTTATATTTGATTGTTCAAGATAATTTTTCACTTGCAACAGTAGCCCATTGAATCTTATAGAATCAGTAGCACGAGTCATATGTAACTTAGTCAAGAAATCTTCATATGTTGTTAATAAGCTAACTGATTTTGCAACTAGGTGTCGTTGGTATTCAGTTCTGTTTGGGTGGCCTTCATCTGCAACGAGCGTAAGGGATTCAAGAAAATTTTGTACATAAAGGCGATTATCAGTGATTGCTTCTTCTGAATCGTGTGGTGCTTTTGGATTGAACCAACTATCTGAAAATTTACCTTGGATGTACTCACGGCCAATTACACCACTACGAGTAGGACGCATATCTACAGGAAGCAAAAAAGTCCTTCGCCAATCGCGAAGTGCCCTGCCAGTGGCTTGATGTTCCCCTATTTGTTTTCTGACATTCTCTTCATGTGCTACATATCCTTCATACGCTGTGCGCACTTGATCTTCTAAATAAACTCGACAGTATCCAAGATAGCTCGCTTTATACCCAAACCAGCGGGCGCGCTGTTGAATCGTATCTGCATTACCTACACCTTTTCCTCGCGGCATATAAGTAACAGTCAGCCCTTCAATGGTAAATCCCCGATTTAGCACCTCACCACCAACGATAATATGTGAGTAGTCTTGTTTAAAATCAGGATTTTGCGTTTTACCACGTGATGCATTGACTTCCATTATTACTGTCGTTTCTATAGCAGGTTTTAAGAAATTGATAAGTTTTTCAAAATCTGGAATATCATCAACAGTCAATTTGAGTTTATTATATGAAAGTTTAAATTCTTCAAGAAGTTCATGTTTATCAAACTCTGAATCTGAAAGACTCAGAATTTCTAGCCAGTTATTTCTGATCGATGTTACCCATTTTGCATAACTAGCATGCTGCATAGTCTCCTTAGATGGGTGCACCATCATAGATCGATTATCGTTACTGCCCGGATGTTCCATTAACCCCGCAGCAACACCAATGTAGAAAATCCGCATCGCCTCTATCAAACTCGATGGCGGGGCACTTAAGGGGAAGTCTTTAGTTCCTATTTCCTCGGGCTTAATCCGCTCCAAAAGATCGAGATCTTTCTCAAAAAATACCCTACCACCTGTATAATCTGCGCCTGGAGTTAGCACTACAGCAAAACTAGGAGATAGGACATCAATTAGATTTATTAAGAATAATGCCTGTGGCGTGGCAGTGTATTGTAAAAAAGAATGATTCGGAATAAGTTTTCGAATTGATACAATTTTTGAATATGTTGGACTTTCTTTTTGTTTTTTTACAAGATTATTTAAGCCTGCTTGGTCAGCCTCATCATCAATAATAATGGCAGGAACGTTTTTTAGGTTTAATGAACTTAACAATTCGATAAGATTGCTTAGATGCTTACTGTTCTTCATAACAGTGATAAGTACTGGCCTCTCAATCAGTCCAGACGCACTACTATCCGAATGAATGGCTGATTCAATTCCCTGACGGATTTGAGGTAAATTTTTCGGATTCTCATAAGTTCTCCAGACCCGTCGATCATTAACACCAAGATCTTGTTTCACCCGGACGTTTGATTGGTTATTAAGGTTAACAGTACCTCCTGAAAGTAGAATTACTAAGCGAAATCCATTGTCTCGAGCAAGGGCAGTCACTGCGGTAAACGACATTGTTTTACCGCTTTGTACATAGCCAATAACGAGACCCGTTCTGTTCCCACTCTGGCCGGTAGGAGAATTGCATCTACTCACGATGGAGATTGTTTCACGCGCGAAAACCTCCTTAGCCGAATCGTTGAGGTGTAAGTTACTTAGTAGAGTGAGTAACTCATTGCCGACTCTTGGTTCCCATAATGAGCCTGGGGTTTGCTGAGGTCGGAGGATCTCAATAATTTCTGATGTCATTTTTGTTCTCCAGTATAGTTCATAACTATGGCTTAGATAGCGCATCTCTTAGGATTTTATTGATATTACGTCTGAATGTACTTGCCATTTTAACTCCACTGTCGCGTGCCAGTAGCTCAGACAGTGCAACGGCTACAGCCATGCGGAGTAGAGGTTCAATATCCGTGACCGATGTTCCGCAAAATTGCTCCATGAACGGGTGGGCAAGAGATAAGCGAATACCGAGCCTTCGTAGTTCGTTTCCTGATACTGAACATTGACCATCACTCAGACTCAGCCAGTCGCTTACTGCCGGGTCTCCTGTTAGCTCTAGTGTGATTAGCCATTGTTGATTATCGTAAGATATTTCAATTTCACGTTGAGCATAAGTGATTATGTCAGGAAGTTCTTTCGGTGGCGGCTGTTCGTCTGGAGTTTTTTCTAGCTCCTGAACGATTTCTGGAAGTTCACGCTCCATTGTCTTAGCAGTGCGCTTAGTAGCCTGATGCGCTCCTGCCCCTAGTTCTGTGGGAGTGAAGCGAGACCTATGGCCTGTTGATTGATCAAGTAGAGGGAGAGGATGTGAGTCCAAATGTTCCTTCAGTAGCTCGAGGAACGTTTCTTCATCTTCTTCCCATCTGAAGCCGTCTTTAGTATGGCTAACCTCAAATCCCTCTAACTCCAATTCGCCAAAGAGCCTTTGGTAGACAAATCCATTTGACTGTCCAAAGATAAAGGTGGGGCGATAGGTATCATCAATACTCCCTTGGATAAGCCTACAACGCCTAAAAAGCGCGAAGCCAGCTTCGGAGGCACTTCCCGTCTTTCTGATACCGGCAAATCCGCGTGCACTCAGCCCCTTGCCAAAGTCGAAGTCAATCTCCTTGCGCCATTCAAGAACTCCGTCATCTGGTTTTTTATGATAAGGGGATATAAGGATAGTAACTTCTGGATATACTAATTTTTCACCATTGTAGATGAGTTCAAGTGTTCCATTACGAATAAAAATCCTGTAGATGCTTGCAAGATGCTCTTTGATCTTACTTACAGTTTTTCCAAGAGGCTGTTTGTGTAAGTTTGTCAGTGTGACTTCAGTAAAGTGTGCCTTCGCACCTATTGGTCGAGAGCTGATAGTTAGTTCTTCAAGTTTGTCTTGAATAATTTTTTCTATATCAAAGGATACAGTTCGCTCCACAGGATCATGCAGGGCAGACGTTCGAACAGACCAATGGCTAGCAAACCAACAAGCAGCACTCTTCATTCCCATCCCGAATTCTGACAGGCCAGTCTGATCAGGCGGTACCTCTGCTGGGCGAAATGCTCGCGGAAAGTCGGCTACGCTTATTCCAGCCGCATTGTCTCTGATCTGAAGGCGGCCACCATCAGTCGTGTCCAGGTCAATATGGACTCTTAACTTGACGGGTTTGCCATGTATAGCATCTATTGCTTCTTTGTTGCTCAGAAAACTCTGTAAGGAATTATCAACGAACTCAGCGATTGCAAACCAAGGTTTATAATTCAGGTGGCGCAACACAGAAAGGATGCTAACACCTGGCCTGATATTGACTTTATCTACGACATTTTTTTCTGGCATTGTTCCACCTGTACATCTATAGTTTGGCTAGAACCACATGCACATTTATCGTTTTGATCGCAATCGCATTTTGTCTTTTCTGTTACTTTTGGGCCGATGAGTGCAGCGGCAATTAGTTCAACAACGTGGGCGTTGACAGCATTGCCAAGTGCCTTGAAAGCCTGGTTACTGGAAATGGGAAGGTTTTTGAGGCTTTGTAAACTTTGTAAGGATGCACACTCTTTTGGAGTCATATAGCGTTTTTCCCATGCAATAATGGGAACCTGAGTAGAGGTCATAGCTACCAGGGAAGGTGCAGTAGTCGGTCGCTTCACTCGGACACCTGAGGCCCGAAATTGAATGACATATTTCCATATGTCACGCGTTTCGCCTTTGCAATTCCATTCAAATTTTTGGAGGCTCGGTGGAAATTGAAGTATCTTCGGCATCCATGCGTCTATCAATTCCTTATGATCTGAGTATAACTTACGATTTTTTTTGATAAAATCTATTTTCCAGTCAGGGAATTTATCTTGTTTAGCATAGGAAGGTAACTGCTTTAATACTTGATCAAGAAGTATTTCGTCATCGATTACTAAGGGGGTTCCGTGGCAACCTAATTTGCCACGGAGGTTCTCTAAGCCCGCTTGTGAAGGTGATTGCTCGAGATATGGATAATCAGCTCCAAACTCCATTGACCATATAGGAAAAGATGGAAACGCCTTATCGGATGGAAATGCCTGGAGAAATTCTTGCCAGACGTCAAGGCATCTAGTAACCTGATCAGATAAAGGTCTTAGTGGTGGTTGAGAATTAGGCTCAAGAATTGTCTTTATTGATGGTTGTTGATTCTTTATGGGTATTGGCCAATTGAAATCCTCCAATGGCGAGCGGCTAGCAATAATAAAGAGACGTTCCCGTCGCTGGGGCACTCCAAATTGGTGAGGGGAAAAGTGCCTGAAATGTGGGTCATACCCTTCTAGCCTTAAAGCAGATAAAATATTTTCGAAAGTCTTACCATTATTATGTTTTTCAAGATTTGGTACATTTTCTAGAATAATATATAGAGGTTTACGAAAGTGAATTATTCGAAGTATATGCTCAGTGAATAAATCACCAGATTCAGGATGATCAAACCCTTGTTGCTCACCTGCTTTTGAGAATGGCTGACATGGGAACCCTGCACAAAGAATATCATGCTCAGGAACCTCTTCATCTAAGACTTGGCGTATGTCACCCTTTGGTTCAATATCAAAATTCTGTTTATAAAGTAACCGAAGTTGCTCATCGAGTTCACAGGCAAAAACACATTGATGGCCAAGTGCTGTCAAGCCGACATGAAATCCGCCCAATCCTGCAAAGAGGTCAATAAATCTCATTTAATAGCAACCCATCCAGGGAAGCTATTGTTTTTTTGAAAACCAATCATCATTCTTTTTTTCTTTTCCTTTGTGTATCTGTTACTTGATTGCTTAATCAGCCTGTACCTATAAGGTTTGGAGTTTCTTGACCCGAGGTTCTAGCCATGCAGTTATTTTTTCGGAGAGTGCTTCTGTAACCCAGTTTATACCTGTAGAGCCTGCTGACAGTATTCTGTACCGATCGATAATCATGCCCTCATAACGATTCGTATCGCGCCTTAAATTGTCACTATCAAGAGAGAAGGGTATAGATATGGCTTTTTGGGGTACTATAGAGAAATCAATCATCTTGCTCCAATACGCAAGATCAGGCTCCTTAAGCTTTTCTTTCCATTTTGCCCCACTCGCACACTGTACGAAAAATGTTGGTATGCCAGGTCGGTCATCCGTAAATGGTTTATATGAAACTATGTCAAGACCTGCTTCATTCGTTTTGTCGTTAATCCATTTTTCAATGTTTCCACCTGGTGATTCATTTAATATTCCTGCGATATTGGCAATCAGACCCCTGAATACCGTAGTTTCGCTATCTGAAATCTTATTCTTGACTGCATTAGCCCATCCAGTCTGGTAAATCTTCCAGCCATGAACACTGAGTGATTGACATGTCAAATCTTCAAATAGGTTGCCTTGTTCATTAAAATCAGTACCAAACTGAGTTGACCATTTGTCATAATAGTCTGAACGAGACAACATTAAGCAAAAACTATGAGCTATATTATTAATATCTAGAGATTTTCTTATTTTTAGGCCATCCACAATTATTGGACTGCCTGATCCCATCCAACTTGCCCGTCTATCAATTTCTGACCAGCATATCTCTACTTGTTCAGTTGCAAAATCTTGACTTTCATAATACTCATTCTCGCAGAGAATATCTATAATCTCAATTTTCGATACTTCTTCATCAGTAAATACTATGCTTGACTCAATCCAGTCAGCCATGATTGAAGTATTTATGTTGTGTTTTTTGATTGATCTTGCAAAGCCCTTTTGTGGTAATGTTAGCATTATTTTTCGTTTCCCAAAAGCTCAGAGCGAATTTCAGGGAATGATTTTAGAACCTGTAATACATCTTTACCTAAGCGTTGAATGGCTTTCTGAAGACGAGTATCGTCAGTGTAATGATGTACTGTTCCCAGAGCCTGCCTGATACTGTAGGCCGCTCCTTCAACAAGACTAATTGTTTCTTCTTGATCCCCACCAGCTATCCGAAATGCTGTTTCGAGGATTGGACGCTCACTAGTTTCAAGATATGCAACTGCGTCAATACTTTCTAGTGCGCGACCAAATTGATCCACATAACGTGAATCGCTTATCAATGGGGGCTTTTTCTCCGTCCCAAAGAGCCACTCTGCAAATCGAATTAAGTGCTCAATCTTGTCTTTAGGCACCGGCACCCTTGCTTTATCAGGTTCGGCCTCAATGTCGATACTCAGGTACGACTGGACTCCGGAGGTTCTTAGGGACAGAAATAAAACACTAAATTTATTCTCAACGCTTGAGATCGAAATCTGTTCGTCAGTACTCTCCATTTGCAGAAGAATTCGATAGGAGATGTAGTTGCGTCGAACCGTTTCAGTGTGGCTACCTATTTTCCGCATGACTTGTGTATAGGTTAGACCTTCCTCGTCAATGAGTTTGGCGATAAATTCTGCCTTTTCTGCAGGAGCCCATTCCTTGATACCAGATACATGCCTAAAGCCTAAATACGCCTGAATTTCACTTCTTGAGTCAGCCAAGAGATAGGGGGCTACAGCCAACCGATCCATGGCTTCTTGAGATGCACTGGCAGCAATCGTAGCCCACTTTCTTGAAACGGGGTGACCCGACTTTGCTCGGTGCAGCAGTTTGAGTGCAGCAAGTCTGCGGTTACCTTCAACAACGACAAGCTGCTCGACTCCCTGATATGATTCACGAATCACCATCAGGGATTCTTGAATCCAGAAGCCACTTTCTATGAAGGAGATAGCCAACTCTTCAAGAGCCCAGCCCTGCATGGTCTCAAGAATTTGATCTTGAGATAGATTTTGCAGAGTTACTTCTCTGCCCAGACGTGGATTTTTCGGATCAAGGTACAGATCACTTATCTTGGCGTATTCTAATTTTGAGGCACTTTGCATTTTAAAAGTATTCCTGCGGCGAGCTACTCTTTGGAAGAGGTCAGGCGAACCTAAACACAACCGCCGATTTTACTAACGCAGCCTGCGGAATTTTACCTTACGAAGTCTCTTTTTGCTTCTGCATCATCTTCTCCCCTGGAACTGGCGACGCGGGCTTTTTGCGCTTCGTGGTGCTCGCGCCGCTTTCGAGGTCGTGCCTTCATCAATCTGAATGAACTTGTATCAGGTGTTGTAGCAAACTCCCAGAATCTGGCAAATCTCCGCGACCGAGCGGGTAGTGCCGTTCTTGAGTGCCAGCGCCGTCTTCTGTTTATTAAGGTGCTTTTCCCAAAAAATAAGGCCAGAGCTATTGATGGATCATGAGCCCAGCTACGGTTTGATCCTTATCTTTTTCGCTGAGCAACCAGTATCGCCGGATCGTCTCAAGACGATCCGGGCCTGCCAGTTCCGTCACCAAAACAATATTCAGGTTCGTGGTGAACGTGTGTCGCACCACATGGGGCGTCAGGCATTCAATCTTCGCCTCCGCGCCCTAGTATCGGGGCGTACATTTCCTCGACCAGACGTTCAAGGCGAAAAAACACTGGGCTTGGATTCTTTGTCGTGTCCACCTCTCCTCTGAGGCTACTCAGAAAAATCCTTCGGAGTTGCAGCTCCTCAAGTATCTCTAGTCGGCGAGTGCTGGAGCGACTGAGGCGCGACAACTCGTTGACCACCAGCGTGTCGCCAGGGGAGAGGGTGGCTAAGGCTTTTGCAAGCCCTGGTAGGTTGCCGGAGCCTACGTCTTCAAAAAACTGAGTGCAGCCCGCTGCACTCAGGGCAGCTTTCTGCGCTTCGATATCGGACTCGCTGTTTGCCACTCGGGCATAGCCAATGATCTTTCCCATACCCGATTGTACCTGCCTGATGGAGCTTCTACAGCGAAGAACTGTCAGTACCTTCAGCGCAGTGGAGGTACAATACAGGTTATAAATGGCGACTCCGTTTGATGCGACGACTAAAGTTCTAGTGGACTTCGGCCCGGATGACTGGCTCCGATTTCTGGAATTGCCGTTCACTAGTTGTCAGGTGATTGACTCCGATCTAGCTACGGTTTCCACCGAGGCAGATCGTCTGATCGAGGTCGAGACGGCAACGCCTTACGTGGCGCACATCGAGTTCCAGAGTGGTCACGACGGCGCGGCGGTTCCGGAGCGGCTTCTGCGCTACAACGGGATCGCTGTGATGAAGACACGTAGGGCGACCCTAAGCTATGCAATCTTGCTACGCCCCGATGCCGATAGTCCCCGTCTGACAGGAGTGCTTGAACTAAGACGCCCTGACAGCTCGGTGTATCTGCACTTTGAGTACTGTGTGGTGCGGCTCTGGCAACTCGCTGCGCAAACGATCCTAGCGGGTGGGCTGGCAACTTTGCCGCTGGCTCTGCTGTCTGACCTGAGCGGAACGACTGCTGAGGCGGTTGTCAAGCGGATGGATGAGAGGGTTCGGGCGGAAGCGTCCGAGAATGAGAGTGAGGAGCTCTGGGCGAGCACGTATCTACTCTCGGGCTTGCGGTTCGATGCCGGTGAGTCCGAAGCGCTTTTGGGGAAGGTGGTGGCACAGATGAGAGAATCAAGCACGTATCAGAAAATCTTAGCCGATGGGAAGGCCGAAGGGCTTGTGACGGGTCGCCTAGAAGGGCGGCTGCAAGAAGCGCAAGATACCCTCGTCCGCATCGGCTCGCGCCGTTTTGGGACCCCGGATACGTCCATTCAAGGCATTCTAGAACGAGCCGCATTGCCCCGGCTCCACGAGTGGATTGATCGCGTTGCCGAAGTGGAATCCTGGGAAGAACTACTGGCCGCGTAACTCCTATCATCGTGAATGATGGAAGTACGTTTCTCGTTGAGTCATTTGTTGTGACGGCACTATCAGTGCTATCACTTTCCCCATGCTATGTTTTCTCCGGCCAACCTGGTGCGCTGGCAGAGTTGCCGTGCCATGTCTTGAATCTCACTGTCGGAGGGGAGTGCAGTTCCTGCCAGCCGCAGGAGCCGGACTGCCTCGTTGCAGAAGCTGCGGGCTTGGTCGTGTGATACCCCAGGGAGCCAGTCTGCTGGGATAGGGCGAAGGGCTTTAACGATGCGCTGAGGGCGCTGGCCAATGTCGCTGGCATGAGTCGGCTTACCATCAGGGAGCAGATAGGCTGCCCCGCGAACTGCCGAGCGGACGGCGGCGCGGATGAACCCGGCAGGTGATCGAAGCTTTGATGTGCTGGCAACCCCCACGGCATGCTGTAGCTGCTCCAGCGTTCCACCGTCCTTGGCAATGCCTTCCGCCAGCATCTCCGCTTCCGGTAGCGGGATTCCAG
>NZ_JANNYP010000066.1:0-3464 GCF_031410135.1 Armatimonas sp. | reverse complement strand
TAGGCTTGTACCATCGAACTCATCAAAGAAGCTCAGCTTCCCTGCGTCAGCGGGTGGCATCGCTGGTGCTGGACTGGCCGTCGGAGCGCTCTGGGGCAACGGCGACGGAGATAGCATTCCAGGTTTCAGGGTCAGTGTGAGTGCCGCCAACCCTGCAAGAACTCCGAGTGCAGCGGCAACCGCTCCCGTAGTCGTTTCAAGCTGGAGTTTCAAGCGGGAACCAGCTCAGTTCCAACCAGCTCGATCGTCCCTTTGGTGTGACCGCAGTGAACAGCGATCATAGACTCCCAGTGTGCCATTGTCGTCATGGTCACATCGTATTGATAGGGCCGCCACTCGGGAGTCAGGTTAACGTCCTGCTTGAAACAATCGGGGAAACCTGGGACATTTCGCTGCAATATAATCGTGACATGCGAGTGGGAAGTGGAGCGTCCCCAGAACCGTAGCTGGAGCTTCTCCCCTTTCTTAAAGGCTCTGCCGAGTGGGTTGGAAACGCCTACATTCCAAGGCTGCATCCCCGGCTGATCCGTGACGACTTTCACTCCGGTACGTGCAGCTCCTCCTAGAGTCTCCTGAACGACCGTGAGATTACCCAGAGCACCTTTTTCGGTGTAAAACTTCCACTTGTCATTAGAAACAAGGTTTGTCGTGTCTCTCGAAGCCCCCATGGCATTAGCCTTTGTGTTCCGAAAGGCAACCGATACAAACGCACCACCAATAGCCAGTGCAATCGCAACCATTCCCAGCGGTTTAATGATGATTCTCATATAAGCCCCCTGGGTGATCCTCGGTAGAAATACCAGAGATCTTTAGAAGAGAAAATTACTCATGACTGCACAACTTGAATCTCGGTGATGGCTACCTCGCCACTGGCTCCGCCAATCTGGAAGGCCAGGATGCTGCTACCCGTCGTCGCCACCGAGGTCTTTATGGGAAGGCGAAACTCTTGCCACTCGCGTGAGAGCTCTACATCGCTTGTCCATGTGTCTGACTGAGCAGACTGAAGAGTCGTGCGAATCCTGCGTGGTGTGGCAGCACGGGCCTTGAAGCGAAGAGAGAGCGGCTTCTGTGCTCCCAGCACCTCCGCAGGCACAAGCTTTTCTAGGTGGATATCCTCCAGCCCCTTTCCAGGACGAAGAATATTGACTTGGTAGATCGGGGGATGTGCGTTGCCGTCGGTTAGCACCTCCATCGTCCCATCAAGCTCGTTGAGTGAGGCCAGTGCCCAGTCCGCATCGTCCAAAACGACCTGACCATCACGCTCCAAAAATAGAGGAATGGTTACCAGACAAACTGCCAGCACCCCCGCCATCAGAAAATATCGTCGTTTTAACATAAACTCACCCAAGCATCCCCAAAACATCCCGAGTCAGAATACTATATCTCACTATACTTTCGGTTCTGGAACGAATTGCCTGTAAGTGACGTTAGAGACATGGATGCCTACCCTAACCTTTACCACCCAGATCGCCACCTCGCAGGAGGCGCTCTGGGCCTTTCATGCTGGCACCGAGGCACTCACAAAGATCACACCACCCGGCACTCGAGTCCGTCTGATAGATGCGCCTGCAAAGCTGGCTCAAGGAGTGGTCTTTACGCTGGTGGTCTCTCAGCCACCTGTCTTTGTGCCACTGCGCTGGCGCTGTGAGTTTCTCCTCTGGGAGCCGCCCCTGCGCTTTGTGGACCGGCAAGTGCCTGGCAAAGGCCCTTTTGCCTTCTGGGAGCATGAGCATCGCTTTGAAGCTCTGGGCGTCGGACGGAGTCAATTAACCGACACGATCACCTACACGCCGCCGCTAGGGCCGCTGGGGAAGCTGGCGGATGCGCTCTTTATCCGCAAGCAGCTCACGGAGATGTTTGCCTACCGACACCGTGTCACAAAGGCGGCTCTGGAGGGCGTTTAGCAGAGTAGGCGCATCCCGCGATAGAGTTCGCGGATTTCAGCGGCTGGGTCGTTTGATAACTGGACTGTGAAAAGTTGCTCACCTCTGTGACTTTTCCGGGTGAACAACACTCTTAGGGAGTGTAAGTAAGATAGATGAAGTGTGAGAGAGAGGGAGAGAAGATAAAAAAATGTTAGGAATGCTAGAGCTGCTGATCCGATACCATTATGTGGAGGATGTCCCGGGGCTAACAAGTTTGCGGGAGAGTGAAGGAGATCTGTGGGACGATGAGTCGGGCAGCATTATTGGTGAAGTTGAACAAGAGCGGCTTTCTGACACACGAGGTGCAGAACGGGCGGGTGCTGGTGCATCCGGCACGCAACAAGTTCGAGTGGGCACCCGACGAGCTGAGCTACCGCTCCGCCGTGCTCGACGCCGACGGACGCATCGTCTCGGTCGGCTGGCCGAAGTTCTTCAATCAGGGCGAGTTCCCAGCACACGACTCCGTGATCGCGCAGGAGCTGGCGAGCGGTCAGGCCATCATCACACACAAGCACGACGGCTCCCTCATTATCCGCTCCGTCCTCTCGGACGGGCAGGTATTGCTCCGAACACGCGGCTCGTATGACGGCGGCGAGTACGGTGTCGCGGCACTGGCGGTCGCGCAGGCCAAGTACCCGACTCTGCTCGACCCTTCGGTTTTCCCCGAGGGGTCGCTGCTTTTTGAGTATGTCGGGCAGGCCAATCAGATCGTGGTGCGCTACGAAGGCGACGACGACTTAGTCTTTCTGGGTGCCGTGGTTCACGACGAGCCACTCCGCTACCTGTCGTTCACCGAGCTGAAGCCACTTGCCCAGCAGCTGGGCCTGCGGCTTGTCGAGACCTACGACTGGGCCAAGACGGGCGCGATTGGCGAGGTGCTCGGTTTGGTGCAGGACTGGAACCATGCGGAGGGTGTCGTGGTGCGCTCCGGCGATGGCCAGACGCTGCTCAAAATAAAGTCCGCGTGGTACTTCGCACAGCACGCACTCCGCTGGCACATGACCTACGACAGCATCGTACGCTTTGTGCTGGATGGCGGCATCACGGACGAAGCGGGGCTAGAGGCCGGGCTCGCTAAAGCGGGCTGGGACTTCGAGATCATCGTCAAGGCAAAAGAGCACTTCGCGACCTATCAGACCCGCCGTGCAGAGGCAGACGCCATCAAAGCCGCAACCCAGGCGATCCTAGCGGACTTCAACGCCGGCAACGCGGAGTACGAAGACGAGCGAGCACGGCGCAAAGCCTTCGCCGCTCTAATCTTTGGCCAGCACGCCCCGCTCGCCAAGTACGCCTTCACGCTCTACGATGGCAAGCTAGAGCTGCTAGAGTCGGTCTTGTTGCGCCGTGTGATCTTGCAGCAGAGCTAACCTATCTGCCAACCTGAGGAACAAGTCCTCAGGCTTAAGAGGGCGACGGGCACCTTCGTGCCCACTAGATTCGGTTGGCTGCGAAGGCAGCCGTAGCCCTCTTAAGCCGGAACCCTCGTGGTTCTGGCTTCTTTATTTGGCGTAGTCCAGCAGGAAGGCAAGTGTCATGCGG
>NZ_JANNYP010000065.1:0-2910 GCF_031410135.1 Armatimonas sp. | reverse complement strand
GAAGTGGAATCGGTGTTGAACCAGTTGGAGGATCTACTCATCGCCGAGGAAGTGCCCGCATCAAAAGGAAGGAAATGAAATTCGATCTCGTCACCAATTTACCTACAACAAACTGTCTCATTTATATTGACAAGTTCCGCTACTGAGTGCAGCGAGCGTTTCGATTCCTCGTGCATTCCCAAGCTTGGCGAGTGCTTTAGCAGCAACTAGGCGAAAATCCATATCGGGGTGATGGCAGAGCGAAACCAGAACCTCTATCCCGCGCTTGTCGCCCCGTTGCGCCAGCACTTCGGCGGCGGCAATACGAATATTCACGCGCACCTCTCTGTCTTGACAGAGTGCGACTAGCTCCGCGATTCCATGTACTTCCCCAAGTTTTCCCAGAAGCTCTGCCGCGACACGACGAATTCTCGCTTCTTCCGTGACCTCATCCATCTCGATAAAAGTATAGCGACTTCGGGTTGTCCCATGCCAAAGCGAAGCCAGTGGCTGCTCCCCCTCAGAGAGAGCAACCAGTGCTGCAATGCTTTGTTCATCTCCCAGCTTAGCTAGGGCACGCATGGGATCAATCTTCTCGTATCCCACTTCGGACGCACACAACTCTATCAATGCATCAACCACTTCGGCACTTGTCACTCCCAGTTTCCCAAGCGCTTTCATTGCCAAACTACGAACATTATTGTTGTCGTCTCTATCAAGACACCGCTCAATCAGCGTCGCAATCACTTCTTGACTTACAACTCCAAGGTCACCGAGTATCTCGACGGCATCATAGCGATAGACATTGTTCCCTTCACCTTTTTCCTGGCAGAGCGCAATCAGAGCCGCCACACCACGCTCATCTCCCAGTTTTATCAGTGCTCTTGCCGCATTGAGATAGACAGCAGAGTCTTTGCTCGCTGTCTCACACTGCAACGCTAAGGCCGTGCCAACCGCTTCGGACTTCAGTTCGAGAAGCACCTCCCAGACAAGCTCTCGCAGACCGTCACAGTAATGAAGATTCCTGCCGTTGCCCATATCCAGCACGATGGGAAGAAACCGAAGGCCAAGTTCATCGCGTAGCAGGCTTATCTCGGGCGTTGGTGCGAAGTCTTTGAGGCACCGGCTTGCCAGCCGCGCATCTCGAAAGAGCCATTTCTCATAGGGCGACTCGGGCTTCAGGATGGCTTCACGCACAAAAGCGACGGCACGCTCGGGAGGCTGGCTCGCTATAAACCGACAGATGCGCTCATCCCAGTCAGGATGGTGCTTCAGGTGCTGAATACGCTCCCGCACCACCGAATTGTCTACGCCTTCCAGAGACAATGCCATGGGCAAACTGTACCACAAAACCCAGGTGTGGACGCCCGGTCTTGGAAGTACGCGGTTCTGCGAACCTACAAAATCTGCTACGTCCGCAGGACGGCGTAACCCGGAGACGGGCCGTTCACGGCTCAGCGATTTGTGTTTCTGATTCGCCTTGTGCCTCCAGCAAGTTCCAGAGCTGTTCGATCTCCTCAGCGAGCCGTTCCTGTCGCTTTCGCATATCCTGCACTTCTTGTTGAAGCAGTTGTTGCTGGCCCTGCCGATGGCGATAGGCAATCAGTGGGGCACGGTTCAGGTGAAGCTGTTCAATGTGAAAGCTCCCGGTGGCGGTCAGTCCTCGGAGCTGATACATCTCTGTCTCTGTAAGATGCAAGCTAAGCTCGTCGTTGAGGGGGTGCAGAAGACGTTGCTCTGCTCCGGGGGGCCAGTAGTCACCTTTATAGGAATTACAGGCGTGACAGCAATACATCAGGTTCTCAATAAGGTCACTCCCACCGTGCACGACGGGCTGGAAGTGATCAATCGTCAGTTCGGCTCCGGTGTCGCCTTCGGTAACGCCGCAGTAGCCACAGGAAAAACCGTAGAGCTGACGGAGTTGGTCTTTTAGAGAGCGACGCATTGTCTCAAGCGGCCAGCAAGCGTTTCCGCTCAGAGTTAAGCGCTTGGCGCTCTGTGTAGAGTTCCCGCAGTCGTGCCAGAAACGCTTCTTCACGGGAGACGAGAGAGTGGAGTTCTTGCAGATGCTCCTGCATCACCACATGTTCTCTGTCCATACGGGCAAAAGCGGGGGCAAGGAGTGCTGCCTCTGCCGCATCCATCGCGGCATAGTAGGCAGCTAAATGCTCCTGCTCCGCAACGCTCAGAGTTTCGCCTTGTGCAGAACGTGAATGGAGCGCTTGCCCCTCTCTTCGTAAAGTCTCGTCCATGCAGCTATTTTACCCCCAGTCACAGAGCGTTTCGATGTGCGCGGCACTGCCGTCTCGGAGCCAGCCGTCGAGCTGGGCGGGGTCTTTGAGCTGCTGACCACGGAGCCTTGGCACGGCGACGAAGCTGGCTTGCCAGTCGGGAAGCGCGGTGATGTCGCCCCAGAGTTTCTCGAACTGCGCGACGGGGAAGATGTCCTCTTGGCCCGCGCCCCAGCGCTTTTTGACGTCCTTGAGCGTGACGTAGGTCGGCATGCGCGCCGCGACTCTTCGTACGCCCTCTTGCACTTTCTCGGTATCCGAGAGCGTCTCTCGGGTCAGGCCAAAGAGAGCGAGGAGCGCGTCTATCCGCACCCAAGTCGTGGCGGAGTTGTAGTAGGTCAGGCCAAACTCGGCCTCCTCACGTGGCATCGCGAGCCCTTCCACCAGGCGCAGGCGACCGTCCACGCGGGCCAGACCACCGCCCCGGTCTTCCAAGCGGCGCGGGATGACTTCTACCATGATGCCGTCGGTGCGCGAGGCGAAGAGCCCCAGGACACTCGGATCTACATCGGCACCGAGCGTGTCAATGTTATGGATCATCAGATACTTCAGCGCCGGACGCTCGGTGAGGAGCTTTTGCAGGAGCCCAATTTTCAGCAGGTTTGGGACTTCGTACCAGTGGCCCACCGGGTGCAGACAC
>NZ_JANNYP010000064.1:0-1592 GCF_031410135.1 Armatimonas sp. | reverse complement strand
GGTGGCCCACGCCTTGGGCAATGCTGGGAGAAGGTGAATGGAGTCTTCGTGACTTTGTAAAAGCATTTCTGCAATCCCCGCGGTGCCGCCGAAGTTGCCATCGATTTGGAACGGAGGGTGGTTGTCAAAGAGATTTGGGAGCGTGGACTTTGCAAGAAGCTGATGAACATTAGTATGGGCTTTCTCTGCATCCTGTAATCGAGCCCACATGTTGATGATCCAGGCACGACTCCAGCCAGTGTGTCCGCCGCCATGCGAGAGTCGGTACTCAAGCGACTTCTTCGCCGCATCGGCCAAATCTGGACTCTTGAGAACGGAAATTTGATTCCCTGGATGGAGTCCAAACAGGTGTGAAAGGTGCCGGTGCCCGGGCTCGGGTTCGTCGTAGTCTTCGATCCATTCCTGCAATCGCCCGGTCTTCTTGCTCACCTGGAGGGGGGCGAGCTTGGCGAGAGCGGTCGTGAGTTCCGATTTGAACTTAGCATCGAAACCGGGCTTGACCAATTCCATTTCTTCGATCGCCGTGATGCAATTCGTAAAGAGATCGTGGGCGATTTCGAGGTCCATCGTCGCCCCATAGGTGAACTGCGAAGTCGTTCCGTCGGCTTTGCGGAAAGCATTTTCCGGGGAGTGTGAAGGATTCGTCACAAGCTTTCCGGCCACGGGTGAATTCGACGGCGCTTCCACCAAAAAGTCAAGCAAGAACTCCGCCGCGCCTTTCATAAGCGGATAGCCACGGTCGGCTAGGAATTTTCGGTCTCGCGAGAAAAGGAAGTGTTCCCATGGGTGTTGAGCCAACCAGGCCGCACCCACGGGCCAGACTCCCCAAACGCCATCGGCAGGGACGGTGAATCCCCAAACATCGGTGAGATGGTGGACTACCCATCCTCGCGCGCCATACATTTGCTCGGCGGTTTTCGACCCAGACGGTACCAGTCGGGTCATCAAATCGAAGAGAGGAACGTGACATTCACCCAGATTTGCAACCTCGGCATGCCAGTAGTTCATTTGAAGGTTGATATTGGTGTGGTAGTCCGCGTTCCAAGGGGCATTGATATCTTTGTTCCAAAGCCCTTGCAGATTGGCGGGCATGTCTCCTGGCCGGGAGGAGGACATCAACAGGTATCGACCGTATTGAAAGAACAGACTCTCCAATCCGGAGTCTTGTTTTCCAGCTTTGACGGCCAGCAACCTTTTGTCGGTCGGCAACGAGTTGTTGCCCGCACCCAAATCAAGATCGACTCTACGGAAGAGCTTTTGGTGCGAATCAAGGTGTCGTTGACGTACCGTTCGAAGGTTAACCTTGGACAACGTTTTGTCACATGCGGCCATTCGGTCTCGTAGCAAGGGTTCGGCGAAGTTGTTCCAGTTGTAGTTCGTTTTCGACGTGAGAAGCAAGGTCAGCTCCGTTGCCTTCTCAATTTGCAGAACATTCGATGACGTCAAAATCTGACCATCTTTTGTAAAGGCTTGGGCGACAAGATCATACTTAACCCCTTCCTTACCCGCCTGCCCGAACATGTGCAGCTTGTTCCCGGGGTGCGTGACGGTCTTGAAATTCTCTGGCCTTGTGAGCCCAATTCGCACAGAAA
>NZ_JANNYP010000063.1:0-1795 GCF_031410135.1 Armatimonas sp. | reverse complement strand
ACGCTCCGAGCCACGCTGCGGACATCTTCGCCACTTGGGCCACTCCCACGACGGGAACACTCAACGGAGTGAACTTCACGGTTACGGGCTTTACCGGGTTTCCCTCCTTATTTAGTGCGAATCTCTCAGGCGCGAACTACTCTGCGGCTCCAGGGAGCGCTAGCCAGCAGTCAGTAAGCTATGCTGTCAGTAACAACTGGACAATTTCCTTTGCATCGCCTATCTCTAATCTGAATCTCTACGGTATCTTCTGGCGTGGCACCGGTGCTTCAAGTGGGGGTGGCGGTGTTACGACAAGCTATACCTTCAACCAACCCATTACCATCGCGTCTGGTATGGCGGGAGCAACGGCAGTGGGTAACCTACTCACCATGCCTGGAAATGCTTTCCAAAATGGCATCCTGAACTTTGGAGCGCCTGTTACCACCCTGAGTGTGACGACAAACGCCGATAGTCCGAGCGGCCAGGTACTGACATTGTCCACGACAGTTGTTTCTTCCGCCCCTGAGCCGGGAACGCTCGCGCTTCTGGCACTGGGCGGGGTTGCTGTGTGGGTCAAGCGCCGACGCAGCTAACGTGGACTTCGTCGAGAGTGCGAAGCGACACCTGAACAATGGACGGGTTGGTGTCCCAGTAGTAGGGCAGGGCAATCAGCGCCATGGATAGCGCCCAGCCGCGCCCACGCTCCCACGTGGCATCGTCTATTGCGAGGGCGTCGCGGAAGACTTGGCGAGAGTCAGTTTCGAAGAGGTTCCAGCCGACAATAAGCTCGCAGGCGGGATCGCCCACGCCGAGACAGCCGAAGTCAATGACGGCGCTGAGCTGGCCGTCGGTGGCGAGGAGGTTGCCAGATTGCAGGTCGCCGTGCAGCCAGACGCGAGCGTTATCCCAGGCTGGGACTTGAAGGGCAGTCTCCCAGGCTTTCGTGGCCGCGTCGGTATCTATTCGCCCGTTGAGCTTGGCGAGGGCACTTCGTACGGCGGCATCGCGCTTCGCCAAGGGCTCACCGCGCCCGGAGTTGTGGTCACCTGGTGCGGGGCCATCCGTGGCATCGCAACCCTGCAACGCTCGGATAAAACCCGCAAGTGTCTTTGCCGCCTGGCAGGGATCGGAGAGGCTATCAAGCGTGGCATTTTTGCCGTCGAGCCAGCGGTAGACCGACCAGTGCCATGGGTAGCCCGCGCACGGCAGGCCCATGGCGAGTGGTGTGGGTACGGCAAGCGAGAGGTGGGGCGCGAGCTTGGGGAGCCACTGCTGCTCTTTCTCCACCTGCCCGACTGCCCAGTGAACGCGCGGGAGCCGCATGACAAGTTCGTCGCCCAAGCGGTAGAGGGCATTGTCCGTCCCAGAAGACGCGACCCGCTTAATCGGAAGCGCGGCCCACTGCGGAAACTGCGTGGCTAGCAAACGGCTCACAAGGGCAGAATCCGTAAAGACCTCGTCGGGGTGCACTACCCATACCACTCGCGCCATTTTGCGCGGAGCGGGACGTCTTCGTCGGTGGGGAGGTGCACGCCGGTGATGGTCTTCACATCGCCCATGAGCTGGCGCTGGATGGGGTTGGCTTTCGCATACAGCTCGCGGTAGTGGAACTGCGGCGAGAAATCCATCGGGAAGACCCAGCGGAAGCCGTAGCCAATGAAGAGGGTCTTGCGGGTGATGTCTGAAAAATTCGCCCCGACGGCGTGGTAGGTGCGCTGCTCGAAGATAAAGGCATCGCCGGGCTTGCCGCAGATCTCAATCGCGCCGTATGGGTGGGGAGCATCGGGGGCTTTGGCGAGTGGCCCGGTCAGGC
>NZ_JANNYP010000062.1:0-3773 GCF_031410135.1 Armatimonas sp. | reverse complement strand
TTGCCCAGGCGCTTGAGCAGCGAGCGACATAGAGCCCGGATCACCGCTGGCCACTGAGTCATGCCAAGAATGGACTCCGCCAGCGCCGCCCAGCCCGCTTCGATCAGCTCCACAGCAGTCACGAGCGGGCGGATTGTGCGCTTACCGAACGCATCAAACTCCCGGACGATCAGCCCAGCGGCTTCGAGATCGGCAAGTCCGCGGCGTATCGTGGCAACATCACGGCCCAAGCCCATGGTGGGGTGGTGGGCGAAGAACTCGTTCTCCGCATGGCAGCCACCTTTGGCATCAAGCCAGAGGATATTGCGCATCAGAACTCCCAGGCGTGCGGCTTTATCGCTGCGTGCTTCAGGGAGCCTCCAGAGTGGTAAAGTGTGGGTGTTAGCGGCAGGCTGGATCGTTGGCGCGAGAGTAGCCTGTCCGTTGGGGGCGGTGCGCTGGATCACTGGTGCACCGCCTTTTTCTTTCGGCGGCTAAGCCCGCCGGAAGGAACATCGATAGAGATTGCGAGGGTTGCTGGTACGGGCCGCGTCGCCTGTAGAAGAGCCAACCGCCTCGCGCTGAGAGCTTTGGATTGTTTTGAGAGAGTTGTGGATTGTTTTGATTGTGGGGAAACGCTTTCGTCGCGCACCCATGTGGTTCGAAATTACGAACCTGTAGAGGGCCGCTTGTGAGATTTAGTCTCACAGCGGCCTTTTGCTTTTCTACCATCGTTACTTCCTCGACCAGCAAACCGATCAACTCGGTACGCTCCTCGCCCGAAAGAAACTCCCAGATATCCATCACGTGCTGCCAGAGCGAGGCTACTTCCTCGGCATCCGGGCGGCGGTATTGGAACGAGGCGATCTGGCCCATCAGGTCTTGGCGCTTACCCTCTATCTCCTCGATGTGCGCTTCCAGCTCCCCGAGGCGCTTGACCAGGGTGGTCAGAACCGTGCCACTCGTGCTGCCCACTTCGAGCGCCATCTGATTCGCCTTGATCTTCTTCTCTGCCTCCCGCTTGTTGCGCTCCAGCCGCTTTATCTCCTCGCGGGCTTCATCGGTCGAGGGCATCGCTTTGGCGGCTTCCCGGATGAAGGTCGCCAAGCGCGTAGGATGTTCACCACAGCGGGCTATCTCGGAGAGTACGGCGGTCTGGAGTGTCTCAGCGTTCACACGCTTGACCGGGCAGGGCTTCCCGGTTTTGGCGGAGCGGATGCACTCGTAGTAGCGAACCCGTGAGCTCCTCCCGTGGTGGCTGGCGGGTGTCATGCGGCTCCCACAGTGTTCGCAGAGGACACGGCCCCGGAGGAAGTAGCAGAAGTCGTCTTCCAGCTTGGAAGGCTTCGCATAGCCCAGCTCTCTGCCCTCGCCGCCTACGGGAGCGGGCTTCTCTTGGCGCGCGGCGAGCTGTGCCTGTGCCGCCTCCCAGAGTGTGTCAGGCACAATGGCTTCATGGGCGTTTGGGTTGGTGTGCACGCCCCAGCGCACGGCCCCGCGGCTGATGGGGTTGGAGAGCAGGCGGCGCACGGCCTCGATTGTCCAGGTGCGTGTGGGGGCGACTTCGCGGAGGTAGCGCTGCACTTGGCCGAGGTTATCGGTCTCGACAAAGCGCTCGAAGGCACGCAGCACGATGGGCGCTTCTTCTGGGTTGGGAACGTAGCGCTTCGGGGCGGGCTTGACCTTGCCACCAGGCAGGACGCTGGGTGTCATGCCAGGAACAGTCTCGGTGGAGTAGCCAAAGGGGCGAACGCCGCCCATCGCGTAGCCGTGAATCACCATCTGGCCCTGCTTGGTCTTGGTCCACTCGGAGATCTGGCGGGGGAGGGCACCATCGAAGACAATCTTGATGCCCTTGCTCATCTGTCCTGCCAGGTCGGGTGTGAAGTCCTCGCGTACGAGCTCGATCTTGACCTTGCACTCTCCGAGAAGATACTCGGCCACGTGGTAGAGCTCCCCACGAGCGAGGCGTGACATGTAGGTGACCACGATCCGGTCGAACTTGTGCTCACGGGCATCGGCTAGGAGTCGCTTCCAGTCGGGGCGCTTGAGGTTGGTGCCCGTGCGGCCTTCGTCGTTGTACTCAGCGACCAGCTCGCCACCGAGGTGAAGGATACGCTCGCGGTTAATCTCGCGCTGTGAGTCAATGGTGGTGTAGTCGCCGTAGGCTTGGTCGTCTGTGGAGCAGCGCACATAAAGAGCGCAGCGGAGGGGCTTGTGTGGTTTGGGTGGCCTCATCGGTTTATCCTTTCGTGGGTGGGTTGTGGTGTGGTGTGCTGGACTGCCTGCCAGCGCCGGTAGCCGGTGCGTAGGAGTACAGTGGCGCGGTTGAAACGTCGCTGTAGCTCCTCGGGTGGGAGTGGTTTTTCTTCGAGATGGAGAGTGAGTGGTGTTCGGTTCATATTCGTCCTTGGTACTGTGCTTTTTTGGTAAACTGTTGTTTGGTGGAGTGTAACACGTCTATGAATTATATGCAATATAAATTGTGCGAATGCGGAAAATGGGGGATAATGGCTCCATGCGTTCTCTGAATCTTGTTGCCTCCCCTGCTGAGGTTGCTCGTGGTAAGGCGTTTGCGCGCTTCTTGCGCATCGAGCGGGCCAAGCGTGATCTGAGCAAAGTTGAGCTGTCGAAGCTCTCTGGAGTCTCGGCCAGCTACCTGACGCTGTTTGAAAACGGCAGTATCAAGCCCGATGGGAAGTACCTGGTGCCTAGCCGGGAGATCCTGGAGAAGATCGCGACCGTGTTTCAGGTGGCTCCTGAGGTGGTACTGAACGCGGCGGGCTACGATGTTCCTGTGCCACTGCCTGAGATCCAGTACGAGCCAGACTTGGACACCCTGCTGGGGCGTGTGGAGGGCTACAGCGACTTTGACGGCCCGACCCGCGAGGTGATCCGGGAGGCTGCCGTGGCGGCGGCGACGAATATGGCGGAGAGCTTGCGCAAGCTCAACTCGCAGGGGACGATTGGCTCGCGTTTCTCGCGTGAGGAAATCGCCGCCGAGGAGCACCAGCAGAGTATTCTCCGAGAGCGCAACACGCTCTACATTGCCGACATGCCGATTGCCGGTGGGCTGGATATGGAGGACGACGAGGACGGCGACGATGACTTGGACTAAATCGTCGATCTTCTTGATGGAGTTCCCGTGGACAGAGTCCGATAAGGTCGCCTCACGCATTGCCCGGAAGATCCGCCGGAGCCTGCGTAGGTTCCCGTGTGGGTTCCTGGAGGATGTGGCAGCCCACTTCCGTGTTCGGATTCGGTGGGACGATTCGGGCAGTGATGCAAGTATGTACATCGCGCCGCTTTCTGAGGGGGACTGGGCGGAGATTATGCTCTCGACCAGCCTATCTGTTGGCCAGCGCTGGCGTGCCTTTATCCACGAGCTTGCCCACCATCTGATGCATACCTGGGTTGCCCCTCTGATGTACTCCAGCGAGTGTGTGGTGCTCTTAGGGAACCCGGACTGTGCGCCCTTGCGGCATGCCATCGCGCGGCGTGTGGAAGTTCTGGTCATCGGCTCGAAGCTCGTCACTCCTTAGAAAGGGGGCAGGGGCGAAGCCCCTGCCCGAACGCTATTATTTCCCCTGCGAAGCGATTACGAGCGCTTCGACCGCCGCGAGGGTAGTATCGGTCTCCTCCGTCGGGAGGAATCGCCGGAGGAACCAGCGTAGCGGCTTTCTGACGAAGAGTTTCCAGAGCGCTTCGTCTTTCATGGCCTAGCTCCGTTTTTTGCTTCCTGTACGCTGATCCCGCCGATCTGGACATGGCATGGGTCCCAGCCGATCTCTACT
>NZ_JANNYP010000061.1:0-24924 GCF_031410135.1 Armatimonas sp. | reverse complement strand
GCCGTAGCGCCGCGCCGCAATCGCATGACCGCACTCGTGGATGAAGATCGAGAGCACCAGCCCGGCTGCCACTGCCCAGCCAAAGTGCAGGGGAATCGCATAGACCCAGATCGTAAAGCCCATCGAAAGAAGTGTGCTGGGGATCGTCGCCCGGATACGATCCGCGTCGCGTGAGTCTTTGATGACCGTGAGCTGCCGACTGGCCTCTGATTTAGCCGTGACACTCAGGCTCTCGTCGCCCAGATCAAACTTGGTGGGCATGGCCTAAACTTCGACCGGCTCCGCGATCTCTGCAAATGTCGCGATTCTCTTGGACATATCGGCAAGAACCGTGGGCTTGTGGCCAAGGGCTTTTCGCTGAACCGTGCCATCGCTCGCGACTAAAAACACGGCAGGAGCGTAGGGGATGCCGTAGAGACCAGAGTGGTAGAGATGGTGATCCAGCATCAGCGGAAACGAAATTCCGTTCTCCGCCGCAAACTCTCGGACAGCCGCTTCATCGGTGTCTTGGGAAATCCCCCAGACCGTCAGCTTGCCGCTCTCTTTGTAGCCATCGGCCAGCTTTTGGAGCGCCTGAAGCGTCTGTGCGCTCTGGCCATCGAGACCGAAGAACGCAAAGAGGATCCAGCTTCGACCCCGTGTTGGGAAAGAATGACAGACCCGACCGTTGAGATCGGTGAGCTGAAAGTCACGGATAAAGTCCGCCGCATTGATTGAGTTGTCGCCCCAGCGCTGCTGAGATTGTCCACCAAAAGCCATAGTGGTTTCAGGATACCAGACTTTTCTCACATTCTGCGAAGATAAAATCTAGTGCCCCCAGTAAGTGGGGAGCATCCCCCGATGTAAAGAGCACCGACTCGCTGTATGCTCCCTGGGAGTCCCGCTGATAGAACTGCCACCCTGAGCCATTGGTGACAACTCCAAACACAGGAATAACGTGTTGCTTTTGAGCGTTTTGCCAGGCACAGGCATCCATCGAGACGAGGCACTGGGCTGTGCCTTGCTCAAAATCGTCTTTTTTTGCTTCCACCACACAGAGGAGCGGTGGCCCCAGGTAGGCGCGTTTCTGAGCGATCAAGTAGTCCACAAACCCCGTTAGTGTGTCACTACGCAGAGGTGCCTCTTTCCACGCTTGGAGCTGTGAGCGCCGTTCCAAGGCTTCTTCGCAGAAAGCATCAATCAACAGTTCTTTAGCGCTCTCCGAGTTGTAGAGAGCGAAATTGCGGTGAAGACGCTCCAATCTCTCCTCGAAGAACGCTGAAATCTTAATGGGAGTTGCTCTGATCTCCCATGACAGAAGTTGTTCGATTCTCAAAAATTCCAGAGCGGAGTCTCGGTTAAAGCTAGAGAGTTTTTGAAGGTTCATGGTTTTAAGTTCTTCTCACATTTTAAGGCTTTGTTGGACACAGCATAATTCTACCCCAGCTCCACGCTGAGCCGCTCCCATTCGGTGAGCGTCGTGGCAAGCTCGTCTTGTGTTTTGGTGTGCTCGGCAGCTAGGGCGACCAGATCGCCAGTGCCGGTGCCAAGGCTTGCTTCAAGTTCAGCGAGCCGGGCTTCCAGAGTGGAGATGCGCACTTCTGCTTTCTCCAGAGCCGCTTGCGTTTTTGCCCGTGCTTTGTTGTCCATACGTGCTACAGGGGGGGCTGCGACTGTGGCGACTTTGGGCTTTGGCACGACGACCGCTGTGGGGTTTTGTTGCTCGCGCCAGGCGGCATAGTTGCCCTCGATCAGCTCGGCGCTGCCGGTTCCGGTGAGCCCGAGGGTTTTATTGGTGACGGCATTGAGCAAGTATCTATCGTGGCTGACCAGAAAGAGTGTTCCCGCGTAGTCTTGGAGCATCTGCCCTAGTGTCTCGCATGACTCAATATCCAGGTGGTTGGTGGGCTCATCGAGGATCAGTAAGTTACACGGCTCTAGCAACATGCACGAGAGTGCCAGCTTGTTCTTCTCGCCACCGGAGAGCATTACTACCTGCTTGAAGACATCATCGCCCATGAAGAGAAACCGGGCGAGGTAGCTGCGAAGCTGGGTCTCGTTCCAGGCCGGAGCTTCGTCGCGGAGGGTATCGAGTACGGTTTTTTGGACATCGAGGGCATCCGTGGCGTGCTGAGAGAAGTAGGCCATCCGCACATTGTGGCCCCACTGGATATTTCCGGCGGTCGGCTCCTCTTCGCCCAGGAGCATCTTGACCAGGGTGGTCTTGCCTGCCCCGTTTGGTCCCACAAAGCCGACTCTATCACCACGCTCGACAATGGCATTCAGATCGGCAAAGAGTGTTCTCTCACCGTAGGCTTTCGCTACGCCCGAGAGGTTCAGCACCTCGCGGCCAATCCGACCCGCGTTTTTATCGTCAATCTTGGCTTTCACACGGCTTGTATCGGTGCGGACGGCATCCACTTTGTCCATGCGCTCAATGCGGCCCTGGGTCTTGTGGCGGATGATACTGGCGGTATTGTTCGCGCCCATGTTGCGCTTAATCAGATCATTGAGGCGAGCGATCTCTTTCTGCTGCTGATCGTACATGTCCTGCTGGCGCTGGAGCTTTTCTTCTTTCTGGCGGCGGAAGTGCGAGTAGTTGCCCTTATACATGGTCAATTTCTGGAACTCCAGCTCGGCAATACTGTCCACCACGGCATCTAAGAAATACCGATCGTGGCTCACCAGAATCACCGCCCCCGCGTATTCTTTCAGAAAGCCTTCCAGCCACTCTACCGCACTGATATCCAGGTGGTTGGTGGGCTCATCGAGGATCAGTAAGTCTGGGCGCGTGAGCACAAGCTTTGCCAGCGCGAGGCGTGTCTGCTCGCCGCCAGAGCAGGAGCCCACTTGCTTTTCGAGCGTCTCCGGCCCAAAGCCCAGGCGCATCAGGGTCGCGTCTTTCTCGGACTCAATCTCATAGCCACCGCGCGACTCAAACTCATCCAGTGCCTCGGTGTACTCTTCCAGCGCCGTGTTGAGCGATTCATCATCGGTCGCATCGCTCATGGCGTGCTCGGCAGCGGAGATCCGCGCCTGTACTGCCCGATACGGCTCCAGCGCGACCTCGATCTCCTCGCCAATCGTGCGCTCGGGATGCACCGGCGCTTCTTGCCGCAGGTAGCCCATACGACGTCCGTTCGCTAGGTTGATCTTGGGAGGCTGGTTGTTACTGGGGTCGGGGAGCTCCTGCCCAAGAAGAATCTTGAGAAGGGTCGTCTTCCCACCGCCATTGCGCCCAATGAGGCCTAGCTTCTGGCCCGCCGCGACACTAAACGTGATGTCCGAAAATAAAATATCTGCCCCAAAACTCTTGGCGAGGTTGGACACCGTGAGAATACTCATAAAACAAAAAACTCCCGAACATTATCGCCCGTAGAGGGAAGATTCGCAAACATAGCTCTCGCGGATAATCTGATAAAATGCCCTGTGCCGCAATTAATTGTTCTGGCGGGGCCGAATGGGTCAGGGAAATCCACGATTGCACGGGCTCTGATTCCTGAGGAGATGCCCTATCTCAACGCGGATGAGATTGCCAAGAGCCTGCGTCTGGAAGAACGAAGCATTGGTGTCGAGGTTGCTGCGGGAAGGCTGTTGCTGGAGCGGCTAGACTCCCTTGCTGGTGAGCGGCGCGATTTTGCTTTAGAGACGACGCTCTCGGGGAAGGCTCTGGCGGGGCGTTTGCTGCGTCTGCGAGCGCTGGGTTACCATGTCAGCCTCTATTTTCTGTATCTGCCTAGCCCCGAGATGGCCGTTGCCCGTGTCCACCAGCGAGTGCGCACCGGCGGCCACTCCATCCCCGATTCCACGATACGCCGACGGTGGGAGAGTGGGTTGCGCTGTTTCTATGATCTTTATCAGCCACTAGCCGACGAGTGGCTAGTTCTAGATAACACGACAATGGGGGAGCCAAGTGTGATCGCCTTTGGAACCACCCCACAGCCAGCTGCCTGGCGACAGATGAGAGCGAACTATGTTGAGCGACGAGCGCGAACCGAAAAAGACACTTGAGCTAAGCCATATTCCGATTGTCTTGAAGGCACTGGGAGCCGGGGTGCAAGCCGCTCTTGCCGAGCACAAGCGCCTACAACAGTCCGTGGTTGTCTGGAAGGATGGCAAGGTGGTAGAAGTGCCGCCCGAAGAAATCCCTGAGTTTCCTGAGGAGGAAAAAACGCCCGGAAAAGGGTAACTTTTGCACAACTGCCGTGTCCGACAGTGGAGAGGTGACTTTAGATGCAACAGAGACTCAGAGTTGGGTTTACTACGATTTGTTTATTGGCGATGGGCTGCAATGGCCCTGTTCCTGCACCGGAGCTGAAACCAATGGCTTTACCTACCTGCGGCCCAAAGGCTGGCGCGGCGCGGGACAGGTGGAGGTTGGCGGTAACGCGGGGACGATTGAGCTGACATCAGGAACCGCTTATCTGAAGATTGGCGCGGATCTGGCAGGCTCGCTGATGGCGGACATGATGACCGCCAGCAACAACCAGCTGGGCGGCGTCGCTGATGCACTTCCGGGGCAGCTTGGTGCGACGGTTCGGGCCAGCACCAAGCCCGCCGTCGAGAAGCTTCACGATTCACAGGCGGCCTCGCTTGGGAAGAAACTCGACCCCTTCAACGATGGCAAGATGCAACTGCTCCAGAGCAAGCTGGGTGAGGGGCGCTTCTCGGAGTATATGGGAAAAGACAATGGACTCGCCGTGCATGGCTACCGCGTGACTATCCTTGGAGGAGACAAGCGCTACACGGTTCGTGCCCAGTGCGCTGAGACCGACTGGAAGACTCTGATGCCGGTCTATCAGAAGATCATCCAGAGCGTTGGGCCAGGGCCCCAGAACTAAATTAGGACAGTCTGCATTTGTTGTGGTAGAATACTCGCCATGAGTACCATAAGTACAACGGCAGGAGTCGAGCAGGCGACGCAGACCCGTGGAAAGCGCTTGCTCTCTGAGGTGCGGCGGCAGGAAAAGAAGGGGAGCTTTACCGAGACGTTCTACGGCCAGCTGATGGCGCTCTCGACCCGCGACGAGAAGCTCAAGATTGAGCTCTTTCGCTTTGTGGATGCGCTCCCCGCACTGAAGTCTCCCGAGTCAGTGGCGCGTCACCTGCTGGAGTATTTGGTGCGCCCCGATGTCTCGCTGCCTCCCGGTGGGGCGCAGCTTCTGACCGCACTCTCTAGTACCAGCCCCTCGCGCTCGCTCTTGCACTTCGCCTCGCACACCGGGGCCAAGATGATGGCGGGGCGCTTTATCGCCGGTCGCAACGGAATCGAGGCCGTCAAGGAGATCGAGCGCTTGCGCCGCGTCCCGATGACCTTCACGATGGACTTGCTCGGTGAGGCTGTGATCAGCGAGGTCGAGGCGCTGGCGTATCAGAAGAAGTATCTGGATCTGATCGAAGACCTTGCTCGCCTCTCCAAAGACTGGCCCAGTATTGACCAGCTCGAAAAAGCCAGCTACGGCACGCTTCCCAAGGTCAATGTCTCCGTCAAGCTTAGCTCTCTTTACTCGCGCTTCGACCCAATGGCTGCCGATGCCACCGTGCAAGCCGTGAAAGAGCGCCTCTATCCGATCCTCTCGGCGGCCAAAAAACACGGGCTCTTTGTGAACTTCGACATGGAGCAGCATGACTTCTGCACCACCACCAACCGTATTTTTCAAGAGATCTTCACCGAGCCCGAGTTTGCCGACTGGGCTGATGTGGGAATCGTGGTGCAGGCCTATCTGAAGCGCGCCGAGGCGGACTTGGTGGAGCTACGCGACTGGGTGATCGCCCGTGGCGTTCCCGTTCACGTGCGGCTGGTGAAAGGCGCGTACTGGGACTTTGAGACGATCATCGCCGCCCAGCGCCACCATCCCGTGCCGGTCTGGGAGAAGAAGCCCCTTACCGATGCTTGTTTTGAGCGCTGTACGGAGTTCTTGCTGGACAACTGGCAGCACCTCCGGCCCGCGATCGCCAGCCATAACGTCCGGTCATCATCGAAGGCCCAGGCCCTCGCCGAGGCAAAAGGTGTCCCACCGCGCACGGTCGAGTACCAGGTGCTCTTTGGGATGGGCGAGCCGATTGGCCGCGCTCTCGCCGCGCAAGGCGAGCGTGTCCGCACCTATGTCCCCTTTGGCGAGCTGCTCCCCGGGATGGCCTACTTAGTTCGTCGTCTTCTAGAAAACTCCTCCAACGACAGCTTCATCCGCAAGTCGGGTGATGCTAACGCCGACGATGCGCTTTTGGCCTCCCCCCTAACTGCCGCCCCCCTAGCCCCCGCCGAGCGGGGGAGTAATGCGGTATTCGTCAATAACCCCGAGGTGGATTTTGCGATCCCCGAGAACCAGAAAAAGATGCAAGAAGCACTAGATAAGATCAAGGCCGACCTCGGCTTTACCGTTCCCATCGTCATTAATGGCAAGCGCGAAGTGAGCGCGACCGTTGTCGAGCGTACGGATCCGTCGGAGACGGCGGTGGTGGCATCCAAGGCACACTTTGCCAGTGTGGCCCAGGCTGAGCAAGCGCTGGCCGCGGCGAGCGCGGCGTTTCCGAGCTGGCGCGATGTCTCGGTGAAAGAGCGCGCCGACCTGCTGCGTCGCACCGCCGACCAGTTTGAGAAGCGCCGCTACGAGATCTCCGCGTGGATGGTGCGCGAGGTGGGTAAGCCCTGGCGCGAGGCCGATGCGGATGTGGCAGAGGCAATTGACTTCTGTAACTTCTACGCCGCTGAGATGGAGCGCCTCTCGGAGCCGCGCAAGCGTAATCTCCCGGGCGAGTGGAATGAGTATTTCTATGATGCCCGTGGCCCCGCAGTGATTATCGCCCCCTGGAACTTCCCGCTGGCGATCCTCTGTGGCATGGCAGTCGCGGCGATTGTGGCCGGAAACCCGGTAATCCTAAAACCCAGCGAGCAAGCATGTCGCGTCGGCTACTTCCTGCAAGAGGCGCTGGAGGCAGCAGGCTGTCCGGCGGGCGTGAGCAACTTCCTCCCTGGTGATGGCGAACAGATCGGACCGACTCTGGTCAACGATCCGCGCGTCGCCGTGATTGCGTTTACCGGGAGTAAAGCCGTGGGCCTGAGCATTATTCGGAGCGCCTCGGAAGTTCGCCCCGGCCAGCGGGAGATCAAGCGTGTGATCGCGGAGCTAGGCGGTAAGAACGCGATTATCGTGGACGAAGACGCCGACCTCGACGAGGCCGTTGCCGGTGCGCTTGCTTCTGTGGCGGGCTTTGCGGGCCAGAAGTGCTCGGCGTGCTCACGGATTATCGTGATTGGGGATGCCTACGAGCCGTTCTGCCACCGACTCGGCGAGGCGATGGCGAGCCTGATCGTCGGAAATGCGTCCGATCCTGCGACCAATGTCCCGCCGGTTGTGGATGCGGACTCGCAGGCCCGGATCGAGCGCTACATCGAGATCGGCAAGCAAGAGGGCAAGCTCGTCGGGCAGAAAGCCGTCCCTGCTGAGCTGGTCGGGAAAGGCTACTATGTCGCCCCGAGTGCCTTTATTGACTGCCCCGCCGATGGCAAGCTCTGCCAAGAAGAAATCTTCGGCCCTGTGGTCGCCATTCTCAAGGCCGCCTCGCTCGACGAAGCCCTGGCAATCGCCGATGGCACCATGTACGCGCTGACGGGCGGGCTCTACTCGCGCTCCCCGAAGAATATCGAGCGCGTGCGGCGGGAGTTTCGCGTGGGGAACCTCTACATCAACCGCAAGATCACCGGAGCCGTCGTGGATCGCCAGCCGTTCGGTGGTGCCCGCATGAGTGGCGTTGGGAGCAAGGCGGGTGGCCCAGACTATCTGCAGCAGTTCCTCGTCCCGCGCACCATCACCGAGTCGGTCATGCGCCGTGGGTTTGCTCCTACGGAAGAAGGTTGACGAAAATCACGGCGCCATCGTTTTTTCTATCCGCCGGTCGGGAATGAGCCACATCACGGCCACGGCGACATAGAGCGCAGCGGAGGCCAGCGGCAGGGAAAATGCCACGGGAATGGCGATGGCGTAGAGCACCAAGGAGACAATGCCCTTGGTGTCTTTCCCGAGCGCTTGCCCCAGGTGGGAGTCTGTTCCATGTGCGGCGATAAGCACACGGCTCAGAATAAAATACGCCACGCCCGAGAGCAAGAGCACCACGCCGTAGAGTGCCACGGGGCGGGGCGCAAAGTGGTTCTCGCCCATCCAGCCCGTTGCAAACGAGACCAGCGAGAGCCAGAAAAGCAGGTGCAAGTTCGCCCAAAGCACGCGCCCGTCCACGATCTTGGTGGCCTGAAGCAGGTGGTGGTGGTTGTTCCAGTAGATGCCGAGAAACACAAAACTCAGGGCGTAGCTGAGGAACTTGTCCTTGAGCGAGAGCAGCGTCGCCCAGTCCGCGCCGTGGGGAACTTTCAGCTCCAGCACCATGATCGTGATAAGAATGGCGATCACCCCATCGCTAAACGCTTCCAGTCGTCCTTTGGTCATGCGGGAATTTTACCGCACAGAGCATGCATTGCGTCCCAGGGTAAGGCTTCAACATGCCGATCTTTGGCGTAGTCTTCATCGGAGGCAAGGAGCATGAGCTTTCCCAGCTCTGCCTGCACTAATTTTAGCCAGAAGGAACGTTTCACAACGAATGAGATCAGTTGTAGAGCATTTTGTCCTTCCTCAACATGATCCTCAGAATAGTAGCGAATCTCAACCTGATCAAGGTGATGGGCATTAAGCACAAGAGAGAACGTCCAATCAAAGCGTCCAGGCTCGGTATACACTGTGAAGGCTACATGTGGTTTACCCTCTGCGAGTTTGAGCATTGCATTGACAAACACTTCTGCTGGTGAGTCCCATAGGTAGGTCAGATGAAAAACGTGTTCGGTCGCATCGTATTCGAATCCCATCTTGGCAATGGATAGTCGAGCAAGTGTCCAACTATGCTTTTCGTGCCGGAATTGAAAGTCAATGTCATCGGGTTTCACGATCCTGCGCTGCCTGCATGTCCAATGACAATCTCGCCCACTTTTAGGGTATATAACTCACCGCTCGGATAGCGATCCCGCATTGCAAAAAGGGTTTCACGATGCTTCTTACCCACTTCCCAGTCATGCGAGAGTATCTCTATCGTGAGATACTCACCGTTGTGGTCTTGGCTTTGGATTTCGTTGAAATAGATCTCTCGTCCACGCTCGCCGACTTCGGCGGCAGAAAGCGGCGCACTGTCAAGGGTTAGGCTCATAATGGCGTTATTGTACCGTGTCGGTCTGGGCCTGAAGTCCCCGCCTTAGCGACGCTTCGCGTCAAGCGGCCCGAGGCCGCGCGAAGCTTGAAGCATTTGTGTCGCTCCCTGGTGGACAGTCAGAATTGGTAGGCGATATGATGTTTCACCACCATTTTCTGTGAAAGAGAAACACTGTATGATCCAAAAAGCCAAGAGTCAGAGCAAAAATGAAATCGTTATGACTCCCGGTATGACAATTCGCGCGACGAACGCCACGGGAACGATCTTGATTGCGGCAACAGATGCCTTGACTCGCTCCTACACCTGGGAAGGAGCAACTCGCTCCGTGGAAATGACTCCTCGGGAGAAGCGTTGGGATGGCAGTCTGGGGCTGTATTATCCGGGGCCAGGGGATCACTGGAAAGAGCATCATGGCATCACTAGAGGAGTGCTGGAGGAAGGGCAGCAGCACTTCAAAACTCTGAAGGAGGCACTTGCCTGGATTCGATCCCGAACCTGGATGCCCTATGTCTATACAGACAGCGGGCTCGTCGTCGGTTGGGATAAGACATTGCCACGAAGACAGCTCAACGTTGAGGTATGGCAGCTCTATATTGGTGGCAAGAAGCCACAGCACTTCCCCGGTAGCCAGAACCCGAAGCTCATTGTCACCAAGGCACCAGCCGTGAACGTGTTTTCTTCCCTGACAAGTGCGGTTCAAGCAAACCATCTTGTTGCCGTGACTACGCTTCTCCGTAACGGTGCCAATCCCAATACACGCGATGGGGCGGGACGAGTGCTACTTTCTGTTGCCGCGAACCATGGCTCTACCGAGATTGTTCAGGCTCTACTGCAGAAAGGGGCGAATCCAAATGGTCGAAATGAGGACGGCTCCACAGTGTTGCTTGGTGCGATAGAAAATGAGCAGCTTACGATCGTCAAGCTTTTGATTGCTAAGGGAGCAAATGTCAATGCGGTTGCTGAGAGCGGCGAGATGAAAGGCAGCTCCGCGTTGCTTCTGGCAGCTTTGGGGGATAATGCGCCACTGGTCGAGCTCCTACTTCAGGCAGGGGCTGATGTGAAAGCAACCGATGATCAGTTACACAATACTCCTCTTGCGTGGGCGTGTAGTAGCGGAAATGTCGCCATTGCCAAGCTCTTGCTTGCTAAGGGAGCCGAAGTGGACGCACGGAACAGCATGGGAGGAACCCCTTTGATGGGGGCGGCAATGGCAGGAAACCCCGAGTTGGTCAAGCTGTTGATTGCCAAGGGGGCCAAGGTGACGGCCCGCGATGACCAAACGCGACAGGTCTACGGGCAGGCGCTGTTCATGGGCGACACGAAGACGGCGGAGCAGATACGCAAGAGTGGGAAACTCAACGAACTCCAAGAAGACGGTCGTTCGGTTCTCGACTGGGCGGGAATTGGTGGAAATAGCGAGGTTATCACAATTCTCAAACAGGCGGGCGCAGTCAAATAACTCGGTGCGTCCCCGACCCACATTCGTTTATTGCCGCAGAACTAGCTCCGTGGCTCCTGCTCCGCCGAAGTCGGGGTGGGCCATGGCGACGGACTGGACGCGGTTGTCGGTCTTGAGGGTCTCCCAGATGGCTCTTCGGAGGGCACCGGTGCCCTTGCCGTGGACAATACGAACGTTGAGTAGCCCGGCGGTGTAGGCATCGTCGAGCCACTTGTCCACACGCGGCAGGGCGGCGTCGGCGCGCATTCCGATGACGGTAAGCTCGTGGGAGACGGTCATGGTCTTGGCCATGGCGAGCGCTCCGGCGTTGGTGGCGCTCTCCACTTTAGGAGCAGGAAGGGCGGCGATCTCGATGCCGTTGAGGTTGCGCAGGGCCGAGAGGGGAACTGTGACACGCATCGCGCCGACCTGAACCTGGACTTCTTTGCCTGCGGAGTCAGCGAGCACATTGCCGATGGCATTTCCCAGCGAAGTGACACGGACGCGCTCACCTTTTTTCAGAACCGTCGGGATCGGAGCCTCGTCGAAGGGAAGCGGCTCTTTCTCCCAGCCAATCTCCCCGATCAGCTCGTCGGTGGTGTCCTTCATCTTCTTGCGCGTGGACTGGGTCTTGCGGCCCTCTTTCCCCATCCGCCGCAGCTCGCCAATCAGATTGTCCATCTTCTCGGTTTTTTGCCGAATCACCGCACGGGCCTCTTCCGTGGCGCGAGCCTTGGCCTCTTTACGCAGGCTCTCCAGATCGCGCAGGCGCTCCTCGTACTTACGCTTCAGCTCATCTATCTCGCGTCGGAGCCTGCGGGTATTCTCACGCTCATTCTCAGCACTCCGTTTTGCTTCCTCCAGGCGGAGCATCACGGTCGCGGCCTCAGCTCCTGCTCGACTCTGGTTCTCAATCGCGGCATCCACCACGCGCGGCGGCATCCCGAGGCGGCGGGCGATGTGAAAGGCATTGGAAGAGCCAGGCACGCCCTGCAAAATGCGATAGGTCGGTCGAAGTGTTTCTAGGTCAAACTCCACGGCAGCGTTGTCAATCCCGTCGCGACTGTAGGCAAACTCCTTCAGCTCGCCGTAGTGGGTCGTGGCAATGACCCGTGCATTGTGCGCGAGCAAGTCCCCCAGAATCGCTTTGGCGAGCGCCGCTCCCTCCGCCGGGTCGGTGCCGGAGCCTACTTCATCCAGCAGCACCAGTGCCTGAGTTCCGAGCGACTTTAAGATCGTGACGATATTACGAATATGCGCTGAGAATGTCGAGAGGCTGTGTGTGATGGACTGCTCATCGCCAATATCGGCAAAGACCTGGGTGAAGTGTGCCAGCTCCGCCGTATGGGCGGGAATGTGGAGGCCAGACTGCGCCATCAGAGTAAAGAGTCCTACGGTCTTGAGCGTGACGGTCTTGCCGCCGGTGTTTGGCCCGGTGATAAGAAGTGCCTTGGTCTGCTCGTCGCCTAGCCGCACATCAATCGGAATCACCGTCTCTTGGTTGAGGAGTGGGTGCCTGGCCTCTTCTAATAGTACGTGTCCATTCTGGTTGAGCTTGGGCGCGATGCACTCAAAGTCATCGGCGAGCTTTGCCTTGGCGCTAGCAAGGTCTAAGCCCGCGACGATTTCTACCGAGCTGTGGAGTTTCTCGCCGAGGCGCTTAACACCCTCCGTGAGTTTTTCTAATACTTTCTCAATCTCGCGTTGCTCGCTGGCTTCGAGCTGACGTAGCTCGTTGTTGAGCTCGACCACGATCAGCGGCTCGATAAAGATCGTGGAGCCTGTCCCCGATTGATCATGGATAATGCCCGGAAGCTGGCGCTTGAACTCGGACTTGACGGGGAGGCAGCGGCGGCCATCGCGCAAGACCACGGTCGGGTCCATGAGCATCCCGCGCGTCGCCGAAGAGTTGAGCACCGCGCTGAGCTTCTCCTCAATTCGTTTTTGGGTGAGGCGAATTTTGGAGCGGACTGCAGCGAGGGTAGGGGAGGCGGAGTCTAAAACATCGCCGCTCCGTCCGATACACAGCTCGATCTGAGCCAAGAGCTGGGGGAACTCCTGAATCCCTTGTGCTCGGTCGGAGAGAAGTGGCGCTTTTTCAGCGTGGCGAATGAGAAAGTTCTTGAGCTTTCCTGCCCCGATAAGAGTCGAGGAGAGCATCAGAAACTCGTGTGGCGTGAGGTTCTGCCCCACCTCAGCGTGCACCAGCGAGCGCCGAATGTCATGAATGCCCCCCAGCGGAAACGGCCCGTGTGCCTCGGTCACTTTCCGTGCCTCGGTGGTCTCCTGCTGCCACTCCTGCACAAAGGCAAAAAGCGGTGTCGGCATCAGCTCCCGCGCCCGCTCACCGCCCAGCGAGCACGCCGTCCGCTCCGCCAGCAGACTGCGCACCGCATCAAACTCTAAAACTCGTAGGGAATGGTCATCCATAGCAAAACTCGTATCGCTCCAATGGGCGGCACTGCTAAACAGTGTACCCGGAGAGATGGATCGTGGCTGCCGAGGGCAAGGCGGACTTTAAGACGGTGTAGGCCGCGCTCGATTTGGTAGGCGAGTCTAGGCCACCGATACTTCCAGTTCGGCTCTGAACTGCTCGGCGTAGAGGCGGGCGTAGATGCCACCGAGCTCCAGAAGCTCGGTGTGGCTGCCCATCTCTTTAATCTCACCGAGCTCCATAACGACGATTTTATCGGCCTTGACAATGGTGGAGAGCCGGTGAGCGATGACGAAGCTGGTGCGGTTTTTCATCAGGCGATCCAGGGCTTCCTGGATCAGTGACTCGGTCTCGGAGTCCAGCGAGCTGGTGGCCTCGTCAAGAACCAGGATGCGTGGGTCCGCGAGGAGGGCACGTGCGATGGCGAGGCGCTGCTTCTCACCCACGGAGAGCTTGATGCCCTCTTCCCCGAACTTCGTGTCATAGCCACCCGGGAGCGCTTCGATCGTCTGCGTTAGATTGGCGGCTTCCACGGCAGAGGCAATCTCTTCATCGGTGGCATCTAGCTTGCCGTAGCGAAGGTTCTCACGAATGGTCGCATGGAAGAGAATGCTCTCCTGTAAGACCGTCCCGATCTGCTGTCGGAGCGAGTACAGCTCGATATCTTGCAGATCGTGGCCATCAATGGTAATGCTGCCCTTGACCACGTCATAGTGGCGCGAGAGCAAGCTCATCATGGTCGTCTTGCCACTGCCACTGCCTCCGACAAAGGCGATCAGCTGGCCTGGCTCGACCACCAGATTGATTCCCTTGAGAACATACTGCTCGGGCTCGTAGGAAAACCAGACATTGTCGTAGACCACGCGCCCGGCGATCTTGGGGAGCTCAGGAGCCTTGGTGTCGTTGACCACCACAGGCTCCGTATCGAGAAGCTCAAAGATGCGGCGCAGGCTGGCTTGAGCGCGAGCAAGCTGGTCGTTGAGCTGGATCAGGCGCACGGTCGGGGCATAGAGATAGGCCGTGACTAAGACCAGAAAGGCAACCAGATCGCCCTGTTTCAGCTCGCCGTTGATCACCGCCTGCCCACCCATGCACAGAACAATCCCCGTACCAACAGCGGTGATGAGCTCCGCACGGGCAAAGAGCTGCGTCCCTAGATTACTCTGGCGGATATTAAGGTTCAGGTTCTCGCGGTTCTGGTGGGTGTAGCTACGGACTTCCGAGCGCTCCTGGGCGTAGGACTTCACTACCTGAATCCCCGCCAGCTTCTCCTGTAAGTCCGAGAGAATCACCCCGCGTAGCTCACTGATCTTGCCGGCATTGTCCGAGAGGCGCTTGCGAGAGAAGATATAGTTGAGGATATAGATCGGGTAGACCGAGAGAGCCAAGAGGGCGAGTCGTGGGTTTTGAATAAAGATCAGCACCAGCACCCCAATCAGCGTCACGGAGTCCTGGATAATGGTCACAAACGCTCCCGTGATGAGCTGGTTGACCTGCCCGACATCGTTGACCACGGTGGCGACGATCTTACCCGTCTGGGATTTCTCAAAGAAGCCCTGCGAGAGCCCTTGGAGGTGAGTGTAGAGACGAACACGAGTGTCGAGAAGAAAGCGCTGGCCCATCGCTTGGATCGTCACACCCATCACATAGCTCATCAGGCCCGATGCCAGCGAGACAAGCAACAGGATAAAGAAGGCACCCTCCAGGCTTGCCAGTGGCCCTGGCAGATGAAAAGGCTCCGACTTGCGCGGGTCAAGATAGTTGAATATCTGCCGGATCAGTCCTGGAGTCTGAAGGGAGAGCAGCGCCGAAAGAAGCGTCAGAAAGGCGATCCACGCCTGTGTCTTGCGGTACTTTCCCAGCTCACGGATGAAACGCCCCAGTTGGCCCATGCCCGTTACTTTACCATGCGAGCCGCTTCATAGACCGCGACAATACGGCGGGCCATCTCGGTGGGGGTAGGATGTAGGGGGCTCTGGCGGGCGGCACAGGCAAAGGCTTGCAGGCGATCCCGGTCTGCCAGTAGTGCTGCCGTCGCAGCGCCCAGCTCCTGGGGCGGGACGATCAGCGCGTCTATGCCATCGCGCACAAACTCAGGAGCACCGCCTCCCTTAGCCACAACACATGGGAGGCCATTGCTCTGCGCCTCCGAGAGTACGACCCCTTGTGTGTCCGTGACACTAGGGAAGACAAAGAGAGTCGCTGTCGAAAAGATCGGGGGAAGGTCAACGCGAGGCACAAAGCCTGCAAAACGAATGCGAGGGGAGAGGCCTCGCGCTTCCGCCTCGGTTTTTAGGCTTTCCAGTGCGGGGCCACCTCCCACCAGCAAGAGAATCGCATCTGAGGGCCACTGGCCCAGTGCCTCAAAGAGCAACTCGATATTTTTCTCGTGGGCGATCCGTCCCACATAGAGCAACACGGGCGCGGATTCGGGCAAGCTGTAGCGCTCCCGAACGGCGGCAATCTCGGATGCGAGAACGGGGCGAAGGGCGGGAATTCCTGTCGGGACAACCGTAATCTTTTCTTCGGGGACACCAAGGCGGACCAGCACCTCACCCGTGGCATGTGAGGGCACAATGACACGAGCACACTCATGGCCGTAGTACAGACGTAAGTGTCGTGAGAGCCACCAGCTACTGAGCCTTGTTGGAAGAGGAACATAGTGTGTGTACTCGTGGTAGAGCGTGTGAAAGGTCGAAACCAGCGGTACCCCAAGCTGACGTGCGAGCCGGAGCCCGTGATGGCCCATTCCAAAGGGTTGTTGCGTGTGCACGACATCGAGTGGCAAGTTGCGCAGCACCATCGGTTGGCCCAATAGTGGCGAGTGGGCAAAGGGGTTCTCTGGGTTCCAGGGCGAGACCCAGGAGGGCATGCGGCGTACGGGCACGTCTGTGTTGTCCGCATAGCCGGGATAGCGTGGGGCAAGCACGGTCGGCTCGTGACCTTCGGCAAGAAGCTCTAGGGCAAGTGTCTTGACGGATGTCGAGACGCCATTAATAACAGGCTCGTAGCTTTCCGTGAACAAACCAATATGCATCGGTGAAGTGATTGTACCCGCTCCCGCAATCTTGGCTAGGCGGCGCGTGCCAAGGGGCGCTCCGGCAAGAGATAGTTCCCGGATCGTAGAAGCTCCTCCAGTGCTTCGGCCCCGATGGGGCGGGAGTAGAGATAGCCTTGAAGCGCGGTGCAACCGGCGGCTAAAAGCTGCTGTGCCTCTTGATGAGTCTCGACGCCATCGGCGGTGACCTCCAACCCATGTGCACGACCTAAGGCAATAATCCACTGAACTTTTTCAGCACTCTCCTCCACATCCAAGTTCTGTACAAGTGACCGCGCGATCTTGAGATAGCGAAGAGGGAAACGCATCAGGGTTGCGTCCGTGATGTTTCCTGTTCCGACATTGTCGAGGCCAATTGGGAAGCCTCGTTTGGAAAGTGCCAAGAGGCTTTCTCGAAGTGCCTCACCATGCTGAAGGAGCGTATTTTCGGTGAGCTCAAACCTGAAATTTCCCGCGGGGAGCTTTTGAGAAAAGCCGGTCTGCAAGAGCTGGCGTCCTGCAATGTTAAGACAGAGTGGAATGTCATAGCCACTATCTTGCCACACGCGCTGCTGGTGGTAGGCGGACTCCGCCATCCAGAGTCCCAGTGCTTCAATGAGCCCGGACTCTTCCGCAAGGGAAAGAAAGCGTGAGGGGAAGAGTAAGCCTTGCTCAGGGTGTCGCCAGCGGATAAATGCCTCGACTCCTGTGATTCGTTGCTGTTGCGGTTGGAGCTGGAACTGGTAGGCAAGAATGAATTGTTGCTTTTTGAGGCCCGCTTCGAGATCACTGGCCGTAAGGTCGCTAGAGCGCTTCAGCAAGCGTGGACGTGTCGAGATGGGCCCCGGCGCTGGCTCTGCCAGAAGCGGAGCTTCTTCCACCACGGGCAAGACCGCAAAAACCCCGATGATATTGCCCGACTCCAGTGTCGCCTCTTCATGTATCCAGTAGGTTTTTCCCGATGTGTCTATACATCGAAAGCGCACATTTACCTCACGCTGCTGACTCGTGAACGCATCTTGAAAGACATCTTGCCGTCTCTGGCGCTCTTCTGCTGGAACCGCAGCAAGAAGCCGATCGCCAAAGCTCAGCTGCTCGGGATTGTCAAGGGGCAAGAGATCGCAAGCGCGTCGAGGATCTGCGATTGTAGGAGGAGCTAGCTGCCTTGCCTGGGCATCGTAGTGTGCGGTGTAGGCAAACGAACGCGTCGCGGTGAGTAACCGTCCGAGAAGTTCTCCAAGGCGTTCAGCAGATAAGAAAGACATGTCTGTCTTAATTCTGGCAGTTTTGCTCCGGTTATTGAGGCTTTCTTACATCAACAACCTAGAGAGACTTTCTAACGGGGCTACCTCCTGCACTTTTGTGATCATGTCGCGGACAGTTGCAACACCTTGTGCTAGCTCATCATCGCCTAGAATGACGGCAAATCGTGCCTTGCACTGATCCGCTTGTTCCAGCATAGCTTTCATTCGACGACCAGTGTAGTCCATATCGCAGACAACTCCCTCTGCGCGCAGGTGGGCCAGCAGAGTAACACAAGATGCTCGTGCTGCTTCGCCGAGAGGGCAGAGAAATGCATCGAGCCCGGAGGCTGTTGGGAGAGAGATGCCCGTTTCCTCCAGCGCCAGCAAGACGCGCTCCAGCCCCAAGCCAAATCCAATGCCCGGTGTTGCTGGGCCACCAACGGCTTCAATTAACCCGTTGTAGCGCCCGCCGCCGCCAAGCGCCTTATCCCCCAAAACTACCGACTGGATCTCAAAAACGGTGTGTGTGTAGTAGTCAAAGCCACGCACCAGCCGAGGGTCTTCCTCATAGGGCAAGCCCATTGCGGTGAGATAGCCCTTCACCGCAGCGAAGTGTGTCTGGCTGGCTTCATCTAAGTAATCGCTCAGGGATGGAGCCGTGGCAAGAAGCGCGATGTCCTGTGGTTCTTTGGAATCAAGCATTCGTAGCGCATTTTGCGCAAAGCGCCGGTTGTTCTCCCCGCTCATCTGTGGCAATAATGGCTCTGCCCAAGTACGAAGCGCCTTGACATACTCTGCCCGGCTCTCTGGTGTGCCTACTGTATTCAGCTTCACCTTGAGATCCGTTAGTCCGAGGCGGGCGTAGAACCCACAGGCCAGTGCAATCACTTCCGCATCGGCTTCCGGCCCAGAGGCTCCCAAAAGCTCTGCCCCAGCTTGGTGGTGCTGGCGGTAGCGGCCTTTTTGAGGGCGCTCGTAGCGGAAGTTGGGGCCAATATAGTACAGTTTGGTGACGGGCCGCTCTATGTAGAGACGGTTGGAGACAAAGGCACGCATGACTCCCGCCGTGCCCTCAGGCCGCAGGGTCAGGGCGTCGTTACCCTTCGTGATAAAGTCAAAAGTTTCCTTGGCAACGATATCCGTGCCCTCGCCAACGGAGCGGTGGATGAGGTCATGGGACTCGAAGATTGGAGTGCGAATTTCTGAGTAGCCATACTGGCGGCAGATCTCACGAAAACTAGTCTCTAGCCACTGCCAGAGCGCCGAGTTTTGAACGGCATCCCGGCCTGGAGCAGGTGGGAGAATATCATAGGTACCCTTAGGGGGAGCATAGCGCATGGTGCCTATTATATCGCCGCTGACCGCGTCTTCACTCAGTGATGGTCATTTTCCCCATGGTCCGCTTTGCCATCGTGGTCATGATCATGCTCTGAGAATGTCTGTACATTCTTATTACTCAACGTACCAACCGCAACAAGCCCACCAACGAGTGCTGCCAGTACAAAGACTATCCAAAGGGGGAATTTAGGTTTTTTCACTTGCTTTTTCCTTGCTCAATTAGTTTCTTAAGATCATGACGTCGTTGCCAGCCTCTTGCGACTTCTTTACTCAAGCCTAGGCCAACAATTAATCCTAAACATCCTGCGTAGATACTGACTGTGTTTCGGCTGACAACGGAGAGAAATCCTTTTCCTTTGTGAGCCTTAGTCTTTTTTTTCAAAACAGCCGGTGTCAGACCCTCACCATTCCAAAATGCATAGACAGGATAGATCGCATACACGACACTAAACATTAACAAGGCTGTCAGAGCACTTGTTTGAAGCCGAGCACGTAGCTGAATTTTCTTATCCACTTTTAGGTCGTACATGGTCTCTATTTTACCAACTCTCGTCATGCATGATACAACAGGATCTGATATGCGCAAACGTTCTTCGGGTTCGTCGGATTTGCCAGATGATGGATTTAAGGCAGTATTCCGTCCCATTCTGCTACTTGCTCTAACGGTTTTTATTGATCTGCTTGGCTTTGGGATTATCTTGCCTAACCTGCCACTGTATATCAAGCAGGCTGTGGGAGAAGCCAATGGCAATGCTGCTTTTGTGGGGGGGCTTCTCGCCGCTTCGTACTCTTTGACACAGTTTCTTTGCGCACCATTTTGGGGACGCTACTCGGATCGCGCAGGTCGCCGCCCCGTGATTCTCCTCTCGCTCTTGGGAGTGGGGCTTGCATATATCTTCTTTGGTCTGGCCAATGGCAGTCTTTGGATGCTCTTTACGGCGCGTCTGCTAGCCGGACTGCTCTCGTCCGCCTCAATAGGAGTGGCGTTTGCCTACGTGGCTGATGTGACGACTCCTGCGAACCGTGCTAAGGGAATGGGGCTGCTCGGAGCCTGTTTTGGTTTAGGCTTTATGTTCGGCCCGGCACTGGGCGGTATTCTGGGGAAAGTGAGCCTGAGCCTGCCTGCCTATGTCGCCGCGGGTATGGCTTTGATCAATTTTGTCTTTTCCTACCGCTTTCTCCCGGAGTCGCTTTCGGCTGAGGAGCGCGCAAAACTTAACAGCCCGGATCGTCCCTCGGCGTGGAAGCAGACTCGCCAAGCACTCACAGGGCCGAACGCGGGCCTCTATGTGCTCTCGTTTATATCGATTTTTGGGTTTGCGGCGATTGAGCAAGCCTTTGGCTTCTTTCTACTTGCACGCGGACTTGCCAACGATAAGAATCTCCCCGAGCGCTTTGGTTACTTGATGGCGTTTGTGGGAATTATCGGGATCATCATCCAAGGGGGTCTGATCGGGCGCATGGTCAGCAAGCTAGGCGAGGGGAAAGTTGCTCGCATCGGGATGGGTGTTCTGGTGCTAGGCTATGTTGCGCTGACTCTACCGCGCGAGTGGGGCTGGATGGTATTTCTGCCGACGATTCCGCTCTCCGGGGGGCGCTCGATGATGGGGCCTGCGATCTCTGCGCTCATCTCTCGGCGAACACAGGGAGGACAGGGGCTCAATCTTTCCGTCCAGCAGTCCTTTGATGCCCTCGCACGGACGGTGGGGCCACTGACAGCGGGTTGGCTCTTTAAGACGTTTGACCCGACGGCTCCCTACTACTTCTCCGCGGGACTGACCGTTTTGGCTCTCCTACTCACGGTCGCGGTTCCTAGCATTCTGGCGACACCCAAAGATCCTGAGCAGGCAAAATGAAGTACGGCGCGGCGGCACTGCTACTGCTTGCCTTAGTGGGGTGCGCTCGCCCTGGTGAGAAAAAAGCCGAGCGCGCCGTGGAGGAGCTACTGCCGCAGTATCTAGGCCCGGCGCAGAGCTACACCGCCAAAGTGAAGGCAGCAAGCCTGGGAGCCTTGATGCGTGGCCGTGTGCGTACGGTGACTCTCGTTGGGCGTGGGGTTCAGCTTCTGCCTGAGTGCACTGTGGCGGAACTTCGCGTGGATGCGGCAGAGATTGAAATTGATAAAAATCGCCAGAGTCTCAAGAGTGTAGGGGAGGCGCGCTTTATTGCACGGATTGAGGAGAGTGAGCTCGACCGGCTCGTCCGGACGCGCCGTCCCAAGCTTGCGGATCTGAAGATTAGCCTGCGTGGCTCCTGGGTAAGCGTTCGCGTCACGCCCGAGATCTTTGGGTATCCTACCTTGCCCATTCAGGTGGAGGGAAACTTACTTCCGCGCGGTGGTGGGGTAAAAATGGACTTTGAGCCCGACAAAGCCCGTCTGCTGATAGTGCCCATCCCGAAGCTCGTTCTGGACTTTGTGGCCGAGCGTATCAACCCCGTTGTGGACTTCTCCTCACTTCGAGCCCCGATTCGTGTGGAAAAGGCGGAGGTGCGAGGTGGCTCACTGTTGCTGTCGGGTTACCTGCCGCCCGAGAGTGTTAATGGGCTTGGTGTGGGAGATCGGCGCTAGCGACGTGCAGTTGTCGGTGCGGTCTGAACGGGGGGAGCAAACTGAATGAAGGCGTCCCCAATAAACCCCGCGACATGGTAGGCAACAATCGTCGCGACAATGCCAAAGAAGCCCGCACGGCGGCTGTCACGTTTCAGGAAAAGAAAAAAGAAGAACGTTGCCGCGAAGGCATACGGACGGTAGACGCTGTCCGTTCCGTAGTAGCGTTCAAAGTTTTCGGTTATAAAGGGTGGAATAGAGGGCAGGGACATAATACTCTCATTTTTGGCAGTCCCTGCCCTAAGAATTAGGCCGCTTTTGCTGTGCGACGGCGGGAGCGCGGCGCAACCGGTTCTTCAGTGATAACAGGCTCGCTATCACTTTCCAAGCTGGGGAGTGTGGGTTGCAGATGCTCTGCTACCGGAATCACAACCGTCATAGCCTCTTGGCGCCGACGGAAGTTGATTGTCTCCCAGTCCCGGATGTAGTCCAGAACCGTCTGGGCAAGCTTGCGTGCCTCGAACTCGGAGAGGAGCAAGGTGAGAGAATCTCGGATGTCCACCATCTTGACCGCCCCCCCGGAGAGTGTCTCGCCGTGGCCATTGTCAATCTTGAGGACAAAGGGCTGACGGTACTTGGTGTCCTTGCGCAGCGAAAGTGTCCGCGCCTGGATACCATCATCGTAGATTGTCCCTTTGTAGTCCGCCCACTCGTCAAAGTTGCCGTAGAGAATGTCCCAGCAGACCAGCTTGAAATCCGCCGCATCGGCGTAGTGCTTGACACGTACCGTAGCTTTGTGGCTGTCGTCAAACTCCACCAGGGTAAAGGCGATCTTGCTGCGCTTGGGCTCCAGCGAGAGCATCTCGCTGACATCGAGCACCCGGTCTCGGGTGATATGTTTATAAACCTGTACCCGCGTCAGCGCATTGGCAGTGGTCATATTGATATTGTTACTTACGATCATGGTCAAACCTCACTTCATCTAGCCGAAAATCATTGCTCCGTGATCGGAGCTGTTACTTAAAGCACTTTTTTGTAGCCGCAGCTCGGGGAATCTCCCTGGCTGGCCCAGCACTCCCACTGAATCACGTAGCCTTCGTTGCGCTTGTAGTACAAGTGCGAAACAAGCTCATCACCGCACTCCGGGCAACGTCCCCGAACCCATGCAGGATCGGGGCGGTCGGTTCGCTGACGCGGCGCAGTTGTCGCCGGTGATTTTGTGATTGTTAAAATTTGACTCATCCTTCTCTTACCTCTTCTCTTACGTCTCGAAAGTCTCCCCTAAGGATTTCCTTCACGGGGATACTCTTTGGGCGGGTAAAAAAGCGGAAAGCAGGTATCAAAAATTAACAAGTGGTAGTGTAGAAAGTATCAGCAAGCGCGAAACTTGTTCATTTTGGCGCAAGTCGTGTGGTGTGGAGGGAGCGCTGAGCGATGTCTTTGAGGGTGACGCTGAGCTCGCCTGTGGCGGCGGTGATCTTTACCTCGCCAAAGAACTGGTGTCCGGCGGCGGGGCCACCACTGCCTGCTTTCTGGAAGAGCACTTGGGGACCAAAGGTGTTATCGAGTTTGTTGGGGCCAAAGCTGCCCGCATGAATCGGCCCGGCGACAAACTCGTGAAATGGGAGGAAGTCCTGGTACTGGGCTTTGTTTGGGTCGTAGTAGTGCGCGGCGCAGTAGTGAACATCTGCGGTCAGCCAGATGATATTCTTGACCTTGCTTCGCTTCAACGACGAGAGCAGCTCGGCGAGCTCCAGCTCACGGCCCGTTGCCTGGCCATCGCCGTTGGCAACGGCCTCGATGGTACTCTTTCCCTGGTAGCTATCTCCGACGACGAGCCCGAGCGGCATGTCTGAGGCGATCACTTTCCAGAGGGCCTTGCTGCTTGCCAGCTCGCGCTTGAGCCAAGCAAGCTGTGCATTTCCCAGCAGCGCGGTATTGGCTCCCGGAGCTGTCTCTTTGCCGTTGGTGTTGTCGCCCCGGTAGGAACGCATGTCTATCATAAACACATCAAGCAGGGGGCCGTAGGTGATCTTGCGGTAGATACGTCCTGGCTCTTGGGGAAACTCACGGATCGGCATGTACTCCCGAAACGCCTGGTTGGCACGGGCGGAAAGTAGCGCGGCACTCTTGGTTTTGTAGCGCGGGTCGTCGAGCACGCGGCCTGGAAACCAGTTGTTGAGCGTCTCGTGGTCGTCCCACTGCACCAGCATTGGCACTTCGGCGGCGAAGGCTTTGTAGTGTGTATCCAGTAAATTGTAGGCAAACGCCCCCCGAAACTCGGAAAGCGTCTCTGCCACTTTTGATTTTGCCTCCGTGATAAGGTTCTTCCAGACCGAGCCATCCGGAAGCTTGACCTCCGAGGGGAGTGGGCCATCGGCGTAGATACAGTCGCCGGAGTTGATAAAAAAATCGGGCTTGCTGGCCCGCATCGCGCCGTAGCCCTTGAGCCCGCCAAATGCCTCGTTGATTCCCCAGCCCTGTCCGACCGTGTCGCCTGTCCAAACAAACGTAATATCGCGCTTTTTAACCGGAGCCGTTCGGAGCCGCCCGATCAGCGGTTCGCTTGTGGCTTTGTCACTGTCGAGGCCCGTAAAGCTCACTCGGTAGAAGACATCTTCGCCAGCAGGTAAGCCTGTCACGAGAAGCTTGCCCGTGAAGTCAGAATTTTCCAGCACCACCGGCCCTGGAATGCGCCTCGGGTTGAGAAACGCCTCCGTCGCGGCAAGCTCGACACTCATTCGGGCAGCACGATCTGCCCGACTCCAGATCATGGCGCTGTCAAAGGAAATATCGCCGCTCTGGATGCCGTGGGTTAGCTCTGGTCGGTCAGAGCGTAAAAAAGAGAAATTCATGCCTACACTATACAAACAAAACAGGCTTGCCGAAGCAAGCCTGTTTTAATTTCTCTTCTAAAATTTTTATCGGGGCGACAGGATTCGAACCTGCGACCTCTGCGACCCGAACGCAGCGCTCTACCAAGCTGAGCCACGCCCCGAAGCGGAAGGAATAGTATCATGGGTATGGTGAATCTGCAAGCCATGTCAAGACTATGTGTGGGAATAGATGCGGGCGGCACAAACGTGAGAGTGCGTTGGAATGAGAGTGAACTACGGTGTGCTGCCGACCCTGAGGGTGGTCCCGAGCCCGTGCTCGCGCTCCTTGCTCAAGTTCCCGGAAAGATCGAGGTGATCTGTGCAGGGATCACGAAAGTGAGCCGTGGAGAGATCAAGGCGAGCTGGGAGACGGCACTTAGCGCAGCCTATCCCTCCACCACTATCTCTGTGGTACCGGACTACGTGGTGGCATTTCATGGGGCGATCCCGGAGGGCATTGGCATTTTGTGCGTGGCCGGGACGGGCTCGGTGATCTACGGGGAGGACGAATCCGGTAAGTCGGTGCGGGTAGGCGGACGCGGCTGGGAGTTTGGCGATGAAGGCAGTGGAGCCTATGTCACCACGGAGCTGATGCATCGGACACTACGCGCCTGCGACGGGCTCTGGCCCCATACCGCGCTTACCAAAGCCGTCTGCGGGCTTCTTGAGACCGACGAACCAGCTCTGGTCGGTGAGCGGGCTCGTCAGCGTGCCCTAATCGAAGGAAGAGGGTTTCTGGTACGCGTAGTCCATACTAAAGCAGCAGAAGGGGATCAAGAGGCACAAGGGCTCTTCACCGGAGCAGCGGCCTGGCTTGCACGCTTTGTTCGTGCCGCCC
>NZ_JANNYP010000060.1:0-2885 GCF_031410135.1 Armatimonas sp. | reverse complement strand
TGCTCGGCCCGCTCCGTGAGCCGCGCGACAGCGGCCTCCGGGATCGTCGCGCCGTAGAGCGCCGCCTCGATACACGCGCCGTCAAAGTCCGGGCTCCAGAGCAGCTTCCAGGTCTCTTTGGGCTGGCTGAGATCCTCCCGCGCCGCAAAGTCCGTTCCTGCCACGCGAGTCAGCCCCGGAATGCGCAGCCCCACAAGCTGGTGCAGGAGCTGGGACTTCTGCCGCTCCTGCGTGTCCAACAGCGATAAATGCACATGCTTTTCGACCACATCCGGCGTGAGCGCTTCGTTGCGTAGCGCTTCCTGGATCTCAAGAGTCAGCGGGGGAAGGCGCGTGCCTGCCGCGAGCTTGCCGCGCTCGCCGCCACGGAACGCCTCGAAGAGCGCGGCCATGAGTGGGTGCACCTCGCCCTCGAAGCTGTCTTTCACTAGGGCGGAGCGTGCGCCATCCAGCAAGTCCGTGCGCCAGACCCGCGCATGCCCCCGGAGCGCCGCGAGCCCCTGCGCCATGGCCTCGGCGGTGATGAGATCGGCGGTGCTGACAGGCTGTTTCTTCTTCCGCAAGGCACCCACCGCTAGCGGCAGGGGCTTCTGTCCGTGCCAGAGCGCATGGTAAAACCCCGGCGAGGGCATCCCCGAGGCATACCCCGTGAGCGAGTCCAGGCGTGCGTAGCTGTAGGGCGTCAGGGCGAGGTTAGAACTCCCCCCTAACCCCCGTCCGACAGGGGGACAATAAGGAATCGGATTCATTCTGTCCCCTCCGCCCGGCGGGGGATGGGGGGGAAGCAGTGCCGCCGTGTGGTACCCCCCCGTCACCACCAGAATCGGGCCGTCGCCGTCTCTCCAGAGCGCCTGAGCCTCCGCAAGACACGTGCGCATGAAGACTTCTCGGGCGAGATCGGAGGCCGAGACCGCGTCGGTGTCTTCATCGGCGGTACGCAGCGCGGTGCAGAAATCCGTGAGCCGTGCGAGGAGCGCCTCGGGGCTGGGGTCGGGTTCGATCTCAAAGAGCGTGTCCCAGAGCGCATCAAAGTCCTCGACGCCGAGCTTTTTACAGAGCGTCGTGATCAGCGTCGAGCGGCGCAAGGCACCGTCGGCGTAGCGCTCGGGGGCGATCTCGTTGGTGTGGCTGCGATCCAGAGCGCCCCACGGCAGGTCAATGAACGAGAAGGGGATCTTTGCCGCGCCCGCAAGCTGGATCGCCTGCCACTCGGGGGAGTACTCGCAGAACGGGTAGTAGGCACCGCTTCGCTCGGTCTCGGTGTGGACAAAGCTATAGATCGCAATGGGCAGCCGATGGGGCAGCAGTAGCTCGTCGAGCCGGTCGTTAAAGTCCGACGGCCCCTCAATCAGCACCCGCGACGGCCTGCGCTCCGCAAAGAGCCGCTGGATCAAGTGCGCACAAGCCGGGCTGTGGTGGCGCACCGGAACAAAGAGAAACGGCGACGTGCTTGTGCTCACGTACACTGCCACCTTCCTGCGCTAATGCGGCACGAGTCGCACCAGAAGAAGTATGCCACCCCGCCGGAGCCCCAAAACATACCGCTCCAGTCGTCCGGGTTATGATGGATCAATGGTAGTTCGGAGTCAAGTTGGAGTAGGAACATCATAGTCCGCTGGCACTCTGGACAGTCTGGGTACTCAGGTAATTGAACCCAGGCAGGGTGGCCGCCAAGCCGATGAAGATTTGGCCCATACACCCATTCTTGCCAGCGATAACGGTCTGATACCGGAGTGAGAGCTACCTGGGTCTCCAATAATGGGGCGCAGATAAACTCGGGGCTGAACGGTTTTACGGGTGCACTGGACTGGGGAATCCCTTGTTCGTTGTGGCGTAAGCAGAGAAAGGGTTCGTACCAGCCAAGGCAGTGATTGCACGTTGCCAGGGTCAGCGAGGGTAATGTGCAGGTGTCGGAAAGTAGCTCTGCGGCAGGAAAGGTGAGTAAGTGGTGGAGCGTGTCGCCGCAGGTTGGGCAGTGCTGGCCTTCCACCTGACCACCAAAACGATAAGGACGTTCTGTGACTTCCTGCCAGGTTTCATGAGAGTTCGTGGCGTATGTTTTTGCAAACTGCAGGTGGTAGGGCTTTTCAGAGTAAAGTTGCCGAAAGCTACAGATTTCCCGTGAAAACCCGACCAGGTGAATAAAAGTGGGATCAGTATCAAGGGGAATCAGCTCGAAGGCTTCAGGTAGGCGCAGTTCCAGAAGGGCACGAATCGCGAACTCCCGTCGCTCGTCGTTTTCTAGGTGATTTTTTAGAAACTGAATCTGCTCCGCTCCCGCATCTCGCCAGGGATAAAACATGCGACGACTGCCTGCGTAGCCACTGGGTAAAAAGTAATGGTTTGTGAGAAATAGTTCTTTTAGATAGCGCGACAGAATCTCTGGATGCTGCTCGTTGGCTTGCTCGATAATTCGATGGGCGGGTTCGTTGACGTGGATAGTCAACGCTACTATGGCGGCTCGAATCAGCGGCTCCCACTCTTCGGCTTTTATTGTCTGCATAAGGCTTTCCACAAGGCTCCCCGACCGACGGCGCGGCTCGGACAGAATTGCCAGAAGTTCGTTCATCAGGTGCACTGCCACCTTCCTGCGCTGATTCGGCATGCGTCACACCAGAAGAAATAGGCAATGCCTCCGGAACCCCACTCCATTGCCCCTAAGTTCTCGGTGTTGGGGAGAACGAAGGGAATCTCAGAATCCAACTCCATCAAGAACGGCATTACCTGAGAACAGCATGGGCAGCTATAGTCTTCGTCAATTTGATAGATGGTAGTTGCAGTGACCAAAACAGGCGGCTCCCAAAGTGGCAGGTATCGCAGCCAGCGCTCTTTCCAACGCACTCTGCCGAGAAGCATCGTCACGAGGGCCTTCACGACGAATCAGT
>NZ_JANNYP010000059.1:0-9670 GCF_031410135.1 Armatimonas sp. | reverse complement strand
GCCGCCGAGCCGTGTGCCCAGGGGCCAATGGGACGGGTGTCGTGGCCGCGCTCGGTGAGATCGGCAAAGAGGCTTGCGTCGGCGCGGTCTTCGAGTTCCAGCACGCCCAGCCCTTCTTCACTCTGGCCGGTGTTGCCGCCGTCCGAGGAGTGCTGCCAGCGGGGACGCTCGATAGCCTCTTGTGGATCGAGGCCAAGGTCGAGCGTATTTACCAGGAGTTGCAAGTTGGTCTGCACCTGGATATTGGCTCCGGGCGTCCCTCCGACCAGCGCGAGCGAGCCATCGGGGTGGGTGGCGAGCCAGGCATTGAGCGTGTGCGCCGGGCGCTTGCCAGGCGCGAGCACGTTGGGCGAGGCGGGATCGAGCGAGAAGCCGGTGAGGCGGTTGTTGAAGAGAATCCCGGTGCCCTCGGGAATCCAGGCGCTGCCGAAGTTATGGAAGATGCTCTGGATAAAGCTGACCGCGTTGCCGTGGCTATCGGCCACCAAAAAATACGTCGTGTCCTGGCCCTCATCGAGCGCCCCTGCCGTCACCGACGATGCTTTTTCGCCAATCTCTGCGCGGCGCTTTGCCAGATAGGGCTCGCTGAGAAGTTTTGCCAGAGGGACATCGTGCCACTCGGGGTCGGCGAGGTGGGCGAAGCGATCGGCGAAGGCGCATTTTTTACACTCGACGAGAAGATGCGTGCGCTCGGCTTCGGTCAGCTCTGCGAGCTGGAATCCCTCGGCGAGGGCCAGCTCTTGCGCTAAAATCATTCCCTGTGAGGGCGGCGGCTGGCAGTGCACGGTGAGGCCACGGTAGCCTACGGAGAGCGGCGCAAGAATGCGTGTTTTATGTGCAGCCAAGTCCTCAAGGGTAAAGTGGCCGTTCGATGCCGCGACAATCTTCTCCGCAATCGCACCACTATAGAACGCCTCGCGGCCATGCGTCGCAATTTCTTCCAGGCTCCATGCCAGCTCTGGCTGGCGAATAAACTCTCCCAGCGCGGGCGTTTTCGTCCCCAGTGCCTCCAAACCTGCAACTCCTGCAAACTCAGCGAACTTCTTCACGGCGCGCGGCCCGACGGGGTAGCCCTCTTTGGCGTAGCCGATGGCGGGCGCGAGAAGCTCGGCTATCGGTAGCGAGCCGTGGTGCTCATAAAGTGCGAACCAGGCGTCCACTAAGCCGGGTACGGTGACGGCGCGTGGTCCGTGGATTGGGATGCCGTCGGGATAGCTTGCCAGAGTCGCGGATTTTGGAGCCGCTCCCGACGCGTTGTAGGCCAGCGTCTCACGCGTCTTTGCCTCGTGGACGATTAAGAAAGCATCACCGCCCAGATGGGAGTTCCAGGGCTCGACAACACACAAAACCGCCGAGGCCGCAATCGCTGCGTCCGCAAACGTTCCCCCACGTCCTAAAATCGCCAGCGCCGTTGCTGTCGCCAGGGGCTGGCTCGTCGCCGCCGCCCCATTTTTCACCACCACCAAGCCTCGTGTTGCCATACCGCCTCCTCCAGAGTTTTGGGATTACCTTTCACCCTGAAGGAGGCTCTCTCCTCTAACTTAATCCGCGATGATTTTTGTCAGAGAGACCGTCAGCAAGTCTTTGGAGATGGGGTGGCGATCAATCTGCGTGAAGTGGGTCAGATGGCTCTGACCATCGAATCCTACCGCGACAACCACATCGGCACGTGGCTTGAGCAATAGCATGTTCTCCAGCTCCAGTGTGGAAGCATAGAGGGAGACGGGAGCTAGCCCCTGTCCTGAGAAAGTGACCGCAGTCTGACCGGATTTCCGCATACGGGTCAGCTCACCTTGGGTTTGCTTACCCCGAAGGGTCGCTTGTATTGTCTGGTTCTCCATAAGGAGTACCGCCTTGTCTTGCCCCTTTAGAAAACGGGGGCAAGTGCTTGGAGCCTTGCCAGCACCAAAGAGTTCCCGTTTTGTTTTCGCAGGAAACCCGACGTTCGCTGTCGAACGGCTCTCTATGAGCGCTTTATTTCTGACGCTGCCACTGATGGCAGTATTTTCCACGATGCAACAACCGCCCCTCACCCCTGCCCAACTCCGCGACGGTGCCGCAACACCTGAGGCCGTGCGCCGCTGGTTTGGAGCCGCCAATCTCCTCAAAGGCGGCGTCAAGACCGACGATTGCACGGTGGCGTTTGCTATCGAGCTGGCCAGCGAGTCGGAGAAAGATCCGAAAGTAATCAGCGAAACGAGTAGCTTCACACTCCCTCTCAAGCGCATCGGAACCAGCGATGTCTGGGCCGCCGTGGCGACGCTTCCCGAGGGCACGGGCTTTCTCTGGCACATCGAAGTCGGAAGCGAGAAGCGCGGCGGCGGTCAACTTGAGGTCTACACCACACCCAATGATGCCAAGTACCACGACGACATCCCGAAAGGCACGGTCACGGACATGGGAGTGTTCAAGAGCCAGGTCTTTGCAGGCACCAGCCGCCCGTGGTGGATCTATGTCCCCGCCCAGTACGACCCGAGCAAGCCCGCCAGCGTGATGGTCTTCCAAGACGGCGCAAGGCCAAAGGACTACATCCCCCCGATCTTTGACAACCTCATCGCGAAGTCAGAGATGCCCGTCACGATTGGAATTTTCATCCAGCCCGGAACATTCGAGGGCGGACGCTCCAACCGCTCCGTCGAGTACGACACCCTCTCGCCCAAGTACTCCGAGATGCTCCTCACCGAGATCCTGCCGGAAGTAGCCAAGAAGTACAACCTCTCCACCAACCCCGCCGACCGCGCCATTGCGGGTAGCTCCAGTGGCGGAATTTGTGCCTTCACGGTTGCCTGGGAGCGCCCCGATCAGTTCTCCAAGGTGCTCTCTTGGGTCGGGAGCTTTGTGAACTTACAGGGCGGTTCTACGGGAATTGGTGGGGGTCACAACTACCCGCCGCTGATCCGCAAAAGCAAGGACAAGCCCAAATCGATCCGTGTGTTTTTGCAAGACGGTGCCAACGACTTGGACAACCCCTTTGGCAACTGGCCCCTCGCCAACCAGGGCATGGCAAAAGCCCTCGCCTACTCCGGCTACGACTATAAATTTGTCTTTGGCGAAGGCTTTCACTCCAGCAAGCACGGCCAATCCCTCCTCCCCGAGTCGCTACGCTGGCTCTGGCGGAAGTAACAAGCCGTTGCGGGTACAAGAGAATATATGATAGAATCCCTCTGCAATCGTGGGGGGTCTTAACACTCCACAACTGACATTAGGCGCAATACCAAGCGAGCCTCCCGGCGCGCTTTTTTTATTCTGTGCCGCAAAACTACTCTGTGGAGGGAGACGACCGAAGATGAACGCGGAATTTATAGAGGCCCTGCGCCAGCTCGAGCGCGAGAAGGATATTCCCTTCGATACCCTGTGGGGGGCACTTGAGGCAGCAATGTCGACGGCCTATAAAAAGACGCTAGGTGTGGATCATGAGGTCAGCCTACGGATCGAGCACGTCTCCGGCAAACAGCCGATTTACTTTCGCCGCCGTGTGGTCGTCGAGAATGTCGTCAATCCCCATGGCGAGCTTAGCCTAGCCGATGCCCGTGCCAGAAATGCCAAGGCAGAGCTTGGGATGTTTATCGAGGATCGCCTCGGGGATCGGGACATGGAGCGCATGAGCCGGATCGCCGCCCAGACCGCCAAGCAGGTGGTGGTGCAGCGCATCCGTGAAGCCGAGCGGGACAAGGTCTTCGATGAGTACGATCAGCGTAAGGGTGAGCTTCTCACCGGCACGGTCTACCGTCGCGAGGGCCGCAATGTCATCATCAATTTAGGCAAGATCGAGGCGATTCTCCCTGATAAAGAGCAAGTCGAGAGCGAGAACTACCGCCACAACGAGCGCTTCCGCTTCTTAGTGCTGGATGTCCGCAAGGGAGCCAAAGGCCCACAGGTCATTGTCAGCCGCTCCCACCCGAGCCTGATCCGCCGCCTCTTTGAGATGGAGGTGCCCGAGATCGCGGAGGGCGTGGTTCAGATCAAGTCCGTGGCGCGTGAAGCCGGACAGCGCAGCAAGATCGCCGTCTCTTCTAAAGAGGAGCGCGTGGACCCGGTTGGCTCGTGTGTTGGACACCGTGGCCAGCGGGTGCAGGCCGTGGTGGATGAGCTACGCGGCGAGAAGATGGACATCGTGCGCTGGGGGCCAGACATGCGGCTCTTTATCACGGAGTCGCTCTCGCCCGCCAAAGTGGCGTCCGTGAAAATTGATGAGGAGCAGAGCTCGGCCTTTGTGATCGTCCCCGACAACCAGCTCTCGTTGGCGATTGGGAAGGCGGGACAGAACGTGCGTCTTGCCGCTCGCCTGACCGGCTGGCGCATTGACATTCGCTCCGAGTCTCAGGTCGCCAAGGACAAGCAAGCCGGAATCGCTCCTGAGCCTGCTCCCTCTGCGGCTCCCGTGGCTTCGGCAGCTCCGGAGACAAACACGGACGACGAAGGGGCAGATCTGCCGCCGCTCACCCTGGCGGACTTCGACGACGACGCGGAGTAGGCGGTGCCTACTCCGCCCAAGCGGCAGCCCGTGCGGACGTGTGTGGCCTGCCGAACCGCCGGAGGCAAGCGTGGGCTCCTACGCCTCGTCCGCCTGCCCGATGGTGCCGGCATTGCGCTCGATCCCACAGGAAAGCAGAGCGGGCGAGGGGCCTATGTCTGCGCCACTTCCGCCTGCGTTGAGCTTGCCCTAAAGCGTAAAGCCTTCGAGCGTTCGCTCAAGACAGCACTCACCGAGGGAGGCCAGGCAGAGCTACGGGCTGCCATCCCGCCCGAAAATGCGGTATAATACCCGTTTGGAACCAGTGTCAGGGGGCCCTCGGCCCCCTTTTTGCTGTGTCTCCCCTTAAAAATCTAAATCGAGGAGCGTCCCATGAACGACTAAGGACGTCAGCCGCGCCCCCTGCGGGCGCAAGCGGAAAGAGGTGTGCGATGCCGGTGAAAGTTTTCGAACTGGCCAAAGAGATAGGACTTGCCAACCAAGAGATGGTAAGCCGACTGGATAAGGCGGGCTTTGGAAAGCTGGCCCCTTCCCATGAGCTGGATGATGCCACAGCCGATAAGGTGCGTAAAGCCTTGGCAGTGCCTGCAGAGCCAGCAACCCCTGCGGGCGGCGATCTGATCATCGTCCCGATGAACGTGACCGTCAAAGAGCTAGGTGAGAAGCTAGGTGTCGGCCCGAGCGAGGTGCAGAAAGTCCTGATGGGCCTCGGTGTGCTCGCCGGACTTAACCAGCGCCTTGCCCCTGATGCGGTTCGGAAGATTGCCAAAAAGCTGGGCAAGAATGCCCAGGTAGCCGAGAGCGCTCCCACAGCCACTCCCGAGGCCACCAAAGTAGTGTCTGCGACTCCCCAAACGGAGAAAGCAGCCACCCCTACCACACCAAAACCGCAGACACGGACGGCGGTCAACAAGACTACCGACTCCGTGCCACGTCCTCCGGTCGTGACAATCATGGGTCACGTTGACCACGGTAAGACCAGCCTGTTGGACTTTCTGCGCAAAGCACACGTCGTAGACGGTGAAGCGGGCCGGATTACGCAGCACATCGGAGCCTATCAGGTCGAGATTGATGGCAAGCGGATCACGTTCCTAGACACCCCCGGCCACGCGGCGTTCTCCGCCATGCGTCGGCGCGGTGCCTCGGTGACGGATATTGCCATTATCGTCGTGGCTGCCAACGACTCCGTCATGCCCCAGACCGAAGAGGCCATTCAGGTGGCGCTCAAGGCAAAAGTCCCGATCATTGTCGCGGTCAATAAGTGCGATCTGCCGGAAGCCAACCCGGACAAAGTTCTTACCGACTTAACGCGCTATGAGCTTGTCCCGGAGGCTTTTGGAGGAACGATCCCCACGGTCAATATCTCCGCCAAGACCGGCGAGGGAATCCCCGAGCTCCTCGAAGCCATCTTACTGGTCTCCGAGATCGAGGTAGACCCCAAAGCCGACCCGCATGCCAAGATGCGCGGCACGATCATCGAGGCCAAAGTAGACAAGGGCCGAGGCACGGTCGCGACCGTTCTGGTTCAGCAGGGCACACTCCGTCAAGGCGATAATGTCGTGGCAGGTGGAGTGTTTGGCAAAGTCCGTGGCATGACCGACGAGCGCGGCACCAAGCTGGTAAAAGCTGGGCCCTCATCGCCTGTGGAGATTATTGGTCTTAGCGGTGTCCCGGATGCGGGCGAGAAGATCGAGGTCGCCAAGGACGAAAAAGAGGCACGGGCTCTGGCGCAGCGCAGTGAGATTCGCATCCGCGAGCAGCGCCTCACAGCAAGCGGCCACCAGACCCTGGAGCAGCTCTATGCACAGCTCCGCTCCGGCCCCGTCAAAGAGCTCAACTTGGTCATTAAGGCTGATGTGCAGGGCAGTGTGCAAGCCATTCGCGAGAGTGTCGAGCCACTGGGCAACGAGGAAGTCCGCGTCCGCGTGCTCTCTGCTACCGTCGGCCCTGTCTCGGATAGCGATGTCTTACTGGCTTCCGCCGACCATAGCGCCGATGAGAAGAACTGTATGATCGTCGGCTTTAATGTCGGAACAGCAGGCAATGCCGTTAAAAAGGCCGAGGCTGAGCACGTTCAGATCAAGATGTTCTCTATCATCTACGAGCTGATTGATGCGGTCAAAGATGGCATGCTAGCGCTTCTTCCGCCGATCTACGAAGAGGCCGCTCTGGGTAAGACCGAGATCCGGCAGCTCTTCCGGCTTCCGGGGGGACGCTCGATTGCCGGTTCCTATGTCTTAGATGGTGTGGTCAAGCGCAACTCCAGTGTGCGTGTCTTCCGGGGTAAAGACTTGCTCCACGATGGTCCCATTGAGACGCTCAAACGCTTCAAGGACGATCAGCGTGAAGTCGCGGCGGGCTACGAGTGTGGTATCACAATTCGTGGCTTCAATGACCTGCAAGTGGGTGATATTCTCGAGTGCTACGAGATGCGCCAAATCCAGCGCGAGCTGTAAACCAACAAAAACGCCCCCGAAGCAGCTTGCTTCGGGGGCGTTTTTTATTCTCCGGGTGCTGGCTCCGGGCGAAAGACGGGCACGGGCATTTGCTTCCCGCGGACAGTAATCTCGCCCAGAGGTTCCGCGCGAATATAATCCCCAAGCTGAGAGAAGCTCCCCTCACTCAAAAGAATCGAGGCAGGGAGAGCTTTGGTCGCCTCTTGCAGGCGTGAGGCCAGATTCACCACATCGCCAATCACGGTGCGCTGCATCCGCCCTGCGGTTCCAATAAAGCCTTCTCGTGCCACACCCGAGGCAATCCCCGCCCCGATCTTGATCCCAATGGTGTCTGCGGCGCGCTGCATCTCCCACGCCCAGCGAATGGCCCGCACCGCGCCGGGCTCCTGCTTGGGCAGCTCAAAGAAGTACAGTAAAATCGCATCGCCCATAAACTTATCCAGCTCGGAGCCGAAGCGCTTGGCGGATCTATCTCCCGCCTCAAAGTAGGCCTGGAGCATGGTCTCGACTTCATCGGCGCTGTGGGTCTCACAGAAGCTGGTGAAGCCACGAATATCGCAGAAAACAACGGTCACGTAGACCTCGCGGGTTCCGAGCTGCATGCCGCGCCCCGAGACGGCACTACGCGCCGCCGCAACCGAGACCTGGGTCTTGAACGCCCGGTGCGTCCGTAGAACCTCGTAAGGCGTCGCCAGCATCACGGCCAGAGAGAGCATGGTCAGGGGAGTCGCGCTCTCCCACCAGACTCCGGTTCGTAAAAAAGCGACATGTGCACCGAAGATCCAGGCGGCTCCCAGCACCAAAGGGGCGAGAAGCGCGGGAGCCAGCGCGAACCGCCAGACGAGCCAGAGAAACGCGACGGTCATGACCAGCCCGACCCACAGGCTCCAGGACTCCGTCGTGCGAAGCCCACGGTTCATCGCGGTCATGTAGGCGATATTAGCCAGGATCTCCACTTCTGACATCTCCCCCAGCGGGGTCATTTGGAGCTCCTCGAACTGACTGTAGCGCCCCACCAGCACCAGCTTCCCTTTAAGCTCATGAGGCGGCTCTGCACTGAGCAAAATATCCTCGTAGCTAATGTGAGGGAATGTTCCCTTCGGGCCACTGTAGCGAATCAGAGCCGCACTGTCCCCCAGCCCCGCCACGATCGGCAAGTCCAGCATCCCCCAGCGGAAATGTCCTCCCGTGAGCTGTGGAGGCAAAGAGAGCTGGCCGGTGCCCGCCGCCGCGAGCGCAACGCCAAGCTGAGGCACCTCTTGGTCTAGGCAGTCCAGGTGCCGGACGCTACGCCCCAACGAATACTGGAGATCAATCGAGGCGGGAGTGAGTCCGGGCATGAGGGCAGGAGAGAGAGGGAGAAACTCTTTGGTGCCATCAGTGCGCAGCTCTGAGCGCGTGGCAGCCAGGGTACCCTGGTGGCTCTTGAGCGCCTTGGCAAAGTCCGTGTCTACCTCATGCTTCTCGGTGAAGAGAATATCAAAGCCAATGGCCTTCGCTCCGGCTCGATCCAACTGGCGCAGCAAGTCCGCGTGGAAAAACCGAGGGAGCGGATAGACCGGGTCGACGTAGAGTTCCTCCTGCCAGAGAGTGGGGCCTTCCGTCCACAAAGTCACCGGGGTCTCGTCTTCCATCGTGACGAGGACAACGGGAGACTCGGCGAGTGTCAGAGGCTTCGTTCGCGCACTGGCTCCCAGGTGCCAGTCGTAGAAAGGCCACTCCATGTCCCCTAGCGCCGTGCGCAGTGAGCCTGGCAACCAGACCACCAGGGCGACGGCTAAAAAGGCCACCAGGCCAATGAAACTAAGAACTCTTTCCCGGCGATCCATAAGGCTTAAGAGTGCACTACGCTTGGACGCTGGTATTGACAACGGGCTGGGCGGACTGCTCGCTACAGAGAACGGTCATGAGGTTGGCGACCATAGCGGCTTTCTGTGACTCGGTCATCTGCACCATCTTTTTCTCATCTATGCGCTGCAGTGCCATCTCGACCATCCCGACCGCGCCCTCGACAATGCGCTGGCGGGCGGAGATAATGGCAGCGGCTTGCTGACGGCGGAGCATGGCCCCGGCGATCTCAGGCGAGTAGGCGAGGTGCGAGAGGCTGGCATCCGTCACCGTGACACCAGCAGGCGCGAGGCGAGTCTGGATTTCCCGTACTAAGTCATCACAGACATCGGTGGCGTTGCGCCGGAGCGAGATGGCCTTGTCGTCGTCGGAGTCGTAGGGGTGCGTCGCAGCGATATGGCGAATGGCGGTCTCGGACTGCATCGCCACAAACGACTCGTAGTTCTGCACCTCAAAAGTCGAGCGGTAGGTATCGGTCACTTTCCAGACAATCACACAGGCGATCTCAATCGGGTTGCCCATGGAGTCATTGACTTTGAGTTGCTGACCATTGAGCGTGCGGGTTCGCAGGCTAACACGCTGCTTGCTCGCCCAAGGAAGCGCCCAGAAAATCCCGTTCTTCTTAACCGTGCCCACGTACTTACCAAAGGTCATCAAGACAAAGCTCTCGCCCGGAGCCACCGTGAAGTAGCCACTTAGCGTAAAGAGCAAGATAAAGCTCAGCACGCTCCCTAAGAAAGCCATCCCCGAGGTGAAACCATAGATAATCGCCACGACCATGAGCAAGTGAATCACAATCGCAATTCCACCGGGGAGTCCCACGGCGTCTTTCTCTTTCGACCACGATGATGATGTCTCTTCTTTGGGATGTTGTTGCTGTTGTTGATTCTGA
>NZ_JANNYP010000058.1:0-5514 GCF_031410135.1 Armatimonas sp. | reverse complement strand
TTTGGCAACGAGTTGGATTCCTTTTTTGCCTTTTGGAGTCGCCGCGTTTTTCAGCCTGCTACCTCACCACTTTTATGACCTGCACCCTCAAGAGGTGCGTCTCCACTAGTAATAAGTGAATGTATTTTTCCTAATATACTTGCAAATAATGGAATTAAAGGACTCGTTTGATGAAGCATTTCAGTCATTATTAAAAGTCGTTCTGAATGTTGTGATCTGATATCATTGTCTATTGAAATTTTAATAGATTGAAAAAACGCATTTTTTGCTTTTTTATAGGATTTTTGTTTATTATAGATAATGCCAAGGTTGTTAAGTATAGAAATCTTTCCTGTTTCATCTCCTACTTCTGAATGTAACATGAGACTTTCTTCGAAAAGGAGTTGTGCCTCTTGTATATTTTTCTCTCGAAGTGATATCGTTCCTAGGTTTGTTAATAACATTGCAAGACGGGACGTATCTTTTTGATCTCTGTAATATTCTATTGCTTGTTCAAATGCTAGGCGGGCTGAGACCGTGTCACCTCGCTGGGCTGCTAGAATACCCAGGTTTACAGAAAGCGTATGTGCATAGTTAAGTTGGTCTCCCTGTAAAAATAATTTACGCGATTCTAATAACGATTTTTCTGCAATATCTAATTCTCCGTTCTCCATGGCTAATATTCCAAGAGCTCGTAGACCACGAGCACGTATGAGTGGGGACGTAGAGATAGAAGGATCAAGATAACGTGACAAAAAGAAACGCCCTTCATTTCCATAATGCCGAACGCGCCAGAACCAGAAAATGGCACTCGCAAGACGTAGGGCAAGCTCACCGTTTTCAGGTTCAGGCTTTGCAAGAGCCACACGCAGATTCGGATTCTCGATTTCTAAGCGATCCAACCAGGCTTTTTGCTCGGGGCCGCGTAGGTGGGGCTCGGCTTCTTCTGCGAGCGCAGTGAAGTGCTCTAGGTGGCGTAGGCGGAAGGTGGAGAGCTCGTCGGCTTCTTTGAGCTTTTCTAAACCATACTCATGCACCGTTTCTAGCAGACGGAAGCGATTTGGCGAGGTGTTATCGTGCAAAAGAATAGACTTGCGAACTAGGCCACGCAGGCCACGCAGAGCCGTGTGAGCAGGGAGTAGGTCATCGGTGCAGACGAATCCCGCTGCTTCCTGAGTGAAACTCCCCGCAAAGACGGAGATCCGCCGCCAGAGAGTTTGTTCTGGCACCGTAAGCAGGCTATGGCTCCAGTCCATCGTTCCCTGAAGAGTGCGTTGGCGCTCTGGTGCTGTGGGGTCTACTGATTCGAGAAATCCTTCGTCGAGCAAGTGCTGGTCAATCTGCTCGGGCGAGAGAGCGCTCATCCATGCGGCAGCAAGCTCCATCGCGAGGGGAATGCCATCTAATCGACGGCAGATTCGCGCCACACTGGCTCCGTTATCAGTCGTCAGCCGGAAACTGGGAGATATTGCTGTTGCTCGCTCTGTAAAAAGCTGAATTGCTTCGTAGCGTAGGAGCTTTGCGGGCTGAGTAATACTTTCAGATGGTAGAGCCAGTCCGGGCAAGGGCCAGGCCACTTCTCCGGTAAGCCCTAGTGCCTCGCGGCTCGTGGCCAGAATTGTGACTTCCGGGCAGTGCACCAGGATCTGCTGGGTGAAGCACGCCGCTACGACGACCAAGTGCTCGCAGTTGTCCAAGATCAGCAAGAGCTTTCGTGGAGCTAGGTGTGCCAGAAGAGTCTCCATCAGATCGGCCCCGGCGTCTTCCCGTACCCGGAGCGCGGCTGCGACGGCGCGGGGGAACAGAGTTGCATCGGCCACGGGCGCAAGGTCCACAAACCAGACGCCCCCCCGATACTCTGTCAGCAGCTCATCGCCCACTTTTAGCGCGAGGCGCGTCTTACCATTGCCCCCTGCACCCAGCACTGTGAGCAGCCGTGTCTGGGAGAGCAGGCGCTCCACCTCCGCGCACTCTTTTTCACGTCCAATAAACGTCGTTAGCGTTCGTGGCAGGTTGTGCGGCGGCAGCGACGCGCTGGCAAACGGGGGGAACTCACTGGGCAAACCGGACACGATCAGCTGGAAAAGCCGCTCAGGGCGCTCCAGGCTACGAAGCTGCTGTGCGCCAAGGTCTTTGAGCTGCACAGCAGCAGCGGGCTCCGCTTCCTCAATCAAACGAGCCGTGGTCTCCGTGAAAACAAGCTGGGTTCCATGGCTCAGCTCCAGCACGCGTGCTGCCCGGCTGAGTGCTAGTCCGAAGTAGTCGCCGTCTCGGTGCTGCGCCTCGCCAGTGCTCAGAACCGTGCGTATCGCAAACGCCTCGCCAAACTCCTGGAAGAGTGCCTGTTGGAGCGCCACAGCCATGTCCCGAGCGGCAAGTACCGTGCGGAAGGCGACAAAAAAGCCGTCACCTCGTGCCTTAAAGACGTCCCCCCCAAAGCGCAAGGCAAGCTCGTGTACCCGCGCATCGTGCCAGGCAAGCCGCTCCCGCATGAGTGCACCACTCTCTTGCCAGAGCCGAGTACTACCCACAATATCGGTGCAGAGAAATGTTACTGTGACAACAGCAGGTTCCTTTTCTCGTGACATAGTCTAAGTATAGCCGTAAATCCTATTGCACGTGCGAAGCCATCGTGATAGAATTTTTACCGCGCCGACGTGGCTCAGTGGTAGAGCAGCTGTTTCGTAAACAGCAGGTCACCGGTTCGAACCCGGTCGTCGGCTTCATAGTTCGTAGATGGGAAAGCCCCGCAGGATACTCTCCTGCGGGGCTTTTTTGTGTCTGGCGCTTGACCCTGACAGCCAAGCTGACAGCCAACGAATCTGAAGAGGGTAGAAAAACGCCACTTTTGCCCGGTTCGCCGCTTTTATTTTCCGCCTAGAGTTCGCTCTATCGCGCTCGCCGCTTCCCGTGCCGATGTCGGTAGCAGGTGACTGTAGGTGTTCATCGTCAGGCGAATATCGCTGTGCCCGAGAATCTCTTTTATGGTCTGCATGTGGACACCGTGAGACACTAGTATCGAGGCGCAAAGGTGGCGCATGTTGTGAATCGTGATCCGTTCGACCTTGGCATTGTCCAGAATGGTGTAGAAGTCTCGGTTCAGGTTTCGCGGGTTGATTGGCTGTCCGCTGCTTGTGGTGAAGACAAGCCCCCACGAGTCCCCGAGCCGGTCTTGCCCTTGCTTGTGGGCTCGCCGCCGAGCTGGCGTTAGTTCTGTCTGCGAATCTTGCCTGTCTCTCTCGCGTCTTGCCGCGTCCTCTCGCTCTTTGTGCGCCTGGAGCTTGGCGAGTACAAAACCGGGCAGGGCTACTGTGCGCCTCCCTGAGTCGCTTTTGGGCGGCTGGAGACTGTAGGAGCCACTGAACTGCTGCAGCTGGCTGGAAACGGTCAATCTGCCGTGCTCTAGGTCAATGTCCGTCCAGCGGAGCCCGAGCACTTCCGCCCGCCGCAAGCCCAGAGCAAGGTAAAGCGTGAGAACTGGCTCTAGCCGGTGGCCGGTGATAGCCGCCATGATAGCTTGCGCCTTGTCCGTGCTGTAATCCACCGGAGCTTTGCGAGATGTCTTGATCGGCTCTGTGAACTCTACGACGTTTCGAGCCAGCCAGCCCCAACGCACACCAACATTGAAGATCCGACGTAGGATACTGCGAAGGTGTCCAACAGTGGTGGAAGACATGCCGGTAGTAGCTCGCTCTTGTAGCCAGCTTTCGACCATGCGAACGTCAACCTTACTGAGTTTCTCGCGCCCGAGGTAGGGGGTGATATGGTTTCGTGAGTATTGCTCATACCACCGGTAAGTGCTGTCCCGCGTCTTTGGCCGGACAGAATCGGTGAGCCAAGCCTCCACGAGCTGCGCGACCGTTCTATCGTCTCGCACGGGCTCTATCCCTGCGGAGACTCCTGCCTGCGCCGCTTTCAGCTTGGTTGACACCTCGCGCCGCGTCGCGCCGTAGATATACTTGCGCCGCCGGTTCCCCTTCTCATCGTAGCCCAGCGAGATCGAGGCACACCAGCGCCCGTCTTCTCGTTGGTAAATCGTCCCCTCGTTATGCCCCCGCCGTGCCATTGGATTGCCCTCTTGAAGTTGAATTTAAGTTTGCTCTGTGTGTCGTAAAATGGTATATTTTTTCAATCATTGGTAAATTTTAGTAATGGAGAAGTGAAGCGAAATGGTGAAGCTAAAGAGTGTCGTTTTTAGCCCGGAAGTAATCTCTGGTCTCTACAAAGTCAGCACTGGTAGGTTCAGGCTTTTTACTACGCTAGGTCATGACCTAGAAATTAGTGAGGAAGCCGCCCAGGAAATCCTAAACTACTTTGAAGAGCACAAAGAAGAGTTTGGCCCTAAGAATTAGTATCTAGCTGAACTCGGAATATTTCGGCCTTTTTAATTTGGTGGATAGGGATTACAGTCCCTTTAACATCAGAATCTAAAATCTCTATGGCAGAGTTTTTTAGTTTCTGTGAGACCACGCCGCAAGCCAATCTCATATTGCCCGCGACAATTTCTTCTTCAATCTCTGTATCTGCATACTTGTAAACAACTTTGAACGTACTCATCTTTTTTCTTTCCATCTTTCACTAGTAAAAACGTCACAATCCCAAGGGAGCACTATTTTCCCCTCTGGGTGCCATACCGGCATGTTCGGGTAGAGTGGTGCCCAGATAAGCCCTTGCGTCATGTAGGCGATTTCGTGCTGCACCTCTAGGAAGTAACCGTCGTAGCGCAGGGAGTCCGCGCCGCTTCGGAGCGTCGGTGGAACCCATAGCCACACGATATGGTGAACCGTCTCGTGCAGGATCGTCACGCACTGCCGGAGCGGTGTTCGTGCCGTGTTGTAGGCGACGGTGAGCGTGTCCAGGCAGTAGCCGCCCGGCTCGCCGCCGATGGCCTCGTAGCTGTCCACCCGTGCGCCGTAGCTCCGTGCCAGCTCCTCCGCATCCAACACTTCGTCAAAGCTCCAGCCGCCGAAGCTGGAGCGGTGGTACATGTCGCAGACTATTGCGTGCGATGCTTCTTCAACTACCCAAAAGGGGATTTTGCCCAACGAACTCAACAACTGCATGTCTCCTGCTCACTCTTAAGTTTGCTTGTGTGTGCCTTTATCGTGTAATATTGACTTGGAGGAAAAACCAATGTCTTCAGATATAAGTCAGAAAAAATTAGGTGTCGTTTTTAACGAACTCGAAAACCGTGCTATGTTGATAGTGAACAACACCATGGTAGATATTTATTCCATTGCGGGGATTATAGAAACAACGCCTGAGCGGTTTGAGCTGCTTTTTAACAAGGCTAATTGCCGAAGCTGTTTTGTCGGGCTAGATAGTATTGCCATTGATGCAGATACGGCAAAGGCAATTATCAGCCGTTTCTACAAGCCGATAGCCTGCTATACCCCGCCACCAATTGAGATTCCTAAGAAAAAGCCTGCTGACACTCAATCTTCTATTTCGTCTCCGTCTTCTGAATAGCGTGACTTGTCATTGCCTGTTCCTTGAGGTATGTAAAGTATCTGCACCTTAGTAATGGAACTACTC
>NZ_JANNYP010000057.1:0-2129 GCF_031410135.1 Armatimonas sp. | reverse complement strand
GCACTAGTGCGGGGGAAGAGGCCACGGATGGCTGTTCGATACGCCTTGAAGACTGCTTGGAGTTTTTCGATAGCTTTCTTACGGTCTTGCTGGGCTTGAGTGAGCGCTTGCTCGGCGGTCTCTACCGTGCTGGCGGAGGTGCTCAGGCTTGCCACGAGGGTGCTGTAGCGAGCGAGCGCGATACTCTGCTCGGTGCCGCTGAGGTCTACACGCACGGTGAAGGGGAGCACGAGCGAGGGGTATGTATTGGCAGGGAGGGCATTGACCTTTATCCAGACATTCTCGACATCCCGAAGAGTCACAAGCTGTTTTTGGACATCGGCGGTGATAGGGAGAAACCGTGTGGGGAGCTGACGGGCTTCGTCGGAGGAGGGAATGACTCCCAAGATGGCTTTACGGGCCTGTCGTGCGATAGGAAACACTTCGGCGCGGGCACTGTCGCGCTGGCGAATGCCTCCCTGCCGGGCGTTTTCGGCGACGAGTGCGGCTTGCATCGCGGCAGTGAGGGCGTCTTTAAGGTCTTGGAGGGTGTCGCGTGTGGTGCTATCTTCGAGTGTCAGGCCGCGTCCGAGGGCATTCTCGGTATCGCTCCAGTGCTGGAGGAACTTATCGGCGAGCGGAACGTAGTCGGTGATTGCTTGTGGCATGGTAGTCAAGTCTCTCTTTCTGCATGGTCTGCACAGGCCGCCATCGGCCTTCTGTATTTTATCGTACTTGCCTGCCCTTGCCAATTATGAGCATGACGGTACGTTTTCTTTACATTCCCATTACAGATATGGTCTTGACCATCTTTATTTCTTGCATTCCTTTGTAAGATACAAACTTTCCCATCATCAATACAAACTTGATAATTTGTTTTCTTAGCTTGCCTATCACTGATACGAACTTTCCTATGTACTATATTAACTTTCCCGTCACCAATACGAACGTTTCTATGGGATTTCCAAACAAATAGGTTGCATTTTCTGTCATGCCAGCTCCCCGGCTCGTGTCTAGTCCTCTGGTTCGTTCCAAAGGGGAGGTGCGCTTCCATGCCGAATCGCCAAGACGCGCAGTGTCTCGGGGACTCGGTCACCGTCGCCATCAATGAGCCAGTAGAAGACATACCAAACTCCCACGGAAGAGCGCCGGGCGCGTTTAGCTACTGTCTCAAAGCGAGTTCGATAGGTCGGTCGTGAGAGTCCAAGTGAGGCATCCTCATTGGTTTGAGGCGGGTAGCCCTGCGCGATCTTCTCGGGAATACTTCGGCATAGCTCCTGAAGTGTTGCTTCAAGCGCGAGCGTAAAGCGCTGCCCTGCGGCTTCCGAGGTTTCGAGCAGGCGATCTGTTATCCGCTCCAGGTCACGCTCCGCCTGCTGGGCGTACTCCACACTGAGAGGAAAGATCACAGCCCGACCTTCTTTTTCAGGCGTGCCATGACCTCCGTCCCGTCGCTCACCCTTCCCGCATCGCTATCTTCCGCCCCACGCCGCAGGGCTTCCATGTCTTCCGGGCTAAGCCGAAACTCCTCGTCTTTTTCGCGGGGCTTGAGCGCCCCAAACATCGCAACGGCCATCGCTTCCAACCGCTCTCGCGCGGCGCTGTCGGACTCTAATCGCGCCGCCACATCGGGGGGAACCGCTAACGTAATCGTGCTCATTTTTCTAAAACCTCCTGTCCTTTCTGTCTTTCTGTTATATCGCCGCGTGGGGGCCATCTCCCCGGCTCGTTCCTCGCCTCCCCTCTTCCCCTGTCTGCTCCTTCGTCGCGGGAAGAGGGGCTGCCCTACCCTTCCAGATACGCCAGCGCCGCCGCTTCGGACTGCTCAATGGCAATCTCCACCGCAAACTGCTGAAGCAAGAGCTGGCGAATCACTTCCTCTGGCTTCGCCTGCACCTCTTTCTTGCGGGCCAAACAGTTCAAGTAAGGCTTCCCTGTCTTCTCCGTCATCCGCAACGAAACCGCAGTAATCGTCGAATCTTCAAATGTTTCCAGCGAGTAACCCGTCTTAGAGCCACCAACAATCTCTTCAAGCGTCATAGGCAGCATTGTACCCATCCCACCTCAAACTCCAGAGACTCCCCTCTCCCCCTCCTCCCAGGATTGGGAGGAGGGGCAGGGGGAGGAGGGTAAACCGGAGGAGGGCTACC
>NZ_JANNYP010000056.1:0-14956 GCF_031410135.1 Armatimonas sp. | reverse complement strand
AGTCCGGGCTTTGGCAGTAGGGGCAAGTAATTACAATCATGAAACCATTATACAAACAACGCGAGAAAACCCATAGCCCTAGGCTGAAAGCGGCTTAGGAGAGCGCTTGGTGACTTGAGCACGTAGAAACGGCGGCAGAGCAAAGCCGTGGTGCTGGCGCAGGGCCTCGGCGGCTCCCCAGAGCAGAGTGGCTTGCGCGTGTGTCCCTTGGGCCTGACGAAGAAGTCCCTCCTCGATCAGTACCAGAAGTTTACTTTCAGGAGTGTCCCAGTGCTGGAGTGACTCCTGTGCATTCTGGAGAAGTGCCTCGGCCTGCTGTAGCGCCCCTCGCTCTCGATGCGTGGCGGCTTGAACCAGTAGGAGCCGTGGTAGTAGCCCCGCGCTAGGCTCGCCTAGGAGGTGTTGGAGGGCTTCAGAAGCAAGCTTCTCCGATGCACTAAAGTGCCCGAGTCGCAAGAGTCGCTCCGCATGGCCGTAGCGTGCCCCCACCTCGCCCAGCGTGTAGCCCACTTCCTGCGAGAGCGTCAGGGACTCGTCGAGTGCGGCGGTTTCCTGAGCCTCATTGCCCAAGTCGCGCTCAATCTTTGCCCACCATAGCAAGCTTGCCGCAAGCGAGATCCGATTCTTTATCTTCCTATCTCGCGTCAGTGTCGGCTCAAGCAAAGCACGAGCCTGCTCGTAGTCTCCCCGGAGCCAGGCCAGAGCCGCACGGGCACCATGGCACCAGAGTGGGCTTCCTCCTATCGCATCACAGAGATTCTGGGCCTCTTGTAGCGTGCGCTCGGCCCGCTCTAGCTCCCCCTGATCTCGTGCCAGAAGCCCCTGCGACTCCAGGACGTACACAAGCCCCCCGTGTGTGCTCTGTGCCTTCGCCGTATTGTAGTGATGCAAAGCCGTTTGAAAATCGCCCTGGAGATGCGCTAGTTTCCCCGCCTGCCAGTGGCCCCGCCCAAACTCCGGATCGTCGCGGGGGATCTCTTCTAAGAAATGGGTGAGGTACTTGCGTGCCTCGATAATTCCCCCTCGTAGTCGGTAAAGAGAGCCCGTATAGATCACAAGCCCTAGCCCAAGCGTATGCAGCTCTGGGGTCTGCACGGCTGCATCTAGGGCTGCCCGCAGGTTTGCTCGCTCTGCTTCTAGGTGCTCCAGCCAGAGCTGCTGCTGGGCATCGTCGCTGTCACGAAGAGCAAGCGCGTGGAGCCAGGTGAGCAGTCGGGTCTCGGCATGCAGCCGCTCTGCGGGTAACAAGTGCTGCTGGGCAAAGAGGCGCACGGTCTCCAGCAGGCGAAAGCGGCCCGCTTCTGCCAGCAGCAGTGAGTGTGAGACGAGTCTCGTGAGCCGATCCAGTGCAGCAAAGTCATCCTCGCCCGGAAAGGCCACGTGTACGGCTCCCTCTAGCGACCAGCTCCCCCGAAAGACCGAGAGCCGGGCTAGGGCGAGCTGATCCTCGGAAGCGAGCTGCTCCCAGGACGACTCCAGAACGGTTCGAAGCGTGCGGTGCCGCTCGGGGTGTGCCACTCCCCCTTGAAGTACGCGAAAGCGCTCCGTGAGTCGCTCCGTGAGCTGCCCCGGGGTGAGCACCCCGAGCCGCCCTGCCGCCAGCTCAAGCGCCAGAGGGATCCCCTCCAGCTGCTGACAGAGGTTTGCCAGGGTCTCAGGCTCTAGCGCTACCCCAGGACGTGCTCGTCCCGCACACTGGACAAAGAGCTGGTGAGAGTCGTTCTGCCCTAGTGGTTCCAGCCGCCAATGCACCTCGCCGGGTAGCTCCAGCGGCTCGCGGCTGGTGATCAGAAACGCAAGCTGTGGGCACTCCTGACGCAGTGCTTGAACCAGCGCACGGCACGCAGGCAAGACATGCTCCGCATTGTCCAGCACGAGCAAGAGCCGCTGGCTGGCGAGTGCAGCAACAAGCTCTTTCAGGCTCTCACACCGCTGCCCCAGGCTACGTCCGACGGTGGTGACAGTGGTAAGGAGTGTGTCGGAAGCGGGGAGGGTAGCTAGCTCTACAAACGCCGCGCCGTCGGGGAACTCTCCGCTTAGCTCCTCAGCGACGCGCAGAGCCAGCCGCGTCTTTCCCAGCCCCCCCATGCCGAGAATCGTTACCAGAGGCTCGTAGAGCAAGAGGTGTACAAGCTCAGCCTGCTCCTCGCGTCGTCCGACAAATGCTGTGGGAGGCTGGGGAAGCCGGAGAGGAGCACTCTCAGCCCACTTAGGGCGAATCGGCGGAGGCGCAGGCTGACGAAGCTTTGCTTGGAGAGCAACGTAGAGCGCTTGGGTCCGTGGATCGAGCACGAGGCGCTGGGCACTCAGCCGCTCCCGAAAGGCTCGAAAGATTCCCAATGCCTCGCTCTGCCGTCCGAGCTGCATTCCCAGCTCCATCAGCCTGCGAAGGGCTTCTTCATGGAAGGGGGCAGTGTCGAGCAAGGCTTTCAAATGCTCGTAGGCCTCGTCTCGTGGGGCGCCACGTGCTAGTGCAAGCCGTGCCTCGATGTAGCGCTCCTCGCGCTGGCGACGCTCCGCAAAGACCCACTCTTCGTCGCAGCCTTCGAGGAGTGCGCTTTTGTAGAGAGGAAGCTGCCCCGTCGGATCACCGTCAAAAGTGAGCACATCACAGTCGGCAGCTCCTGCATCGAAGGAGAGAGTGGTGTGTGTTGGGGAGCAGACGGTGAGGGCATCCGGCCCCAGAGCGCGACGCAGGTCGGTTAGTGTGCGGCGCAGGTTTGCCAGCCCGCTCTCGGTGGGAGCATCGGGCCAGAGCTGTCCTGCAAGCCAGACCCGCTCCACGGTTTTTCCCGCGCGGAGCACCAAAAGCGCCAGCAGCCAGAGCCCCTTGCGTGTGCGGAGCGCAGGGAGTAGCTCGCCATCGGAGCGGCGCACCTCGGGCGGACCAAAAAATCGCAGAGTAAGCCGTCCCATAGCGGGAAAATTCCCCGTTGACCACGATTTTTCCTTGTTTCTGTCCACGGTTCCGTCCTCCGTGGGATGAGAAAATCTCTCTATGAAAATTAAGCTTCTCGCCTCACTCGGTAGTGGCACACCCCGCGTGGTCTACCTCGACAAAGTTACCATCACTGCCGCACCAGCAGCGGCACCAGAGCAGGCGACGCTGGCACTGCTCACTCTTGGGGGCACGCTGGTGGTGCTCCGCCGTAGAAAATAAAAAACGAAAGAAAACAAAAAATCATGAAAAGACAACTTCAGCTTCAACAACTACCGCGTGGCCTGAGCCAGCTTAAAATAGACCGGCATGTCATTGATCCGCCTCATGTGCGCGGCATTCAGATGGAGATCGTCGACGAGCGCAAAGAGAAGATTTTCAAGGCCAATCTTCCTCTCAAGACTTTCGTGAAGAAACCCAAGCTGGACGAGGCGGCGTTTTGCACGGCGATTCATACGATTCTCAAAGACCATACCACCGGCTATCTTCTCCACCTTCGAAAAAACGGGAATCTAACCCACAATCTCGTCTGGCAGTGGGCACAGACTCCCGCCGATAAGAACGATAGCTGGACGGAGAGCACCCGAATGCACGTGGCCAGCGTGAGTAAGTTCCTCACGGCCATTGGGATGGTCAAGGCGCTCGATAGCAAAAATGTCTCCTACGACACCCCGATTATCGGGTACCTGCCCGACTACTGGACCAAAGGCAACAAGATCAACCAGATCACGTTTCGCCACTTACTGACCCATAAATCGGGCTTCAGCACGGGAGGCTCCGATTCGAGCTACACGTTTATGAAAAGCCGGGTGGCAATGGGAGTGTCCAGTGTTGGTAGCTCCTCGGACTACGAGAACATGAACTTCGGGCTCTGCCGGATTTTAATGCCGATTGTGTTGGGGGACATGCCCAAGAACGCCAACTTCATGCCGAGCAACACCAATATCAACGACCAGGCCTGGGATGCGGTCTCGCTCCAGCACTACACCAACTACATGCAGGATAAAGTCTTCGAACCCGCCGGGGTGAACAACGCAGGCTTTGAGCCGATTCCGGGCAAGAACAACGCCTTGGCCTACGACTTCCCTCACGGCAGCAAGAAAGGCTGGAACTCGGGTGACCTGGGGAGCATGGCAGGCGGCGCAGCATGGCGGCTCTCGATTAAAGAATTGCTCGATGTCATGAACCATGCCCGGCGTAAGAACACGATCCTACCCAGTGGCAAGTTCCAGTACCTCATAGATAACTACTTTGGCATTGACCAGCAGATCAACACCCCCGCAGGCAAGCTCTACAACAAAAACGGCGGCTGGGGGTCGGGAGGCCGAAAAGAGCAGTGCGTCGCCTATGTCCTTCCTGACAACATGGAGCTCGCCGTCTTCGTGAACTCGCCCATCGGCACCGAGGACTACTCCCTGCGCGGCCTAGTCAAAGATGCCTTTGTAGGCTGCCTGAGCGAGTAAAGCTGTTACAATAAGCGCATGGACGAGCAGCAACGGCGCTTTTTTGACACTTTCGGCTACATCGGTCTCCCCGGTCTTCTTTTGGACTGTATCGGGGAGATCATTGACGGCTTCGAGGCGATCTGGGCAGAGAACGGTGGTGGTCATGCGGGTCGTCCTCACGAAGGGACGGCCCGCTCGTGTATTGCCCAGTTCTTAGATCACCACGAGCGGCTCTGTGCCCTGCTCGACGATCCGAGAATTCTGGGAATCGCCAAGGCCCTCTGTGGCGATGACTTCAACTACATGGGCAGCGACGGCAACTACTACGTCGGGGATACCGGCTGGCACTCCGACGGCTGGCACCGGCAGCTTCGCCATATCAAGATCGCCTTCTACCTCGACCCACTTACCAAAGACACAGGCTGCCTGCGCGTGATCCCCGGAAGCCACCGGATCGGGGAGGGCTACACGGAGGAGCTACAAACCAACCTCCGCCAGAGCCGCGACCACTGGGGCGTTTCTGGGCCAGAAATCCCCGCGATTGCCCTCGAAACTCAGCCTGGCGATGTGCTGGTCTTTAACCACAACACCAAGCACGCCGCGTTTGGCGGTGGCACCCGGCGGCGGATGTTCACGATGAACCTCTGCGAGCGCTACCCCGACGACAAGCTCCAGGAGCTGCGCGACTACCTCAGCGGGGGCGCTCGGTTCTGGGTAGAGCGTGCCTACCACGACACGCTTGTTGCCACCGCAACCCCAGAGCGCCTGCGCCATCTAGAGCAAGTCCGCGCCAACGACGGCCACCTCGCCGAGCTTGCCCGCGCGGCTCGCGAGAAGATGAACGAACCGTCACGTGGCTGATGTCCTCTTGAGGCCCCGAAGTGCGGACGACGCTTCGTTCTTAGAGGCACTCCACCAGCTTCAAGAAGCGGATAGCGCCCCGTTGAGCCTGGAGCAGAATGGGGAAAAGGCAGGTGAGGAGTGGGTCGCGGTTAAGGGAAGCGAGGGCGTGGGTATCGGCAGTTTTCACCCCGCCTGGTGGACAGGAGACCCGAGCACCTACCGCATCGACATTCGGGTTCACCCCGATCATGCTCGTGAGGGGGTCGGAACGCACCTCTACAGGCAGCTATGCTCCCGGCTACGCCAACATGGGGCGACGCGCCTTCTCGGCTGGGTTCGCACCGATGCTCCCAGTGGTTCTGGCTTCGCACTTCGGCATGGGTTTATTGAGACGGGGCAGGTCGTTCAGGAGTGCCGCCTCCGTGTCTCCAATGCCCAGCTTGCCTTCGCGGAGGAAAGAGCAAAGCGCCTCGGGCAGAAGGGACTAAAGATCGCTTCGCTGGCTGAGCTGGGCAATCGGGGCGAAACGTTTCTCTATACGCTGTCTCGACTGGGAGACGACACGGAAGCGCCATCGCAGGATACAGCAGAGTCTCGGCATGCGTTTTTAGCATGGAAACAGGAAGTTCTGCACGGCGCGGGGCTATCGCCACAGACCCACTGGGTTGCTCTGATGGAGAACGTTCCGGTCGGCATGACCTACGTGAAGCGCTTAGGAGCAGAATCAGCCGAGAATGACTATACCGGCGTCGCTGCTGCGTACCGAGGCCGTGGGATCGCCTCCGCTCTGAAAAGACAGGCGATTCTGTGGGCAAAGACCCAGGGAATTGTTTGGCTTTATACCTCCAGCGAGATTGGCAACACCACCATGATCTCTCTGAATCGTCAGCTGGGCTACGAGCCGGGCGCACAACGCAGAGAGATCATGTGCGATCTCGTTTGAACTCGCGAGCTATTTCTCAATCACCGCTTTCTTCGTCTGGACGGCCTTGAGCTTCTCGTTGTCGAACTTGGGCTTTCGATCAAACGTGTAGACCCCGTTCTCTTCCGGGTAGATATCGGTGAGCTGGGTGTAGCAGTAGCCGAACATATTTTTATCCCCGAGCAGCACATCGCAGAGTCCCTCGAAGCGGGCGTAGAACTCCTCCAGACTCTTGACTCGCTCGCCGTAGCCCCAGCTCTCCTTGTTGTCGAAGGCCGCCGGGTTCCACCAGATACCGCCAAACTCGGAGCAGAAGTAGGGCTGGCCGCCGTAGGGAATATTGGTGGGTTTGTTGTCCCAGCCGTTGTTGATAAAGGGCTTGCCGTCTTTGAGGCCCGCCATCTTCTCGCCAAATTTCACCGGGTCTTGCTCGTAGTCGTGGGAGTCGTAGATATCGGACTCACGCACGCGATGGGCATACCCCGACGTATCCAAGACTGGGCGCGTTGCATCGGCAAGCTTGGTAGCCAGCCACATCCCGCGGGTCACATCATCGAGCTGGCGAATCTGGTCGGAGTTCTCCTGGAAGGTCTCATTCAGCGGGCACCAGCCGACAATGCTCGGGTGCGAGTAGTCCCGCTCCACGGCCTCCAGCCACTGCGCGATGTAGCTCGCATCGGGCTGCTGGTGATTGGTGGACGGCCCAAAGCCGCTACAGCCCCAGTCGCCAAACTCCCCCCAGACCAGATACCCAAGCTTATCGGCCCAGTAGAAGAAGCGCTCCTCGAAGACCTTCTGGTGGAGCCGCGCCCCGTTAAACCCGGCGGCGATACTACGCTCGATATCCAGGCGAAGCTCGTCGTCGCTGGGTGCCGTCATCACCGACTCTGGCCAGTAGCCCTGATCCAGCACGGTGCGCTGGAAGACAATCTCGCCGTTGAGTTTAAACGCCATCCCCGAGAGCGCCACAGAGCGCAGACCCGCATAGCTCTCCACGGAGTCGAGCACCGTCTCGCCTTGCGCGAGTGTCAGGGTGATGCCGTAGAGGTGCGGATCGGTGGTGCTCCAGACACGCTTGCGGTTCTCGGGAACGTCCAAGATCAGCCGCGCCGCAAAGTCCAGATCAGCGCGCACGCTCGCGGTCGAGACCACGCCACTGGCATCGGTCAGGGTCGCCGTCAGCGTCAAACCCTCCACATTCGGCCCCGGCCCGTGCGCGGTCAGCGGGACGACCAGCTCGAAGCGGGAGTTGGCCAAGTCTGGCGTGATGCGCGGACGCTTCATCGCGATATCGCTCACCGGCTCCAGCCAGACCGTCTGCCAGATTCCCGTGGTGCGGGTGTAGAAGCAGGCGTAGGGCGCGAACTTGTTGGCCTGCTTGCCGCGCGCCTGCGGCACCCCATGCTTGTCGCGAGCCCGCACCACAATGGTCACGGTCTGCCCGGCGCACTTGCCCAGATTCGCAGAGAACGGTGTAAAGCCTCCCCGGTGCCGCGCCACTTCCACGCCATCGGCCCAGACCGTCGTGTCGTAGTCCACCGCGCCAAAGTGCAGCAGCACCACTTTGTCCGCCCAGCTAGCCGGAACCGCCACTTCCTTGCGGTACCAGACCGCGTTCAGAAAATCCACGTGCTCCAGCCCGGAGAGCTTGGACTCGGGGCAGAAAGGCACCGTGATCGTCCCCGTCAGCGCCCGGTCTTTCACCCCACGCTCGATGCCAGAGTCGCCGTAGTCCGCTTCGAACTGCCACGTCCCATTTAAATTCAGCCAGTCCGCCCGCACAAACTGTGGGCGGGGATACTCAGGTCTTGGAATGCTCATGGCAAACAGGGTACCTGAAACTCACGCCGCCGGGAATAGCCCAATCGCATGCTAGGCTTTGCGAAACACACTCGGGGCTAGCGTGGATGGTGAACGTCCCGCTTTGGGGCGCTTCGCGCCGCCTCTCTCGTTCCTCGTTCGGTCATAGTTTGAATCAACGATCCGTGCAGAGTTCCCTTAAGCCTCTTCGTCACCGTCTTTCAGCAAGCGCTCTAGAGCAGCACGTGCCTCGTCGCCGGATAGGATGCCTGCATCGGTGGAGCGAAAGACCTCGACCTCGATGGAACCGTCGGCGAAGAACTCGACCTCCCAGCGCTCTCCGGGAATGTCCACCCGCACCATGATGGCCTCGGGACGGTTGCGCTCCAGGCGGTAGTAGATACGGGTACGCTCCAGATCGTCCAGGAAGTTCAGTAGGTTGTTCATATTAGTGGCACTTCTCGCAGACAAGAATCACGGGCTTGCCTTCGGTGCTGCTCCACTCCGAGGCGAAGTAGCAGTACGCGTCGGGGAAATCTTCCGGGCGCACTCCATTGTTGAGGGGGACCAGATGAGGATCTAGCTCGTTTTTCCAGAACGTGTAACGCTCCTCCAGTGGCACCCAGTAAAGCGGATCGCTGATGTTGGCGATCACAAACTGTACTGGGCCAAGACGTAGCAAATTTCGGATGTCGTCCGCACCGACGGCGCGGAGACGAGACGTTTCTAAAAACTCCGTGCCGTGCCATAGCCGCTCCAGAGGCATGCTAGAGACACGGGCCGGAGTATTCATCGTCCCTCGTCGCTCCAGGTTTTTAGGTTAGCTTTGCAGTGCTCTGACCACGTGGTGCGCTCTGCGAGCGAGCCTTGGGTGAGGCGCTCATAGGCAGCTTTACTGAGGTCGTTGGCGTGCGCTAGAGCCGCGTCGAACTGTGCCTGAATTTCGGTATCCGCAGGCACAAAGCCTCGCTCGTCGCGTAGCTCGGTATCGAAGAGTGCGTCCCAGGGATCGAAGATCAGGTTGTACTGCGGATTCTCGGCGTCCTCGTCGTAGGAATCCCACGCGCTCTCGTCGGCCTCGCGACCGCCGAAGTTAGGGACGGGCGAGCGAAGGGCAGTCCAGGCCAAGAGGCCATCGGGGGTGAAGCGCACAACGATCAGCCCCGGCTCCCACTCAATACACCAGAAGATCGCCTTATCGTGGAGGATATAGCTGTACTTCGCGACCGTCTGAAGCACAACTGCCGGGCCGCTGAGATACTGCTCATCGGAGAGAGGCTGAAGTTGCTGAGTGACTTGGCGAAGATAGGCGTCGTCGCCGGAAGCAACGGGAGCGGTGTAGAGAGTCGCGCTCTCCGGATCGTCGTCGCTCGGAACAAAGAGTAGGTACTGCATCATGAGACGGATTACTCCCTACCTCTTGAACCACGGCTGAGCTTTGCCGCGAGCATCTGGCGAACTTCTGGGGGCATCTCCGCGTTGTTGGTCGGGGAGCATCCAGGGCGAAGAAAATCAAGCAGGAGGACAAGCCGATCAGACTTCGAGTGATTCCAGGCCTCATGCTCGCTGGTGTCATCAAAAACGAGGCAGCGACCTTCTTCCCAAGAGCGAGTTTCCTCTCCCACACGCATCGCACAGTTCTCGGGAACCACCAGTCCTAGATGCAGGCGATAGACATTCTCGACCCAGCCACGGTGGGGTTTGATGTGTGTGCCTGGGGCAAGCCGGGAAAATCCTGCTGTCTGGAGGCCAGGAATCGCCTCTAAAGCTTTTTTTGTCTCGGGACAGAGGGCCAAAGCTCCCTCGATTTGATGCCCCCACGCCACCAGACCAAAGACCGACCAGCCCTCTCCGTACATTTCCTTTTGAACCCAGGGATCAAAGGTAGTGCCAGGCAATGCGAGGCATTCTTGCCGGATTTCAGCGAAGCATTTTTCTAGGTTTGTGATGAAGGGATAGTCATGGGTATCAAGGTACATTGCCAGTTCTCATTCGTCTCTACTGGATGCGTCCCATGTACTTTTCGAAGTTCTCGATATAGTCATCGAGGTTCTCGGAGAGCATGATGCGGTATTGCTCGCAGAAGTAGTCGAGGGTTTCTTCGCGGCCTTTTGCCATCTCGGTGCGGGAGCTATAGCCTGTGGCGGTTACCCAGGCGTTGAAGCGAGCGGCGGCGTAGAGGGAGGAGGCGCTCACTTTGCCGTGGCTCACGTCCTTGGAGATCTGCTCGTTGGAGAGTTTGATGTGGGCATCGGCCCGCTTAAAAAACGTCTTGTCTGCCTGGTTTGCCATGCTCGTATTTTAGCACAGGCCGCGCTGTCTACGCCGTGAGAACGTTCTCGATGGGCTCGGGTTGGTGGAGAAGATAGCCCTGCGCGAAGTCCACGCCGATCTCGCGCACACGGGCAAGGGTTTCGGGGCGATCCACAAACTCGGCGATGGTCTTGACACCAATCACTTGGGCCACTTCCACAAAGCAGCGTACCGTGGCGTCGTTGAGGCGGTCTTCCGTGAGGTTGCGGATGAACTGGCCGTCAATCTTGAGCACGTCCACCGAGAGGTTCTTGAGATACCCAAACGACGAGGCCCCCGCGCCAAAGTCATCGAGTGCAATACGTACCTTCAGTGCACGGACCTGGGTGATAAAGAGCGCTGCATCGGCCATGTGGGTCACGGCGGCGGTCTCGGTGATCTCTAAACAAAGGCGCTTGCAGATATCAGGGCCTGCTTCGGTGAAGATCTCGATGGCCTGCCGGTGGAAGACGCGATCGCCAATAGACTGCCCCGAGACATTGACACAGAGGGTGTCCACGAGCGAGATATTTTTCAGAGACGAGAGCCAAGCAATCGCGTGGCGTAGCACCCACTGGTCAATGCGCGATGCTAAATAGAAGCGCTCCGCGGCGGGCAAAAAGACCCCAGGGGCGACCAAGCTACCATCGCGCTCGACCATGCGCAGGAGCACCTCTGCGTGAAGTCCCTGTAGTGGCGCTGTTGTATCGAGGGTGTGAATGCGCTGGGCGTAGAGCTGAAAACGATCCTCATCCAGCGCCTGCTCTAGCCGCGTGGCCCACTGCATCTCGCCCTGGCGCGTCCGAATCGCTTGGTCGCTGTCGAGCCAGACGTGCACCCGGTTGCGCCCCGCGTCTTTTGCGGCGTAGCACGAGCTGTCGGCGGCTTGCACAATGGCCGACGTGTTGCTCCAGCGACTGTCTACTGGCACGAGGCCGATACTGGTGCCGATTCGAAACCGCCGCTCATCGTGGATAAAGCGGTAGTCGTTCATGCGCTCGCAGATCTGCTCAGCCACGCGGCCCGCCTGCTCCGAGGTGCAGTGCTCTAGGAGCACGCCAAACTCATCGCCTCCGAGGCGCGCAAGGGTGTCTCGGGCACGCACCGACTCTCCCAGGAGCTTGGCCACTTGCTGCAAGAGCTGATCCCCTGCGGAGTGACCACAGGCATCATTGACGAGCTTGAACTGATCCAGGTCAATGAATAAGAGCGTGTGCTCACCGCGGTCTTCGTGCGCCTGGTGCAGGGTTCGCCGCAGGCGGGTGTCAAACTCGGCGCGGTTGACCAGACCGGTGAGCGTATCGTGGGTGGCGCGGTAGCTCATCTCCCCGCTCAGGCGGCGCTGCTCTGTCACATCATGGAAGACCAGCACCACCCCGAGGATCTCACCGCTCTCGTTGCGAATCGGGGCGGCGGAGTCCTCGATGCCAAACTCTTCGCCGTGCCGTGAGATCAAAAGCGTGTGGTTGGTAAGCCCAACGACTTTGCCCTTCTGAAGCGCCACCATAACGGGGTTCTCTGTGGCCTGACGCGTTTCCTCATTGACAATCTGAAAGACTTGGTCTAGGAGTTGCCCCTTGGCTTCCTCAACCTGCCAGCCAGTCATGCGCTCCGCGACGGGATTGAGCCAGGTGACATGCCCCGTGGCATCCGTGGTGATCACCGCATCGCCAATGGACTGGAGCGTCACACGAAGCAGCTCGTGCTGCTCGGCGAGCTCCGCTGTCAGGCGACGGTACTCCGTAATATCCTGAAAGGCACCGATTAGCCGAACGGGTTTGTCGCCCTCAAACTCCACGGAGCCCACAGCCCGCACCCAGCGGCGCGCACCGTCACGGCGTATGATCTGGAGCTCCAAATCATAGCCCGGCCCACCCGCCATTCCTCTTGCGACGGCGGCTTCAATGATCGGCACGGAGCTGGGCTCATAAAAGGCGATGGCCTCTGCTAAAGTGGGGGTAAAGTCTGAGTCTATCCCATGGATACGGCGCACCTCGTCAGTCCACAGAAGGCTGCCCGTGCCCAGATCTACCTCCCAGCCTCCGACACCTGCAACACGTCCCATGCGCTCCAAGAGATTCTGTGCCCGCTTCAGCGCCGAGACATCTGCGATACTGGCAAGGAAGCCTAAGACCTCACCCGTCTCCGGATGGATATCCGGGATATAGTTAGCAAGTTTGTGACCTGGCTTCCCATTGATATTGGGAATGGGGCGCTCAAACTGCTGTGGCTCACCGGCGAGTGCTCCCAGAATCTCGCGTTGATTGAGCTCAAACAGATGTCCTCCACGGAGATCTTGTAGGCGGCTCCCAAGTAGCTCTTCCGGCTTTTTGCCATACCATTCTAGATAGGCTTGGTTGGCAAAGCGGCAGATAAGCTCTTTGTCCCAGTAGGCAATTAGCTCCGGAATGGCATCGGTGACGGATCGAACAAACTGCTGGCTCTGGGCGAGCTGCTGTGCTGCTGTCTCCGCCGCACGGCGAGCACTCAGAAGCTCCGCCTCAAACTGACTGCGGTTCTGGGTGACAAAAAGCGTCCAGTAGTAGGCAGTCACTCCCTCATACGTGCTCTTGCGGGCATTGACAAGCACCGGAAGCATGTTGTTTTCTAGGTTGCGAAGCTGAAGAACCGCCTCACGAACACTCTCCTCACGCAGCAAGAGCGGCCAGAGGTGCGTTTGCAGAAAGATGCGACTCGCAGGCGGAAAGAGCATCTCCATCGGCTGGTTGCACCAGGTGTCCTCGGTTCCTCCCACGATGGCCCGTAAGGCATCATTCACCCTCATCACGGAGCCGCGCTCATCGGTGATCAGTGCGGCGCAAGGCAGCTCATTGAGAAGGATCATGCCTTGAGATACTCGCGTAGGGCAGCCGCGACAAGGCCCGGATTGCTCATGTGGGCGCAGTGCCCAGAGACATCAAGTACCTTCAGAGTGCTCTGGGATAGGTGCGCGTGGATATACTCTCCCACACTGAGCGGCGCGAGAGCATCGTTCTGGTGCTGCAAGATCAGGCTCGGGCACGTCACATTCGGGAGGTCCGCGCGGTTGTCGGCAAAAAACGTCGCTCGTGCAAAGATGCCCATGATGTGCGGGTCGGTGGAGCAGAAGCTCTCGGACAGCTCCGTGGAAACCGCCTCGCCTCCCGTCTCGCCTGCAACCACGGGGGCTAGGTAGCGCGCCCAGCCCATGTAGTTCTGCTCCATCAGTGAGAGCAGGCCCTCCAAGTCTTCACGTTCAAAGCCGCCCGCATAGCTCGGAGGGTCGTTGAGAAAGCATGGCGATGGCCCGATCAGGATCAAGCGCTCAAAAAGCTCGGGACGCTGGATCGCGGCCAGAATACCGATGCTACAGCTCACCGAGTGCGCCACCAGTGTCACCCCTTGACGTAGCTCCAGCGCCTCACAGACCTCAATCACATCTTGGGCGTAGCCCTGAAGCGAGCTGTAGCGAGCCTCCGTAAACGCCGATGCATCCGACTTCCCACTGCCCACGTAGTCAAAAAGAACCTGCTGGTGGGTCTCCTGAAACGCCGGTGTCAGGCGGCTCCACATGTCCTGGTTACAGCCAAACCCATGAGCATAGAGAAGAACAGGCTTATTTGCCCCTTCGACGTGGACATTATTTCGCGTAAGGATATTCATTGTCTGCTACAAAGTTAGATTAAGTTAAGGCCGCCGCAGTATAGCATAAACCAAGCGGCCCCTGCATCATAACGTGAGCAAGCGCAGCTTCCAGCTCTTGCCTGCTTCCCGCCCACTCACCAGATCACCGTTCTCGCCCGGCTCTACGAAAGAGAAGCGGTAACGCTTTGAGTCTATTGAGAGCACAACCCCCGCGCCGAAGTAGTACCACGGAAAAGAGACATCGGTGAGGGACTCCCGAGGAGTGTCGAAGACGGTCTCGCCTGCACTCTTAAAAACTAAACGATCTTGGGTTAGTTCCAAAATTCCAGAAGTGCTCTTGAAAAGCCCCTGAAGTAGCCAAACGGAAGTGGAGAGTTTATCACGGCTCATCAATAGTCTACTTTACTCCTTTGAGAAATCGCGAAGGATACGCAGCGAGCCCCCAGGGGGATTCACCGAGTAGTCCACTTCATACTCTCCCCGGATAAGAGCGCTCGGCCACTGAGTGATCTGCTGCAAGATACGTCGCCCCGCCGGGTAGGGAATGGCAAGCAGCGCCTCATAAAGGGGCATCCATGCGAGCTCGTCGGAGAGAGCTTCAGCCTCCTCGTCTAGGTGCGCGGCGTACCACCGAAAGGGAGTGGGGGCTTCTCTGCGGGCAAAGTGCTGGCGTACCTCGGCGGCAAGCCTTATGTCGCGAATCTGAACCCCCAGCTCGCGGGCAAACGCCTCCAGAAAACGCAGGCAGGCCTCGTCGTTGGCTCGGCCACTCTCGGATAGCTCGGTGCCGGGCACTTCCCACTGGTCTCTCCACTTGGCGAGGAGATAGCGCCCGGAGGCATCGGTGATGAGTAGCTTAATCCAAGGGGGCTCCATCGTCTAAATCCTCAGGAGCAAGTCCCCGTCGCCGGGGGGTATGGTGTGGACTTTGGAGACTTTCCCCGTGGCGGCGCTTTTGTGAGGCGTATCCAGCTGAATCTCAAAAGCTTTCGCATCGGGCAGGACGCAGACGACGCGGCCTCGGTCAAAATCTCGGTACCAGCCCAGCGGGTGCGATTTCTCGGCCATTCCCAGCGGCGTTCCGCGCTCCAG
>NZ_JANNYP010000055.1:0-27284 GCF_031410135.1 Armatimonas sp. | reverse complement strand
TAGCGATTGGCAGCACTCACGTCGGCTTTTGCACTGACCAACCGCTTTGCCGTCGCCAGATCGCCGTGGTGAGCGGCCCAGTGCAGCGCCGTCATGCCATCGTCCTGCTCCGCAAGGACCGAAGCGCCTTGCTGAAGTAGTGCGGCGATGCGAGGCTGATCTTGCCGCTCCACAGCATCGGCTAGTAACCTCTCCCCAACCCCATTAACCTCTCCCCTAACCCCTCTCCCGGGCGTTCGTACCTCACTGGGAAAGGGGAAATCCACCCTCGGACTCCCTCCTTTCCCAGCGAAGTATGAGCGCCCGGGAGAGGAGGGCTGGGGAGGAGAGGTCGGTCGGCCTTCGGTGCGTTTCATACCGCCAGCGGCGCGAAGAGCGCGTCCATCTTACCCGTGCTATCGCCGAACTTATCCAGGCGCACCCCGACTTTATCAAGCAGGGTCAGGTGCAGGTTCGCCAGCGGCGTGGGTTTGTCGTACTTGATGTGTCGCCCGCCCTGCATCTTGCCTGCGGCTCCTCCGGCCACGATAATCGGCAGGTTCTGATGGTCGTGGATATTGGGGTTGCCCATTCCACTGCCGTAGAGAACCAGCGAGTTGTCTAAGAGCGAGCCCTCGCCCTCTTTTGTGGCTTTCAAGCGCTCCAGATAGTAGGCAAACAGCGAGACATGAAACTGGTTGATCTTGGCCATCTGCGCGATCTTGGCCGGGTCGTTGCCGTGATGGGTGAGGGGGTGGTGCGCCTCGGGAACCCCAACCTCAGGGTAGGTTCGGTTGCTGGTCTCGCGCGCCAGCTGGAAGGTGACCACGCGGGTGATATCGCCCTGGAGCGCCAGCACCTGGAGATCGAACATGAGCTTGGCATGGTCGGCGTAGGCAGCAGGAACCCCGACGGGGCGGTCCAGATCGGGTAGGGCACTTTGCCGGGAATCGCCCTCGGCTCGCTGAATCCGTAGCTCGACCTCACGGATGCTCTCCAGATAGCCACTCACACGGGCACGGTCGGCGGGGCCGAGCTGGCGCTTGAGGCGGTTGAAATCCTCGCTCACCGCATCGAGCAGGCTGGCACGCTTCTTCAGTGCCGCGCGGCGCTCGGCAAGGCTCCCGCCCTCGCCAAACAGGCGCTCAAAGACAATCCGCGGGTGCGCCTCGGCGGGTAGCGGCGTTGTGGGCGACGACCACGAGAGGCAGTTCTGGTAGACACAGGCAAAGCCATTGTCGCACTGCCCGACGGTCGACATCAGATCCATTGAGAGCTCCAGCGACGGCAGCTGTGTTTCTTTGCCCAGCTGCTTGGCCGCGATCTGATCCACGGTCGTGCCTAGATAGTAGTCGGTGCTCTCGGTGTGCTTGGCCTTGGCAGCGCTCAGAAAGGCGGAGTTCGACGACGAGTGCGTGCCAGGGTAGGCGTTGAGCAGCTCCAGATTGGAGATCACGCAGACATCGTTCTTGAGTTTCTCCAGAGCGCTCAGCGTGGGCGAGAGCCGATCCAGCCGCGTGGCATCGGGCGGTGTCCAGCGCGTGATGTCCGAGCCCATGGGCATGAAGACAAACCCGAGGCGGCGCAGGCGTGCGGGGTCGGCGGGGGTTGCGGCCAGAGCCGTCAGGGGGGCCACCATTGCGTCCAGCAGCGGCAGCGCCAGCGTGGCTCCTGCACCGCGCAGCAGCTCCCGGCGGGGCAAGGTTCGTTTGGTGATAATCATGGTGTTTTCCTCATTCGAAAGGGGGCACTACTCGCGATTCCCACGATAAACGACGAGAACCGGTAGTTATCTATTTTGGCTTGGCGAACGACGCCTCGAACCGCAGGGGCATCGTTTTCGTCCACGACACGCCCTAGCCCGAACATCAAAAGGCGCTCGGTCAGCGTGCGAACAAAGAGCTCCGGGTGCTTGCGAAGTGCCTGCTCCAGCCCGGTCACCCCAGTAAACTCGCTCCCATCGGGCATACCACCGGCGGCGTTGATCTTGATACCCGCTTCCAGCTCCCGCCAGCGCCCAATCGCGTCGTAGTTCTCCAGCGAGAAACCAACCGGGTCCATCCGGCTGTGGCAGCCAAAGCAAGCGGGGTTGGCACGGTGCTCGGCGAGGCGCTCACGCACGGTTAGATTGGCCGCCACGGTGTTGTCTTTCAGCGCGGGTATGTTGTCAGGGGGCGGGGGCGGCGGCACGCCCAGCAGGTTCTCCAGCACCCACTTGCCACGGATCACGGGAGAGGTGCGCGTGGCGTAGGACGTGACGGTCAAGATGCTCCCTTGGCGCAGGAGCCCGCCCCGCTGACGGTTGCTCTCTGGGAGCGTAACCCGGCGGAAGCGGCTGCCGTAGACGTAGGGAATGCCGTAGTGCTTGGCGAGGCGCTCGTTGAGATACGTGTAGTTGGTGCTCAGCAGGTCCAGCACGCTACGATCCTCGCGCAGAATGCTCTCAAAAAACAGTTCCGTCTCCTGGCGAAACGCCTGCCGCAGGTTGTCATCGAAGTCGGGGAAGAGGCGCAGGTCAGGGGTCGCCGAGTCGAGGTTGCGCAGCTGGAGCCACTGGGAGGCGAAGCTCGTGACCAGCGTCTTGGCGCGTGGATCAGCTAGCATGCGTAGCACCTGCGCCTTCAGCACCTCAGGACGGCTGAGCTGCTTGCGTTCCGCGAGGTCGAGGAGTGTGTCATCGGGGATGCTGCTCCAAAGGAAAAACGAGAGGCGGGAGGCAAGCTCGGTGTCGCTGATGGTGTAGGCGGTCTTGGGCGCGACACCTGCGGGGTCTTGCTCGATGTGAAACAGAAAGTTCGGGGAGGCGAGAACCGCGCTGAGTGACATCTCAATCGCACTCTCAAACGTCCCCTCGGTGCGGGCCTGCTGGAAGAGCTTCAGCGGCGTCTTCAAGTCTTCCGCCGTCACCGGGCGCCGATATGCACGGCGCATGAGCTGCGAGAGAATCCGCCGAGCACACGCCTCTTCCTCACCAGAGTTTTTGGGGCGAGAGCTAAAGATTCGGCGACGGCTAGGCGTGTCCTCTTGCTCTTTTGCCGCATACGGCCCGGTGATCGAGACCTGGTAGACGGCGGGGGAGAGACGTGGGTGCCGGTGGAGGTTGAAGTGGGCCTGGTAGGGCTGGCGCTTGGTCTCCTGGAGCGCGGACGGCTTCTTCACAAACGTCACGCCCAGCTGGTGCGATCCCGCCGTCACTGTGATGCGCTGCTTCAGGTGCTGGTCCACCTGCGTATGGCCTTCGTCACCGCGTGGCGGGCGGATCGTGAACAACCCACGCCGCTCGCGGTCTAAAAGCAACTCCAGCTCATGGGGTTCCCGTAGCCCCTCGACTTCTTCGTTGCGATCCCGGCTCAACCGAACGGAGATCTCGTACTCGCCGGTGAGCGGGAACGTGTAGGGAATAAGCGCCCCACCCCGCGTGCCAATCGGCAAGCCCGGAACGTGCTCCTCCTGCGTGCGGTCGGCGGGAAGACGAATTGTGTCACCGCCGGGAGTGCGTCCCGGCGAGCCCACGGCTAGGCGACTGATCTTCTGCGCCGCCGTGAGATAGCGATCCATCAGGGTGGGAGAGAGATCACCGACAGCGACATTATCAAATTTATTGCTGGCAGCCTCGCGGGGCAGGAGCGCGGCTCCGTCAATCTCCAGCGCCAGAAGATCGCGAATGGCGTTTTGATACTCCGTCTGGTTCAAGCGCCGGAAGGTCTCCGTGCGCCCCGGCTCGGGATGCGCGACAGCGGCCCGATCCAGCGCACTCTCCAGTGTGGCAGTGACGGCCTCATAGGTGCGCTCATCAGGTCGTTTTTGATCCAATGGCGGCATCTGCCGGGCACGAAGCTGGCGAACGACGCGCTCCCAGACCTCGGGGTTCTTGTCTACGGCTTGCTTGCTGATCGCATCTAGTGCCAGCCCCCCCGATTTATTGGTGCCACTATGACAAGCCACACAATTTTGCTGTACAAACGGTGCCAGCACAACCGGCGAGGCAGGCTGACGCACCGCCTGCTGGGTCGCACGCGACGTGCCGCCAAGCGCGCCAACGAGAAGCAGAACCGGCATCAGCCCCGCGAGCCAGCTCCTGAAACAACAACGTTCATCTTGCACTGATCTATTATGCCTGAAGAGGAGAAATATCTCAATGCCGCCGGTTGAAAACGGTGGGTATGGAAGTGATACGTTTTATAATAGGAGTACGATCTGATGGAGCCACTGCGTGCTGGCTGTACCGACCACGCGATTTTGGAGCATGTCGCCGCGGCTATCGCTCAAAAGCCCCAACAGAGTGACTTTGAGGGACGGCTCTCCCATGTCTCAGATCGGGGGGTAGGGCTCCTACGAGAGGAGCCCTTTGAGAGTGAGAATCCCGATTCCCAGGATGGTCACAATCGCCATGTCAATGATCCAGCGGCGCTTTGCGGGGTGGCGGGAGTCGGCGCGATCTAGCCAAGGCAGCACCAGCATCCCCACGATCATCCCCATGGGGATAAAGAACGTCCCGACAGATTCAAGCTGTGGTGGCAAGAGCTTGAGCAGCTCGTAGAGACCTAGGAAGTACCACTCGGGCTTGGGGGTAAAGTCCACCCGTGCCGAGTTGGCCACCGGCCCCAGCTCGGGCTTTGCGAGATAGGCGAGCAACAGGAGCCAGCCAATCGCCACCAGAAGCACGACTGCATCGCGGAAGAGCTGGGTTGGGTAGAACTTGACAGGCTTGCCTTTCTGCTTGGTCACGGGGCCGGAGATATGCAGCCGCCGCACAAGATAGAGGTGCCCCGCCGTGAGTGCCATCAGGGCCATCGGGAGCGCCATGATGTGGATTGCATAGAAGCGGGTCAGGGTTAGCGCCCCCACTTCCTCACCGCCACGCACGAGCACTAAAAGCAGCGGCCCGATGATCGGAACCGTCTCCACCATGCGCGTCCCCACGACCGTTGCCCAGTAGGCTTTCTGGTCCCAGGGCAGTAGATAGCCCGTGAACGAGAACGCCAGCATAATCCCGAAGATCAGGACGCCCACGACCCAGGTTAGCTCGCGCGGCTTCTTGTAGGTGCCCCAGAAGAACGTCCTCAGGATGTGCAGCACGATCACCACAACCAGAAAGCTGGAGCCGTAGTGGTGGATGCCGCGCACGATCGAGCCCATCCAGGCCTTGTCGTTGATGTAGCTCACGCTCTGGTGGGCATGGTCGGGGCTAGGGACATAGTAGAGTGTGAGCATGAAGCCACTGACGAACTGAAAGACAAGTAGCGTTAGCAGCAGGTTGCCTAGTGTCTGCCACCAGCCCACCCCGGCGGGCATGGGCTCGTCTAGATTCTTCTGGACAAAGCCGTACCAGCCGGTGCGTAGGTTCAGCCAGTCGCCCAGCGATGGCCGGTCACGGTGCAGGTCGTCGTGCGGCGTTTTGTGAAAGATTCCCATGGTGCTATGCCTTTCTTACCCAGATGCGCCCGCCCTCGGTGCGCGTCGGGACTTTCGTCAGCCCACGCGGGGGAGGGCCCGAGACCCGCTCACCGTCGCTGTCGAAGACGCCTCCGTGGCAGGGACAGATATAGCGGTCGCGCTTTTTCTTGTACTCCACATGGCACCCCAGGTGCGGGCACGACGGATCGTAGGCGACGAGGCGCGAGCCTTTGCGGCTGACATAGACACTGGCATTGCGAACCGACTTCATGTAGCCGTCGTCCACCAGCATCTCAAACGTGACGTATTTTGTTTCTCCCTCGGCGAGTGCACCGTCATCCAGGACAGCGATCCAGTCCCCCACGGCGTGCTTTCGCCGGATGGGGTCTACCAGAAACGCGACCGCAGGAATCGCGATGGCTGCCGCCAACCCTGCGTTGATCAAGCCGATCAGAGTCACCATCACCTTGCGGCGAGTGGGAGTCTCAGGGTCAGGTTCGTGGTTGTAGTGTGGTTCCATAAACGGCCTCCTTGAGCTTACGGGTAGTAGCGAATCGTAAAGTTATCCGCCTTGTCGGGAGCGACCTCACGGAGCAGCCCGGCGACAATGCGCTCTGACTTATGGTGCCGCCCGGGCGAGGGCTCGCGCTCAAAGCCCAGGCCAATTCCTGCCTTGGTCACGGCCTCGGTAAGACGTGTCATGGCGATGAGCGCGGGCACAACAAAGGCGTGGGCGAAGCGGGTGAAGGGAGCTGAGAGGAGCAGGGTGGCAACCAGAACTAAGTGAACAAGATAGGTTGGCAGAATCCAGAGATTCGCCCCAACCAGCCCAAAGAGCTCTGTGAGAAACCCCGTGATCAGCGCGAGGGTCATCAGGTTCACAAAAGAATAGTCGCGCCCTAGGGTCATCCCATTGTCAATGTAGGCATCCTTGCGGTAGCGCATGCGGACATAGACAAGTCCCAGCAAGAGAATCACCCCCGACAGATTGGCCACGATCTTAAGCGGGTGGCTCTGGCCCAGGTCTGCTCGGGTCGGGTTGAAAACGGACATCAGAAAGTCCGTCGCTCCCAGCCCGATAAAACCGTAGAGCATCAGGCCGTGCATTGCCCAGAGGTGCTTGCTCTTGCGCCAGAGCGAGCGGACAAAAAGCCCCTCAATAATCAAGGCGTGGAGGGCTGTGCTTAGGGTGCGACCCCAGCCCAGCTTTCCAAAATACGGCCAGAGGCGCTGAAGCCCCGCGCAGTCTAGCCAGTAGAACAGCACCTTGAGACCTAACAAGAGTGAGGTGATCCCAATCACCGCGAAGGCTTTTCCCACATTGACGGTTGTCAGAAGCCCCGCAATCTTAAACGAGATCGGTACCTGGGACTCGTCGCGAGGCGCATTCTTGGAAAAGGCATAGATTCCCTGCAGCTCGTCATCGGGGAGATCCTTAAGCGCGGTTGCGGGCATCATGCCTTTGCCGTGACGTACAAACTGCGAGAACTTAGTATAGTCCAGCTTGGTCTGTGCCAGAGGCGGGCCCATGCCGCCCATGGCTGTGTTGCCGTGGCAGCCCGCACAGCTCGATGAGATCCAAGCCTCCTGATCATCAGGGTCTTGTGCCCGCGCCGTCCCAACCGCTAGGCAGAACCCAATCAGGAAAAACGTGAGAATCTTAGTCGCCGCGTCTTTCAGAACGGCCAAGCCGGTGTAGGGCTCCGTGATAGGCTCTGGCTCTGCCGCGCCACCCAGTGTGCGCACTTCCTGCTCGGCCATTGGCCCAAGATAGAGATTGGCAGGCTCGGTACCACACTCGGGAAGAAGATGAAACGCCTCCCGGCCGGTGAGAGCCTCCTGGTTAACGATATACTCCGAGATCTCGCTCTCCGGATCTTCCAGATCGCCAAAGATACGGGCATGGGTGGGACAGGCCACCACACACGCCGGATTCAGCCCCTGATCCACGCGCTGAGCGCAGAACGTGCACTTGCGGGCGACGTTTTCTTTGAGCCGTGGCTTGACATAATCCCGCTCGTAGGCCCGGTCCTCAGGCAGATACCAAGTGTCTTTTTCGTTGAGGATAATATTGCCGTAGGGACAGGCAGAGACGCACGCGCCCGTGCCCCGGCAGCGCTCTTGGTCAATCAGCACAATTCCATCGTCGCGCTTGTAGATCGCTTTATTGGGGCAGGCTTTCAGGCAGGCAGGGTTCTCACAGTGGTTGCAGAGCACCGGGAGATAGAGTCGCTGGACATCCGGGTAGGTGCCTGCCTCCACGTTCAGAACCCGCGCAAAGAAGACATCCGCTGGGGTGCCGTTCTCCTGCTTGCAGGCGAGCGTACACGCATCGCAGCCAATGCAGCGGGTGAGATCAATCAGCATCGAGAGACGAGCCATCTGTCAGTCCTCCACTTTCTTGACATCCACACGGGTGTCTTTCCAGTGCTGCCCCGGCGCGTAGACCGCTGGGAGGTAGTAGGCCTCGTGGGTCGGTTTGATGCGCTGGTGGGTATGCACGCCGTGGTACTTGCCCTTGCCTAAGTAACGATCCCACCAGCCGTGATCCACGCAGACCACACCGGGCTTTATCGTCTCCGTGAGCAGAGCCCAGACCCGGTAGCTGCCGTTGGTGTTGAAGATCTCCACCGGGTCGCCATCGCGGATGCCACGCTTGAGGGCATCGCGCGGGTTGAGCTCCACGACGGGCTTGCGGTTGAGGTTGATTAGCAGCGGGTTGTTGGAGTGGGTCGAGTGCACCCGCCACTTGGAGTGCGGGGTGACGATCGAGAGCGGGAGCGCCTGGTCTTCGTCGGAGAGGTGCTCAAAGGTTGGCCTCCAGTGCGGCAGGGTCTCCCCAAGCTGCTGGTAGATCGGCTCCTCCTTGTAGAACTCCATCCGGCCCGTCTTGAGAAACTCCCGCTGCTGCTCCACTTTAAAGGGCAGGGCGCGGGGCGGGAACGGGACTTTATGCAGGAGCTGGTCGTCGAGGCCGATCTCCGGGTCGTGGACATTGAGGCGTACGGGGCCTTGCTGGAGCTTCTCCAGGGTGATTCCCTCGGTCTCCTTGCCCGCCGTCTTGAGCAGCAGCTCGATTACCTCCAGCTCCGTCATGTCAAAGTAGCGTGCTTTTTCGGGGTCAATCCGTTTGAGTAGCTCGCGCACCATCCAGAACTCGCTCTTGCTGTCGTACTGGGGTGACACCACGGGCTGCTGGAGCTGCAAGTACGGGTGACAGCCCGTGCCCACGAGATCGTGCTTCTCCCAGAACGTCGGGGCCGGGAGCACCACATCGGCGTAGTCGCAGGTCGGGCTCATCGAGAAGTCAACAGCCACAAAGAGCTCCAGCTTGTCAATCGCGTCTTTGAACGGCCCGGAGAACTCGGTCACCAGCGGGTTGGCGTGGGAGACAAAGAGTGCCTTGAAGCCACTTTTCGGGTACTTGATCTTCGGGTGAATCGTCTCCGTGGGGCCGCCCATGACGAAGTAGTGCATCGGGACAAGGTTCGGGCGCTTGCCATCGGGGTACCAGAAACCGCTGATATCAATGCGGAAGTGGTGTTGGCCGGAGTAGATCGAGACCCCGGAGCCCGCCGTGCCGTACTGCCCCGCGAGCGCCGAGAGCAGCAGGATCGAGCGGATCGTCAGGTCGCCGTGGAGTCGGTGGTTGATCCCCATCCCGATAAGAATAATGCCCGGCTTGGTCGTGGCGTACTCGCGGGCCACCTGCCGAATGGTCGCGGCGGGAATATCACAGAGCGGCGCGACGGTCTCTGGTTTATAGGCATCGCGCATCACGAGGTCTTCGAGCAGCTCATAGACGGGCGTGACTTTGACGGGCTTGTCGTCAATGGTGACGGTGCGGCTTCCGCGAAACGCCGGTTTGACCGCCTCGGGTAGCTCAAGCGTCTCGGTAGGCAGGACAAAAAAGTCGGCGGTGCCCTCGTCCCAGACCACGAACTCGTTCTCACCGCCGCGCCCCAGATCACCGGCCCGCAGGCGCATCCCGTCATCGTCGCGGATCAGCGTGGAGAGATCGGTGAAGGTGCGCAGGAACTCCCAGTCCACCAGCCCTTCCTCGATAATCGTGTGGCACATCGCCAGCGCCAGAGCGCCATCGGTGCCGGGATGCACGGGGAGCCAGAGGTCCGAGCCCTTGGCGGTCTGGGAGCAGCGCGGGTCAATGCTCACGATCTTGCAGCCGTTTTTCTGCTTAGCCTCAGTGGTCAGAAAGTGCGCGTCGGGGATTCGGGTCTGGAAGATATTGGCCGACCAGAGAAGCGCGTACTTGGCGTGGCCCCAGCTCTTGGTCTCGCACTCGATACTATCAATGCCCAGGGTCTGGGTGAAGCCCATGGCAATATCGCCGTTGTAGTCGTAGGCGGTGGCAAACGACATTCCCAGTAGCGCCGCCATGCGTATCTGGGCACCTTTCTGGACATAGCTCGTGCCCACTACTTGGTTAAAGAGCAGCATGGACTCCGGCCCATAGGCATCGCTCAGGCGCGTCATCTCTCCCGCTAAGTGATCCAGCACCTCGTCCCAGGTCACCTCCCGCCACTGCCCCGAGCCGCGCGGCCCGCTTCGAATCCGGGGGCGCTGGATGCGATCCGGGCCGTAGATCAGGTGGGTCATGGACATTCCACGCAGGCAGCCACGCGGGTTGTACTCCGCACATGGGTAGTCCGCGGCAGGCTTCAGATCCACGATCACATCATTGACCACGGTTGCGTTCCAGCCGCAAGCCCCCGTGCAGTTAGGGCTGTCCGTCGTGCGGATAATCTTCGCTTCCCCCTGCAATGGGGGGGATGGGCTTCGTCCAGGAACCGCGTACCGTGTTGCCATTTCTTGCCTCCTTCGATAAGAAAATCGGATAAACTTATCCTGTTTTATAAGCATTACTTTCTCCTCTGGCCTCCCCTAAACGGCATATTTATCCCTCGCTCTTACCCGGTATTAAAGATTCTCCTAGAGACACGTACAATCCGCCGATTCGGGGATTTCCTCTCTCCCATAAAATTGGATAATCTCATCCAGATATGCAAGATGTTTTTATCGTGGATCCAGCACGGTGCATTGGTTGCCAAGCCTGTGTTCAAGCCTGTGGAGAGTGTGGCACGCACCGGGGGGTCTCGATGATCCACCTGGAGTATCTCCAGCGGGAGGAGACGGTTCAGACAACACCGCAGGTCTGTATGCACTGCGAAGACCCAACCTGCGCCCGTGTCTGTCCTGCGGATGCGATCAAGCAGACTCCTGATGGTGTGGTGCAGACCTCGCTCAAGCCTCGCTGCGTGGGGTGCAGCAACTGCGTCCTAGCCTGCCCTTTTGGTGTGCCCAAGTACGACGCCCCCGTGGATCAGATGATGAAGTGCGACATGTGCTACGACCGGACATCAGTGGGGAAGAAGCCCATGTGCGCCACTGTCTGCCCGTCGGAGGCGCTCTATTTTGGCCCTCTCGACACCTGGCAGAAGCGGCGGCGTGGGAAGGCGATCAATGAGTTTCGCTTTGGCAAGCAGGTCGTCAAGACCCAGGTGTACTTAGTAATCCCCGACGACAAGCCAGAGCGCCTGGAAGTTGGGCTGGTGCCCCTCCAGAACTGGATGAAGAAAGACAAGGACAACGCAAGATGAGCTGTGGCGGAAACTGCGAGAACTGCAAGAGCAAAGAGGCAGCTCCCGAGGAAAAATGGCGAGAGGACTTCCCCGTGGAGTGGGCGGCGGATAACTATGTCACGCGCCGGGACTTCACCCGCTTTCTGATCCTCACCAGCGGCGCGACATTCTTGGGCAACGGCTACTTTGTCGCAAAAAATGCCCTCACCCCCCGCGCCGAGTCCGGGCCGATCGTCAAGATCGCCACCCAAACAGAGCTCCCCATTGGAGGCGTCAAGCTCTTTCGTTACCCCACCGAGGCCGACCCGGCGATGCTGATCCGCTTGGCTGAGGAGCGCTTCGTCGCCTTCCGCCAGCGCTGCACCCACCTGTCCTGCCCGGTGCACTTCAACGCGGAGAAGACCCAGCTGGACTGCCCCTGCCACAACGGGACATTCGATGCCCGCACGGGACGGGTTCTCGGTGGGCCACCCCCACGTCCGCTGCCCCGAATTGCTTTAAAAATCGAAAATGGCGAGATATTCGCCGCTGGGCTGGCAAGCCAGGACGAGGCGGAAGGATGAAAAAACGCGTCTGGTGGCAGCGGCGAGCACAGGCGCTGGTGATGCTCCTCTGCCTCGTCCTAGCCCTTTTTCTGATCCAGCTCTGGCTCATCACGCTCGCGCTGGAGGATCACCTCGCGGAGCACTCAGCGCTCGCGATCCCCACGTTTCTCGCCTCAGGTGGTTGCTTTCTTGTCAACCTAATGCTCCTGCGCTACATCCACGACCTCGACCACCGCCGCGAGGAGGGATAAGGGTGGATACTTCACGCCGGATGAGTGTGCTGTGGCTAAGCTTTATTGGCTTCGCCCTGATGTTTGCGGCCTGGACCATGTTCGGGGTGCTGGGCATCCCCATCCGCAAAGAGCTCGGACTTTCGGACATGCAGCTCGCCTGGCTCTCCGCGCTGGCGATTCTCAACGGCGCTCTCTGGCGACTTCCCCTGGGAATGCTCGCGGATAAGATCGGGGGGCGCAAGACCTTTCTGGGGTGCCTGCTTTTCTCCGCCGTGGCCTCGCTGCTGGTCTCGCGAACCCACTCCTACGGCATACTCCTGGCTTGCGCTGTGCTGGTGGGGATGGCGGGCAATAGCTTCACGATTGGCTCAGCCTGGAACGCGGCCTGGTTCCCCAAGGCGCAGCAGGGCTTCGCGCTGGGCCTCTTTGGGGCCGGCAACGTGGGAGCGAGCGTCACCAAGCTCATCGGGCCAACGCTCATCGCCGCCGTTCCTGCCGCGGGAATGGCAGGCGGGCTGATCCCCGGCGGCTGGCGCTTTGTTCCCTGTCTCTACGCCGGGCTCATGCTGCTGATGGTCGTCTTGGTGGCCGTCGTCGCCCCGACCCCGGACATCGTTCCCAACCAGGGCCGTCCCCTCAAAGAGATGCTGAAGCCGCTCCATGAGGTTCGTGTCTGGCGCTTCTCGCTCTACTACACCGTGGTCTTTGGGGTCTATGTCGCGCTCTCGGTCTGGCTCCCGAAGTACTACGTCGATGTCTACGACCTGCCGCTGAAAAAAGCGGCCCTGATGTGCGTCCCGTATATCTTCGCCTCCAGCCTACTCCGGCCTTTCGGTGGCTGGCTCTCCGATAAGTTCGGGCCGCGCAAAGTGACCTACACGGTCTTTATTTTGGGGGCACTTGCCTGCGGAGCCCTCTCGGTTCCCCAGTCGATGTGGGCCTTCTTCTGGCTGACTCTGCTTTTGGGGATCACACAAGGCTTTGGCAAGGCGAGCACGATCAAGTACATCCCGGACTACTACCCGAAAGATGTCGGGACAGTGGTCGGGCTGGTCGGTGCGCTCGCCGCACTGGGCGGCTTTGGCCTGCCCCCGCTCTTCGCCGCGCTCAAGACCGCCACGGGCCAGCCCCAGTCGCTCTTCTGGGCACTCCTGGCCCTGACCCTGGTGAGCCTAGGCTGGCTCCACGCCGTGGTCGTGCACATCCACCGCGACGAAGAACACGTGATTTAGAACCTCTCCCACCCCCAGCCCCTCCCTCCCCCGGACAGTCGCAAGCTCCTTGGGGAAGAGAGAGGAGGGCTGGGGAGGAGAGGTTGGAAGGACAAAACGATGGCAACACAATCTCTGCCGGAGGCCGTGCGCACGGGCGCAAGCTGGCTCTCCGACTGGAAACCTGAGGACAGCGGCTTCTGGGAGGCGGGCGGAAAAGCCACGGCCTGGAAGACGCTCTGGGTGACGACTTACTGCCTGCTGCTGGCCTTTGCGACTTGGTTCGTGGTCAGCGCGGTCTTGGTGCGCCTCACGGGCATCGGCTTCAAGCTCGATAAGAGCCAGCTTTTCTGGCTCGCGGCAATGCCCGGGCTAGCCGCGGGGACGCTTCGCATTATCCACACTTTTCTGATCCCGATCTTCGGGACACGGCACACGGTGGCGATCTCAACGTTGTTTCTGCTCGTGCCCTGTATCGGTTGGGCCTGGGCGATTCAGAACCCGGAGACCCCGTTCTCGGTGCTAATGCTCCTAGCCTTTCTCGCCGGGCTTGGCGGAGGTAACTTCAGCTCGTTTATGCCCAGCACCAGTCTGTTTTTCCCGAAAAAGCAGCTCGGTACCGCGCTGGGGATTCAAGCGGGGATCGGCAACTTCGGGGTCAGTGTGGTGCAGTTTGTGACCCCCATCGTGATCGGTATCGCGATGGTCGGAGGCACGCAGCTCTTCAATGACCCCAAGAAGAATATCCACGACAAGCCGCTCCACCTACAGAACGCCTTCCTGATCTGGATTCCGCTGATCATTATCGGTGCGATCTGGGCCTGGGTTGCCTTGCGCTCCGTGCCCGTAAAAGCGACGTTTAGAGAGCAGACTGATATCTTCAAGGAGAAGCATACCTGGATCATGACGGCGCTCTATATCATGACCTTTGGTTCTTTCTCCGGCTTCTCGGCATCGTTTGGGCTGATGATCAAGGAGCTCTACGGCAAGTTTCCTGATGCGCCCGATGCCCTCAAGTACGCCTTTATCGGGCCGTTTCTGGGGGCACTGCTCCGCGTTCTCTTCGGCCCGATCTGCGACAAGATCGGGGGAGCCAAAGTCACGATGCTCTCGGGGATCGGGCTGACGGTCTGCGCGGTGCTCGCCACCCGCTACACGGCTCCTACTTCGGTGGATCAGTTCGGGGGCTTTCTCTGGACCATGCTTGGGCTGTTCTTCTTCAGCGGGATCGGCAACGCCAGCACGTTCAAGCAGATGCCCATGATCTTCCCGCCTCGGCAGGCATCAGGCGTGATCGGCTGGACCTCGGCGATTGCCGCCTACGGCCCGTTTCTCTTCGCATCGTCCATCGGCGCTATCCTCGGCGCAACGGGCAGCCCGACGGCGTTCTTCTGGGGAGCGGCGGTGTTCTATCTCTTCTGCCTGGTGCTCAACTGGCACTTTTACACCCGGAAGGGGGCGGAGAAGCCATGCTAGAGCCAGGCTCCCGTAGCTTTGGCCTCGACCGCCGGGCGCTCTTGTGGGCGTCCGGAGCGGCCTTCCTGAACGTGGTTGCGGTCTATGTGGGCTCGGGGCGTATGGCGCGCTTCGACCCCGCGCTTATCGCCTACACCTGCGCGTGTATCTTTGCGACCTTTGGGGTGGTCTATCGCTTTAGCGTCTGGCTGGAGAAGCCCCCCACGGCGCTCTACTGGAAGCGCGGCTGGAAGCTCTTTCTGCGGCCCTCGCACGTTGTGAAAAACTGCCTGCACCTGGTTCGGCTCGCCTGGGACAATCTCATTGCCCAGACATTCATCGAGAAGCGTAGCCACACACGCTGGGTAGCTCACTTCCTGATCTCCTGGGGATTTCTTATCGCCTGCGCCGTGACTTTCCCGCTGGTCTTTGGCTGGGTGGCATTTGAGGCCGACCCGAGCGATCCCGCCAAGTACATCACGTTCGTGTTCGGCTTCGCGGCGATGTCGTTTCCCGCGCACTCGCTCTTTGGCTGGGTGATCTTCCATATCCTAGACTTCTGCGCGGTCGCGATTCTGGTCGGTATGGGCTTTGCCTTCAAGCGCCGCCTCTACGACCCGGGTGCGCTGACCGTTCAGCAGTTCGCCAACGACTTCTTCCCGCTGATCTTGCTTTTTGCAGTCTGCCTGACGGGCCTGATGCTCACTGCTAGTGCGGTCTGGATGCACGGACACAACTACAGCTTCCTGGCGACCCTGCATGCCTTCAGCGTGATTATCACGCTGCTCTACATGCCCTTTGGCAAGTTCTTCCATGTCTTCCAGCGCCCGGCCAATATCGGGGTGCAGTTCTACAAGGAAGAAGGAAGGGCATCAGCTCGCGCCCACTGCCGTGTCTGCGCGGTGGACTACGCCTCGCAGATGCAGGTGAATGACCTAAAGCTCGTGCTGGAACAGCTGGGCTTTGATCAGACTCTTGAGGACGGCGGGCACTACCAGGATGTCTGCCCCACCTGCCGTCGCCGCCTGCTGGCGGCAAATCAGCTTGAACTTATTGGAGGACCTGGATTTCTGTAGAATCTGCCGATGGGCAGATAACAGGATAATCATGTCCGAATATACTCACACTATGAAACGCTGGCTCATACTAATTTTCCCTCTGCTGGGACTGATCCCCGCTTTTGCGAACTTCCAGAAAGCAGGTGACTCGCCCGATACCATGACACAGTATCTGAGTGCCTCTGTAGATGATCCCATTGCGCGGCTTCAGAAGAAGCTGGATGCAGGAAGTGTGAAGCTGGCCTGGGGAAGACATGGCTACCTTGACTCCGTCCTCAAAGAGTTGCAAATATCGCCTCGCACCCAGACTCTAGTGTTCTCTAAGACAAGTCTCCAGATTGAGAGAATCTCCCCCAAGACACCGCGTGCACTCTACTTCAACGATGCATGCTACATCGCCTGGTGCCAAGAGGGCGTTATGGTGGAGGCAGCCGTGCAGGATCCGACTTGGGGGACGATCTTTTACACGCTTCCCCAGCGCCCCACGGAGAAACCAAAGTTTGTTCGCCAGAAATACGAGTGCCTCCAGTGCCATAGCTCCCCCATGACGGAGAACATACCCGGTCTTGCCATTCGCTCCGTCTACCCGATGGCCGATGGCTACCCCGATCTGAGTGAGGGGACGTTTCTGACCAGTGATCACAGCCCGATTAAAGAGCGCTGGGGTGGCTGGTATGTCAGTGGACGGCATGGCACGATGCGCCACATGGGCAATGTCATCGCCAGACACTACGACAATGTGATTGAGCTGGATCGGGAAAAAGGGGCCAATAACCTGGACTTGAGCCGTTACTTCGATACGAAACCCTATCTGACGCCCCACTCAGATATTGCGGCACTTATGGTGCTAGAGCACCAGTCGCATTTGCACAACCTCATGACGAAAGTCACCTTCCGTATCAAAGATGCCCTCCGTGACGAGGTGCAGCTGAACGAAACTCCCAACGATCACAGACATAATGAGAGCACGATACGGCGTATTGAGAGTGCTTGCGAGCCTCTGGTACAAGCATTACTCTTCTCCGGTGCAACGGAGCTGTCAGCTCCCGTGAGCGGGACGGCGGGTTTTGAGGCGCAGTTCTCCGCACGTGGCCCTAAAGACAAGCACGGCCGCTCGCTCTACCAGCTTGATCTCACCAAACGTCTCCTGCGCTATCCATGCAGCTATCTGATCTACTCCGAGTCCTTCGACGGTCTGCCTGTCGAGGCACGCCAGCAGCTTGCGCGACGCCTGACCGACATCTTGAGAGGTAAGGATCAGAGCACCGCTTTCTCGCACCTGAGCGCGACGGATCGTCAGGCAGTTCAGGAAATTTTACAGGAAACCAAACCCGGTTTTCTACCGGCAAGTCACTAGGAGGACTTTTATCATGCGTACAGTTTTGACAATTGTTAGTGCGGCACTTCTTTCTACGGGGGCATTGGCACAGACGACAACGTACTCAGGCTCGATCCGGGTGCGCCAGGAAGCCTGGGACTGGTTTAAGCCCGCGACCGGCAGCTTCCAGAACGCCTACACTTTTACGGGCGTGACCCTGCGCTACGGGGCCACCCGCTCCACCAAGACCAGCAGCGCGACGGTCGAGCTAGAGGCTCCCGCGCTCTTTAGCCTACCCACCCGCGCTACGGCTCCCGCGCCGCAGGGCGGACTCGGGCTGGGAGCACTCTACCGGGGCTTCAATGCCAACCAGACCAGTAGCCTCTTTGTGAAGCAAGCCTTCTACCAGGACAAACTCCGGGGAATCCGCGCCGGGCGCTTCGAGTTCAACGACGGCAGCGAGTCTGTCCCGGAGAACCCCACTCTCGCTTGGGTAAAAAGCCAGCGGGTCAGCCAGCGCCTGATCGGGACATTCGGCTGGAGCCATGTCGGGCGCAGCTTTGATGGCGTGCACTACAGCAAGACCAAGGGCACGGACAACCTCACCGCTGTCGCGGCCTACCCGACCGCCGGTGTCTTTGATCTCAACGGCCAGCCGACGCTCACGTCGGTGCACTTTGGCTACGCTGCTGCCACGCACACCACCAAGACCAGCGACCAGCGCTTCTTTGGGCTTCTCTATGAAGACGGGCGCAAGGGAGTCACCAAGGTGGATAACCGCGCTGCCGCCGAGACCGCCGCAGACAAAGACACCATCCGGCTTCTCACGCTCGGGGGGCACTACGCCCAAACGGGAGAGAACGCAAATGGGAAGTGGGATGTCCTAGGCTGGGCCGCCGTCCAGAGCGGCGACTGGGGCACGCAATTCCAGCAGGCCCACGCCTACTCACTGGAGGCTGGCTGGCAGCCCAAGAAGGCGAAAAATGCTCCCTGGCTCCGTGTCGGCTACGATGTCTACTCCGGTGATAGCAACCCCAGCGACGGCAAACACCAGACTTTTGCGCCGATCCTCAACACGCCGCGCATCTACGCCCGCACCCCGTTCTTCGCCGAGGCCAACAGTCGCGATCTCTTCATTCAGGCCCTTGTCCGCCCCGACAAGAAGACCACGCTCCGTGCCGATCTTCACCGGGTCTCGCTCGACAAAGCCGCCGACCACTGGTACGCCGCCGGGGGGCCGTTCCTCTCCGCCGGTAGCTTTGGCCTGATTGGGCGCACCAACCCCAGCGGCGGTACGCAGCTCGCGGATATTATCGATCTGAGCGCGGACCGAACCATTGACAAGCGCACCAGCGCCTCGGTCTATGTCGGGCACCTGCTGGGCAACACGGTTGTGAAAGGCATCTACCCGGATAGCAAAGGCTTTTTTGCTTACGGAGAGATAAACTACAAACTCTAAAGGTGCCCACACGATAAACGTGGGGCTCTTGGGCGTCGTCCCTCCGCCGCCTCGCTCCGCTCGGGATTTTACCGACAAGGAACGAGGAGGAGGCGCGAAGCGCCCCAGAGCGGGACGTTTACCGTCCCTGTGTTTATCGGGCAATGCCCGGAGGGCATAACAAAAAATATGGCAAAACTCTCTCTTCCCATGGCCAGCCTGATTGAGCAGTTCGGGCCGCACCTCAACGCCACTCCTCCAGGGGGCTGGGGCTACCCCGGCGAGGCTGACAAGCTGGTGGCGACACACTGCTGCTTCTGTGGGCAGCAGTGTGGCATCAACCTCAAGGTCAAAAACAACAAAGTGATTGGCTTTGAGCCGCGCGAGGACTTCCCGTTTAACCGGGGCAAGCTCTGCCCCAAGGGAATCCTGCGCTACCTGCAAAACGAGCACCCGGATCGCTTGCTCCATCCCATGAAGCGCGTGGAAGGGAGAGGCTTTGAGCGCATCTCCTGGGATGAGGCCCTCGATACAACCGTGGGCCATATCCAGCGGATTCAGAAGACCTACGGCAACGATGCATTTGCGATGCTCTCCGGGGTCTCACTGACCAACGAAAAGTCCTATCTCGTCGGGAAGTTCGCACGCTTGGCGCTCCAGACCGCCAATCTCGACTACAACGGGCGGCTCTGCATGGTCTCGGCGGGGGCGGGCAACAAGAAAGCCTTCGGAATCGACCGGGCGGCCAACTCCTGGGACGATATCGTGCTCGCGGATGTTATCTTCGTCACCGGTAGCAATATCGCGGAGTGCTCGCCCATCACTACCGACTATATCTGGCGAGCGCGGGATCGAGGGGCGAAGCTGATCATGGTGGATCCGCGTGTCACGCCGCTGGCACGCACCGCCGACCTGCATCTCCCCGTGCGCCCCGGCGGCGACTCGGCGCTGATGAACGGGATTCTTCATATCCTGATCGAGCGTGGCTGGACCGATGAGGCGTTTATCGCAAGCTACACGAGCGGCTGGGACGAGACAAAAGCCGCTGTTGCTGACTACACCCCCGATAAAGCCGAGCGCGACTCGGGCGTTCCGGCGGAGCTGATTGTTAAAGCCGCCGAGCTCTGGGGACCCGCCAAGACCAGTTTTCTACTGCATGCCCGTGGTATCGAGCACCAGAGCAAGGGCGTAGAGAACGTCCTCTCCTGCATTAATATTGTCCTGGCGACCGGCCGACTCGGCAGGCCGGGCTGTGGCTACGGGACGATCACCGGGCAGGGCAACGGCCAGGGTGGGCGTGAGCACGGCCACAAGTGCGACCAGCTCCCCGGCAACCGCGATATCACCAACCCTGAGCACCGCAAGTACATCGCCGAGGTGTGGGGCGTCCTGGAGAGTGAGATTCCCGGCAAGGGACTCTCGGCGCAGGAGATCATGAATGCCATCCACGACGGCGAGATCAAGGGGCTGCTCTCGCTCTGCTTCAACCCGCTGGTCTCGCTCCCCGATGCCAACTTCACCCGCGAGGCACTGGAGCGGCTGGAGCACTACACCGTGATGGACTTCTTCCTCTCCGAGACCGCCCAGCACGCCGATATTGTCTTGCCAAGTGCCCTCCACGAAGAAGACGAAGGCACGAGCACCAGCGCGGAGGGCCGGGTGATTCGGATCCGTAAGGCCGTGGATCCGCCGGGTGAGGCTAAGGCGGACTGGCAAATTCTCCAGGCCATTGCCCAGCGGCTTGGTCGAGAGAAGGGCCTTCAGTTCGACTCCCCCGAGGCGATCTTCACCGAGCTGCGGCGTGCGTCGCACGGGGGCACGGCGGACTACGGCGGGATCACCTACGAGAAGATCGAGAAAAACAACGGGATTTTCTGGCCCTGCCCCACCGAGGACCATCCCGGCACGCCGCGCCTTTTTGAGGACCATAAGTTCCATACTCCTGATGGCAAGGCACACTTCCACCCCATCACCTACCGCCCGCCCGCTGAAGTCGTGGACACGGACTACCCGATCTGGCTAACTACGGGGCGGGTCGTGAGCCAGTACCTCTCCGGCACGCAAACCCGCCGCATCGCGGGACTGGTCAAGCAGTACCCCCAGCCGCTCATGGAGATCCATCCTGAGCTGGCCACGCGTTTGGGCATCGCGCAGAGCCAGTGGGTAACCCTGGAGAGCCGTCGGGGCAAGGCGACCTTTAAGGCGAGCATTGTCAAGACGATCCGTGCTGACACGGTCTTTATTCCCTACCACTGGGGTGGCGGCCGCTCTGCCAATATCCTCACGGCGCGAAACCTAGATCCCATCTCCAAAATTCCTGAGTTTAAGGTGAGTGCTGTCCGGGTGCGGCCCGCCACTCAAGAAGAGGCTACTGAGGCGGAGCAAGAGGCGGCATCATGAAAGTACGCTGGATGGAAAGCTCTCTGAGATTACGGATCACGCCCGGTGAGTTTACGTTGCTTCAGGAAGGCGGCAGTGTGTGTGAGCAAGCTACCTTCCCTGGAGGCTGGCAGGTATGTGTTGGGCCTGGTGACGAAAGTACTCTTGTATCGGAAACACCAGGCTCTCTCTCCGTGACTTTGAGCGTGGCATCCCTAACAGAGCTTTCTTGCCCAGAGAGGGAAGGGGTCTATTTCACGGTAGAGAACTATCGGTTCTTTGTGGAGAAGGACTTCCCATGTGTGCACCCCCGGCCTAAAGAGGCCCAAGAGTCTACCGAAACCTTTGCGCCTCCACCGGGTTTCGCCGAGCGTCACAAGACCGTTTGCACATGAAGATTGCGATCTTGGCGGGAGGGAAGAGCTCTCGGTTTGGGCGGGATAAAGCTGAAATCTTTCTACCGTTGGTCGTCGAAGCCTGCCGACCCGCTGGCCTCCCGATTGTTGTGGTAGGACACATTCGCATTCCATCTATTGCTAGTGATGTCACCTTTCTCCCAGATGCTCTTCCCGGTCAGGGGCCACTTGGGGGCATCGTGACATTATTCCGAGAAGTTTCTGAACCTGTGTTGCTCCTTGCCTGTGACCTGCCCGATCTTCGCTACGACGCGATTGCATGGCTGCTGGAGAGCTGGCAAGCGCACTCCGAGGCGAGTGGTCTTGTGGTTGCACGAATCGACAAAGGGGATATTCATCTAGAGCCGCTTTTTGCGATTTATTCGCCTGCATGTCTGGAGCTGGCTGAGGACATGTTGCGGGGTGGTAAGCGCTCGATGCACCACCTATTAGAACGCATGGGAGTAGCCAAAATACCACTACCTGATGCGATGATTCCCCAGTTACGAAACGTCAATACCCCAGACACCATTATCGCATCGTCGGCGTAGTCTTTCCTAGATATGCTCAATGAACCGACTGAAAACGGACTCGTAAAAAGGTAATGGTCAGACAGTCTAGATGGGAAGCAGGTAGCGTCGCCAGCTTCCTATGCTCCCCGTGCAAGAAACCCGTCTATCTATCTTTGTACCACCGACCCTAAAATCAGTTGAGTTTCCTACGACCCTTTTGTTCAGGGCCTAGAGTACTGGTCAAAGTTGAATCTTCTCTATCTCGTCGAGTGTAATAAGGAGCGCTCACTCAGAGTGCGGCTGCGCCCTAGGCTGACGCGAAAGAGGGGAGTCTTCTTCTGCCCCTCGATACCCGCCGCCTACAGGTACGCATCCAGGTACTCCTCAGCACTGTGGTGAACAGGCAACTCGTGCTCCTTGCCGCCTTTCTCACGGTAGCTGTAGGTGAAGATCGGAGGGCCGAAAATCTCCGATGTATGCAGGGCAGGAGTCGCCGTGAGACCGATTAGGCTTGTCAGATAATCCGGGATAAAATACGACCAGAGGCGATCAGCGAAAATGAGCGGTTTTGCGCGACCCAGAAACGAAGAGCTGACTCCCCAGCAGGCTGTGAGGCTGATGGCACACTTTGGCCTCAAGCGGCTTGGAAAGCTCAGCGAGCTAGCGGCGTTCTTGGAGAAACACGTCCCCAGAATGCCATGGAGCCGGCCATGGTACGGCGAGGTTTCGCTCCATGGGATCTCCACCGTCCGTGCCGCCCTGACCGCATTGCTCGCCTGCAGCAAACAGTCCGACTTACTCCGCGCTACCATTGCCTTCACCAAAGACACCGACTCCGTCGCCGCGATTGCGCTGGGCTGCTCCGCCTGCTTTGCAGAGTACAAGCAAGACCTGCCCAGCATGCTCATTCGTGAGCTCGGGAACGGACCCTACGATCGAGACTATCTCAAGGCGCTGGAGGCAACAAAATGAACGCCCCCCTCGAACCGATTCGTCTCAGCAAAGATGGCAGGCACTTTGCCTACGAGAACTCTGGAGAACGCTTTCTGGCCTGGGGCTTCAACTACGATCACGATGCCAATGGCCGCTTGCTTGAAGACTATTGGGAGCGGGAGTGGCCTACCGTTGTTGGGGATTTCCAGGAGATGAAGGCGCTAGGTGCTAATGTGGTTCGTGTGCATCTTCAGGTAGGGCGGTTTCTGAGATCGGCGAAGGAGCCCGATCCACAGGCGCTGAAGCAGCTCGCACGACTGGTCACTCTGGCGGAGACGACGGGCCTCTACCTGGATATTACGGGGCTGGGTTGCTACCATAAAAAGGAGGTTCCTGTCTGGTACGACGCACTCTCTGAGAGTGCACGATGGGAGGCGCAAGCCGTGTTCTGGGCCGCGATTGCAAAAGTCTGTACGAGTAGCCCGGCGATCTTCTGCTACGATCTGATGAATGAGCCGGTCGTGCCTAGCCCGGGAACCAAAGAGACCAAAGAGAAAGAGTGGCTGGTGGGTGAGTTTGGTGGCAAGAACTTCGTGCAGCGCATCACGCTCGATCTGGCGGGACGCACCGAAGACGATGTCGCCCGGCGCTGGATCGAGACACTTGTGAGCGCGATCCGCCCGCAGGATCCGAAGCGCCTAATCACGCTAGGTGTCATTCCCTGGGCGCAGGTCTTCCCCGGCGCGAAGCCGCAGTTCTACACCAAAGAAGTCGGGCAGAAGCTAGACTTTGTCAGTGTCCACTTCTATCCCAAGAAGGGTGAGGTCGAAAAAGCCCTCACTGCCCTGGCAACCTATGCCATTGGTAAACCGCTCGTCATTGAGGAGATGTTCCCGCTAGAATGTAGCGTCCCAGAGCTGGATGCCTTTATCGAGGGCTCACGCAAGCTCGCCGACGGCTGGATCGGGTTTTACTGGGGTAAGACGATAGAGGAGCTAGCCCGCGAGAAAAAGCCGAGCATCGGTAGCGTGATCACCCGGCGCTGGCTTGAGTACTTCAGAGCCAAAAAGCTCACTCGCTCGCTCTAACTCTGTAGAGCATCTCGCCCGCTTTGGGGACATACAAAATTCCCTCGTCCTCGCGGTCTTTGTAATCGTCCACGTTGATCGTGCGCCAGTCGCGGTAGCCCAGGTTGATCTTCTTGCAGACCTCTTCGGGGATACCAGTGGCCAGCGTCACTGTGACCCTCGGGGTTTCGATGCCGTTTTCGTAAGTGCCGACGCCCTTGACATGGACGCAGTGGGCCATCGTGCCCCAGGGCTCATCTTTGAACTTGTCCCATTGCGCCAGAAAATAATCGCGGACATGGTAGCCGAGGCGCTCAATAAACGCGCCGTGGGTGACGGAGATCTCGTGGATATGCGGGGCGTAGATAATCAGCTCGCCGCCATCGGCGACCACGGGCTCTAGCTTGTACATGCACTTTCCGCCTACCCAGAGCTCGTCGTACATGGGCGGGGCGCAGGAGAGCACGGTGTGAAACGCGCGGGGCATGTAGGTGATATGAAGCTGGTCGCTCAGATCGGAGGCAGCGTCCCAGGCCGCTTCCGGCGAGCCCGCGTAGAGCCCGGCCAGCATTCCCTTCTCGACCACCATACAGAACGCGGTGCGTGGCGTGGGCACCATAGCCGCAGCTCTATCCACCACTTTGCGCACGGGAGTCCACTTGTGCCCGATGATGAGCGGGTTGCTAATCACCGCCCCGAGCCAGTGGAAAAAGTTCAGCACCTCCGGGCCGGAGATGCCCGGAAAGAGATACTTATTGCCCCCCGAGAAGCCCACGACCTCGTGCGGAAAGACCGGCCCAAGGATCATTAACCGGTCGTAGTCGTAGATGATCTTGTTGATCCGCACCGGCACGTCCATCGCAAAGAGGCCATCCGAGAGCGCGGCGATCTCCTCACTCGGGATCGTCCCCAGAGACGCCAGTGCGCTCGGATCGTCCCAGGCGTGGTTCAAAAACAACACCGAGCCGTAGGTTGCGTGGCGTTGCTCTAGCGTGATCTCCAGCCGCTGGCAGATCTCGTCTTCGGTCATGGCGCGGTGGGTGCCCAGCGCGATCATGATGTCTAGGTGCGCTCCCGCGGCGTGGGTCTGGGCGTAGATCTCCCGAAAGAGCCAGCCGACTGGCGCGGTGCGTGTGGCATCGGGGATGATCAGCAAGAGGCGTTTGCCTGCGAGCTCCAGCGGAGCCAGCGCCTGCCCCACAATCTGCGCCACCTCAGGCTCGGTGAGCGTGCGGTCGGTGAAGCCCAGACCAAATGTGTTCTCTGTCATAGTAGCTCTATTCTACTCGACGGGAACAAGCCATGTCAGCACAAGGGGACACTCCAGATTACTGTCAGACGTAGTAGGCAAAACGTCGCCAAGTGATCACCCACTTGCCCTGATTCTGTCTTAAAAAATAGGTTCCGGACGCACCGTGTGGCGTGGGGCCAAACGAAAAACGGACGACTGCTGCCGTGTGCTGTGGGTTGTAACCGGGCAGAGCGAGACGCACGTACGCACGTGCGGCGATCTCTTTCTCACCAAACCTGCCTGTGGCTGCTGTAATGGCTTTCTGATCGCGTAACTGAATGGCAGGGGAGTTTGGTTTCCAGTCTGCTAGGGAAACCGAGGTGCCATTTCGGGCAAAAAGGCTTTCACGCATCGCTAGGGTAACGGCGAGCGCTTGTTCGTTTTCAAGATCCATATCAATCTGTGTTTCGTGATTCACAGAAAATTGTTGGGTCATGTTAATCACCCATAAGGAGGTCGCTTTGTCATTAAGAAAAAATAAGTCTTTGCCATGGTAGGCCAAGAAATCGGTCAGGACACACTCCTGGACGAGGCTGTCTTCTGAAGTGAGTTTTTGCTCCCGTGGCGTAACTTGTCGGCGTGCCTCAGATGGTCGGGAGGATGGCTTGTTGTTTGGATACTTTTCCCTAGCTGGTGGACGTAGCTTCCCACCTGCTTTGCGCAGAAGCGCGGCGATGTCTGCATTGTCTTGAGCATAGTAGAGAGCTGTTCCAAAGCCCGGGCGCTGAAAATTAACTTTCGCACCACCTCGCAAGAGCTGCTGAACGTTATCCGCATCGTCAATCTCGACCGCTGCTTGAAGCGGGGTGCGACCGGCGACTCCATTGGGATTCGCCCCCGCACGAATCAACAGCGCAAGGTGCTTGCTCCGGGAAGGATAGCCTGCGGCTTCCACTAGTGCGGTCGTTCCCCACATCGTCGCTAGATCTGGTTTGGCCCCGTGCTCCAGGAGGAGTTTAGCTATATCAGGCTCGTCAGGGCGCATTGCTTCTATCAAAGGTGTCGTTCCATTTACACCCTGCACATTGACATTCGCGCCTTTCTTGAGCAAGAGGCGAACCATCGGCAACTCGCGGAACCCGGTGGCAGTCAGGAGAGGTGTGTCGCCGGGGTAGGGTTTGCCACCTTCTGTGTTCTCACGAATACTCGGGAGGGTGTAGAGTGTTTCGTGACCGTTGGGATCAGCTCCCGTCTCCAGGAGTCGTGTTACTGTCACCAAGTCATGTTTCTTGATGGCGATGATGAGCTGCTTCGTAGTGGGTGTTTGCATTTGGATTACTTCCAAATAAGTGTGAGTGCACCGCCAGCAGGAACCTTCACAGCAGCGACTCGATTTTGGTGGTGCAGGGCAAAGCTCGTCTCTTTTTCGGTGCAGCAGATCAAGACGCACTGGCCGTCGGGGCGGAGGAAGGCAACGGAGGGGAGGTTGGGGAGCGTGCTGGCTTTGATCTGGTGTGAGCCGGGGGGGACGAAGCGCCCGAGATGGCCGAAGGCGTAGAACTCTTCGTTTTTGGTGACCACTCCCGTCTTGCGATCCAGCGTGACGATTCCGCGGCAGTCGGTGCAGCCGCCGTTTTGCGGGCCGTGGTTCTCATCGAGAACCAGGTTCCACTTCAGCACCGACCGCGCCCCGTAGCGCACCGAGCCGAGTAGCAGGTTGGTCAGGTCCCAGCGGAGATTGCCGCCAAAGTCCTTGGCCCAGTCGCCGCCGGAGCTCTCGGTGAAGTGGATCTCTTTGCCCGGGTAGGCACTTTGTACCTTGGCTTGCGCACCGACCTCGCCGCCGTAGCCATGGAAAGCCGCGCCCGTTGTGAACGCCCGCGCTTTCTCGTCGGCGAGGACGGCTAGGGGAAAGTCAATGCCGTCCCAGTTATGATCCCAGCAGAGGATCTTCGTCGCCAGTCCCGCTTTCTTGAGGGCAGGCCCGAGGTGCTCCCCGATAAAGCGAGCTTGATCCGCAGGCTCCATGCGCATTGAGGGATATTTGTCGCTCTCGTGGCGCGGCTCGTTCTGGGGCGTGAGGTAGGCGATAGAGATTCCCTCAGCCGCCATGGCCTTGAGGTACTTCACGAGATACTGCGCGTAGGTGCCGTAGTGCGCCCACTCCAGCCAGCCGCCGTTGAGGCTCTTGCTGGTCTTCATCCACGCGGGAGCGCTCCATGGCGAGGCGATTAGGGTCAGCTTGGGCTGGATTTTCTTGATCTCTTTGAGCAAAGGAATCAGAAAGCGCGTCTCCCGCTCCACCGAAAACGCCGCCAGAGTCGGGTCGGGCGTGTCGCAGTAGGTGTAGCTACCGTCGTGGTTGAAGTCTGAGGCCCCGATGCAGAGGCGCAGCACCGCAAAGCCATTGCCCGTTTTACTGTCAAAGAGCGCCTTAAGAGTCGCCTGCCGCGTCTTAGTAGTCGTCCAAAATCAAGTTCCAGTTCTTTGGTGTAGAATAGATTAGTTAGCCACTCCATTTTCTACTGTGAAG
>NZ_JANNYP010000054.1:0-7576 GCF_031410135.1 Armatimonas sp. | reverse complement strand
ATAAATAAATATAACCAAAAAACCCCCCCCCACACCCCTCCCACCCTGTTGTGGTGGGTGGGGCGGGGGGTGCTGGCACACGAAAAATGAGTTACTTAAAGAACACGATCAACAAGAACATCACGCCGCAGAACCAGCCGATTCCGGGTAGCAAGCAGGTACGCAACTCGGCGGGAGGCTACAGCTTCCCCGTGGACAACTGGACACGGCTGGAGCGCTTCTTAGTTCTTGGTTCCGAGGGCGGCTCGTACTACGCGACCCAGCAGAAGCTGACGGTGGAGAACGCTAAGGCGGTTCAGGAGTGTGTGAAGGCCGACGGTCTGCGGGCGGTGAAGACTATCGCGCAGATCTCGGATGCGGGTCGGGCTCCGAAGAACGATCCGGCGATCTTTGCGCTGGCGATTGCAGCGTCGGAGGGCGACGACAAGACGCGCTCGGCGGCGCTGACGGCACTCCCCACGGTCTGCCGTACGGGGACGCATCTGTTCCACTTCGCACAGTTTGTGGACGGCATGCGTGGCTGGGGCCGTGGGCTACGTAAGGCGGTCGGGGCTTGGTACGCCGAGAAGGACAGCGATGCGCTGGCCTACCAGGCGGTCAAGTACCAGCAGCGCGATGGCTGGAGCCACCGGGACTTGCTGCGCCTGAGCCACCCCAAGCCAGAGAGTGAACAGAAGAAGGCGCTCTACCACTGGATCACGCAGGGCACAGGTGGGGAGAATATCCCCGCGATGGTCGTAGCGTTCGAGCAGGCAAAGCGTGCACAGAGCGCGGCAGAGATTGTCGCGCTGATCCGTGAGGCAAGCCTGCCACGCGAGGCGATTCCGACGCAGTTCCTGACCGAGAAGTCGGTGTGGGAGGCGCTGCTGGCAAGCGGGATGCCGCTCACGGCGTTGCTTCGTAACCTCGCGACGATGACCCGTGTGGGCATCTTCGAGGACAAAGAGCAGGTCAAGGCTGTCAGCGAGCGTCTGGCCGATAAGGCAGCGCTCAAGAAGGCGCGGGTGCATCCGATTGCAGTGCTCTCGGCGCTCAAGACCTACGGGTCGGGCAAGGGCGTGCGTGGCAACAGCACTTGGAAGCCGGTGGGCACGCTGGTGGATGCGCTGGATGCGGCGTTCTACGCGAGCTTCGGCAATATCGAGGCGACGGGCAAGCGCTGGGTGCTGGCTCTGGATGTCTCGGGCTCGATGGGCGGGGGCGAGATCGCGGGAATCCCTGGACTCACCCCACGTGACGCGTCGGCGGCGATGGCGCTTATCACGGCTGCAACGGAGGACGACTACCGAATGGTGGCGTTCCAGGACAAGCTGACCGAGCTGAGCATCACGCCACGCCAGCGGCTCGATGATGTGGCTGGCCGCATCTCGAACCTGCCGTTTGGCAGCACGGACTGTGCCCAGCCGATGCTGTGGGCGCTGAAGAACAAGGTGAAAGCCGATGTCTTCGTCGTCTACACAGACTCGGAGACCTGGCACGGGAGCATCCACCCGGTGCAGGCCCTGCGCCAGTACCGGGAGCAGCTGGGCATTGCCGCAAAGCTTATCGTCGTGGGGATGGTCAGCAATGACTTCTCCATCGCCGATCCAAGCGACGGCGGTATGCTCGACGTGGTCGGCTTCGACACGGCAGCGCCGCAGCTGATGTCCGACTTCGTGCGCTAAAGCTCGCAATCTCCTACCGGAGCAGGAATTCCTGTCCCGATAGGAGAAGTGGGGCCTATGCAAGAGCAAGAATCGCTTTGGGCAGGCGCAGCGAAGCGCATCATCACCCCGAGTCCTCTCCTGCCCGTCTCAGGTGGGATGGGCCCTACGCAACCGACACGCGAGAAGCGCGGCGAGCTGGCGGCGAGGGCACTATTTCTCCAGCGCGGCAAGATAAAAGTGGTCATTGTCGGGCTGGATCTCCTGGGCTTTCCGGGCGTCCTCGGCGACCGGGTACGGGCGCGTGTTCCCCGTGTTCCGGCGCAGAATATTCTCATTGGTTCCACCCATACCCACAGCGCCCCAGACTGCTACGCCTTCCCTGATGGCAATAGCAAAGATGGCCATACCGGCGATCTGGCGTTTATAGAGCGGGTCTGCACGCTGGCGGCGGAGGCCATCAACGAGGCGATAGACCGAGCGCAGCCCGCGCACCTCAAGATCGCCACCGGCGAGGCGCAGGGAAAGATCGCCTACAACTACTACGCCCCCGAGCTCTATGACCGGCGGATGTCGGTGATTCAGGCACTCACTCCTGAAGGAAAGACCCTCGCGACCCTGGTGAACTACGCTATCCACCCGGAGGTTCTGGGCAATAGTATTGGTATCCTCAGCCCCGATCTCTGCGGCCCGCTCTGTGAGCGTCTAGAGGAGCGTGCGGGAGGCATGGCGCTCTTTATGAACAGTGCGCAGGGCGGAATGGTCACCGCGGACAATCGCTACCTGGATCGTCCCAAAGACCCACAAAAAGGCTACTGGGAGGATGCCCGCACCTGGGACGAGTGTCTACGAATCGGACACACCATGGCCGATGAGGCACTGCGCTTCTTGGCCAAAGCGCCCGTGCAGCAAAAGCCTGGGCTGTTTTGCAAGAGCCTCTCCGTGACCTTTCCCGTACAGTCCCCGGAGCTCTGGGCCGTTGTCACACAGTCGCCGCTGGGCTACCCGCATGGAAAAGGCAAAGACCACACGATTCAGGCGCGTCTGAACCTCGTCAATCTCGGCGATGCGCAGATTCTGACGATCCCCGGCGAGGCGCTACCCAATATCGGCTTCTATCTCAAGCGGAAGATGGCCGGAGTGCATAACTTGCTCTTTGGCCTCACCAACGATGCCTTTGGCTATATCTTGACCAAAGTGGATTTTCACAGCTTCCCGCGCTATGAGTATGTCTCGCGCACGTCCCTGGGCGAGCAAACCGGAGAGATTTTGATTGAGAAGTGCCTGGAGCTGGTACGCACCAGCCCCAAGCCAGAGAAACAAAGCCCGGGTTAGTAGCGGTAGGTGTCGGGCTTGTAGGGGCCTTCTTGTGCGACACCGATGTAGGCGGCTTGCTCCGGGGTGAGCTCGGTGAGCATCGCGCCGACAATCAGCCCGTCGTAGCCCTCGTGGTCTTCCCACTCCCCAAGCAGCGTGCACCCCAGCCCATTGACATAGAACCGGCGCAGCTCGGTCAGTCGGTCGCTGGATCGTGCGCTACGAAAACGAATGTAGGGTGTCATCACTGTAAGGTACCCTATGGCTAACCCCTCATCGAGATCGAAGAGAATCTCTGGGTAACGATTGAGGCTAGACGCGCTATACTCAGGCTAAGAGGCTATCAGGATGGGACTTGGCGATTATTCGAAGAGATTTCTTGCAGTTCTGCTTGATGCATTTCCGGAATTTAAGGAACACATTGCCGAGGGACAAGATGAAGGCTGTTTTGAGGTGAAGTTTTTCGCTCCGTCAAATGTCGTCTTTCGAGTCGGTACGGAGTCGTTGATTGCGGATCGCATTACGATCAGCTTCGATTTGTACCACTGCCACAGTGGTGGCTGGGATGGTTCGATTGATGAAAAAGATTTCGAAGACGCGATTCAATACATTCGGAGGCTGATATGCGGCGAGTATCAAATTGCGATATGGCTCAGAAATGGAACTTATATTCTTGGTGAAACCATCGAGCATGATAAACCAGTGGAGCCGCGCTTCGGAAGAAACGGGGAAGAACTGACTTTGACAATAAAGGCTTGGAATTTATCTGACTAACCAAAAGCACCGCCCCGCTGAAAATTCGGCGGGGCGGCTTTCATTATAAGTTCCTAGTACCGGTAGGTGTCGGGCTTGTAGGGGCCTTCTTGCGCAACACCGATGTAGGCGGCCTGCTCCGGGGTGAGCTCGGTGAGCATGGCGCCGAGCTTGGAGAGCTGGAGGCGGGCGACCTTCTCATCGAGGTGATTCGGAAGAACATAGACCTGGCCGACTTCGTACTTGTCGGGGTTCATCCAGATCTCCATCTGCGCCAGGGTCTGGTTGGCGAAGCTGGACGACATCACGTAGCTCGGGTGGCCGGTGCCACAGCCAAGATTGACCAAGCGGCCCTTGGCGAGCATGATGATCCGCTTACCGTCGGGCCAGATCACGTGGTCCACCTGCGGCTTGATCTCGTCCCACTCAAGGCTCTCCAGCCCCGCGACATCGATCTCGTTGTCGAAGTGCCCGATGTTGCAGACGATGGCCTGGTTCTTCATCGCGTCCATGTGCTTGCGGGTAATGACATCTTTGTTGCCGGTGGTGGTCACGAAGATATCGGCCTTGTCGGCGGCATACTCCATGGTCACAACGCGGTAGCCTTCCATCGCGGCCTGAAGGGCGTTGATCGGGTCAATCTCGGTTACCCACACTTGGGCTGACAGAGCGCGCAGAGCCTGTGCGCTTCCCTTGCCCACATCGCCGTAGCCACAGACCACGGCCACTTTTCCAGCGATCATGACGTCAGTGGCGCGCTTGATGCCGTCCACGAGCGACTCGCGGCAGCCGTAGAGGTTGTCGAACTTAGACTTGGTCACGGAGTCGTTGACGTTGAAGGCGCGCATCTTGAGGTCGTTCTTGCGGCTCATCTCCAGCAGGCGGTGCACGCCCGTGGTGGTCTCTTCGGTGACGCCCTTCACCTGCGCGAGGCGGGTGGAGTACCAGGTCGGGTCAACGGCAAGCTTGGCCTTGATGCTGGCGTAGAGAATCGTCTCTTCCTCGGAGCCGGGGTTGTCCAGCACGGAGAGATCGGTCTCGGCCTTGGTGCCAAGGTGCAGCAGCAGGGTCGCGTCGCCGCCGTCATCGAGGATCATGTTGGTGTAGCTACCATCGGGCCACTCGAAGATCTTGTGGGTGTAGTCCCAGTACTCGGTCAGCGTCTCGCCCTTGGTCGCAAAAACAGCGGTTCCGCCGTAGGCAATGGCAGCGGCGGCGTGGTCTTGCGTGGAGTAGATATTACAGCTCGCCCAGCGCACTTTTGCTCCCAGTGCCTCTAGGGTCTGGATGAGCACGGCGGTCTGGATCGTCATGTGTAGCGAGCCCGTGATCTGAGCGCCCTTGAGCGGCTGGCTGGCGGCGTACTCGTCGCGAATGGCCATCAGGCCCGGCATCTCGGTCTCGGCAATAGCGATCTCTTTGCGGCCCCAGTCCGCCAGCGACAGATCGGCCACGATAAAGTCCGTGGCAAGGGTTTGGGTTGTTGTTTCAGTCATTCTTGTTATCTCTCAGGCAAAAATAAAGCCCACCCAGGGGCTTTGCCAGGGTGAGCGCAGTTTGATAGCTGAGCCTGATCCACGAAAAAATGGATTGCAGCACTCCTCAGCTTGGGCTCAGTATACCACGGCCCAAGCAGGAATCATTAAGAGTAATGGTGAATAACGACATGCTATGGGTGATTCAACAGCTTCGGTTCGTATTCGCTGGGGACTGACGTTTCCGATTGCGCTCGTGTTGATCCTGCTCAATGCCTTCTGGGTGATCCGTGCCGAACGCGTGGGCAGTGGGCCTTACTTTTCCACGATCTCCCTCTTTGCAAACGCTCTTTTTTTGCTGACGGTTGTGCTGCTGATTAACTGGCCGATCCGTCGCTTTGCACCCAAGCTTGCTCTCTCACAGGCGGAGATCTTGCAGATCTACGCGATGGTGGCTGTGGGGGGAGCGCTGGCAGGGCAGGACATGTGCTCAGCGCTGCTGCCAATGCTCTCGCACCCCTATCAGCTTGGTAATGCCACCAATGGCTGGCTGGAGCGCTTTGGGCCGTATCTCCCCAAGGCTGTCATGGTAGGCGACACGCCCAGCGAGAAAGAGGCGCTCAAGCTCTTTTATCAGGGCCACTCCACGCTCTACACACCGGAACATCTCTCCGCGTGGCGCAATCCTGTCTTGCTCTGGACGGGCTTTGTCGCGGTGCTTTTCTGGACCATGCTCTGCCTCTCGGTACTGATGCGCCAGGGCTGGCAAGATCGCGAGCGCCTTCCGTTCCCCGTGGTCGAGCTGCCCCTCCAGCTCACGGAGCAGAAGAAAGAGACGGTCTGGACCAACAAGCTCTTCTGGATCGGCTTTGGCCTGGTGTCCTGTATCGAGGTTCTCAATGGGCTCGCCTCGCTCTATCCCCAACTCCCGACCATTAACCTTCAGCACACCGATGTCTCAACTGGGGGAATCTTCACTACCTCGCCCTGGAACGCGGCGGGCTTTACGTGCTACTCGTTCTACCCCTTCGCCATTGGGCTGGGCTACCTACTGCCGCTTGATCTGGTCTTCTCGTGCTGGTTCTTCTATCTGTTCTGGAAAGCCCAGCTGATTGTCTCGCGGCTCATGGCCTGGGATGTGACCCCAGACTTTCCCTTTGTGCGTGAGCAGTCGTTTGGCGGCTATATCGCGATCCTGGTCTTCTTGCTCTGGAACGGACGTAGTTATTTCTCGCAGATGTGGAAGCGCCTCTGGAGGGAGCCCTCCGATGTAGACGACTCGCAAGAAGCGATGAGCTACCGTCAGGCGCTGGGCGGTTTTCTCCTGGGCTTTGCGGGTCTGGTTGGCTTCTTCACCTGGCTCGGCCTCTCTCCGCTGATCTCGTTTGCTGCCTTTGCGATCTACATGGCCCTCGCTCTCGCCGTGGGCCGTATTCGCGCCGAGCTTGGCCCGCCCGTGCACGACCTGCACTTCTCGGGCCCGGATCACATGCTCACCCGCTCGTTTGGCACCCCGGCGTTCTCGGCGCAGGATCTCACGATCCTGAACTTCTTCTACTGGTTCAACCGTGCCTACCGCTCGCACCCGATGCCCTTTGCCATCGAGGGGCTCAAGATCGCCAAAGATGTGAAGATGAGCCAGCGGATGATGTTTGCGGGGCTCGTGGTTGCGGGAGCCTTCGGGGCTTTTGCCGCCTTCTGGGCCTACCTGCATCTCTCCTACGACTTTGGCGCGATGGGCAAGATGCGTGGTGGCCAGGGCTTCTCGGGCGAGGCCTACAACCGACTCAATGGCTGGATGACCCAGCCACAGCCGCCTAACTGGATCGCCAACGGTGCGATTGGGGTTGGCTTTTTCTTCTGCGCCCTGCTGATGATCGCCCGTATTAAGTTCCCGTGGTGGCCCTTCCACCCCATTGGCTACGCCATCTCGGGCTCGTGGAGCATGAACCTGGTCTGGATGCCGCTGCTCTTTGCCTGGGTTATCAAGGGAGTTATTCTGCGCTACGGTGGGGTGAAACTCTACCGTCAGGCCATGCCGTTCTTCCTCGGGCTGATTCTCGGCCAGTGCATTGTCGGCTCGTTCTGGCACCTAGTGGGCTGGGCGCTAGATATCCAGCCCTACTCGTTCTGGGGTGGGTAAAGACAAAATGAACCAGAAGAAAAAGAAGCTGCTTGCTCCTGCACCAGAGCCCCAGCTCGATATTCTCGCTACCCCACGCAATCGCCGCCTCTTCCTGGGCGCGGTGATCGTGATCTATGGCATGGGCTACGCGTTCTCCGTCTGGGGCAAGATGCACTTTGGTGCATCTCTGCGCCGGGCTCTGGTGGATTCTTTAACGACCATGCTGCTCGTGATCGCCCTCCAAGCACCCGTTTGGTTCTGGT
>NZ_JANNYP010000053.1:0-1057 GCF_031410135.1 Armatimonas sp. | reverse complement strand
TGTAGAGCAGAACGCCCCGGCCTTCGTCGGCGATTTTCTGCAAGGCAAGCTGAAGCTGGTCGCCACAGTCGCAGCGCAGGGAGCCGAGCAAGTCTCCCGTGACACACGAGCTGTGGATGCGGCAGAGAATCGAGTCATCGGGAGTGATCTCGCCCATGACGAGCGCAAGGTACTCGTTGTTGTCCACCTCGCTCATGTAGGCATGGGCGACGAAGCTACCAAAGCGCGTGGGGAGCTGCACCACGGCGAGCTTCTTAACCAGTTTCTCGGTGCGGCGGCGGTAGCGAATGAGATCGGCGATGGTGCAGAGCTTGAGACCTAGCTCTTTGGCAAGCGCGGCGAGGCCCGGCAGGCGTAGCATCTCGCCATCGTCGCCCATGATCTCACAGATCACGCCCACGGGCTCGAGCCCCGCAAGGCGCATGAGGTCCACGGTCGCCTCGGTGTGCCCGGGGCGCTTTAACACGCCGCCGTTGCGCGCCATGAGCGGGCTGACGTGGCCGGGGCGGTTGAAGTCCGCAGGCACCGCACTCGGATCAGCGAGCTTGTGGATCGTCACGACGCGGTCTTGCGCACTGGAGCCACTGGTGGTTCCGGCGCGGGCGTCTACGGCAACATGAAACGCGGTGCGCATCGCCTCGGTGTTGTCTTGAACTTGCGCCGGGATGTTCAGCTCCTCTAGGCGCTCTGCCATCATCGGTACGGTGATAATGCCGCTGGCACGCCGGTTCATGAGGGTGTTGATCTCTGGGGTGACAAACTGAGCGGCCATCACAAAGTCACCCTCATTCTCCCGGTCTTCGTCGTCTACGAGAATAATGAGCTTGCCCGCCCGCAAGTCCTCAATGGCATCTTCGATTCGGTCAAAGTGAATCTCAGGCAGCATGGTGCGTACTCCAGAAATTTCCGATCTCTCGCATCGTCGGTAGGGTATCTTGCCAGAGCCAGGCGGGGCAGAGCGGTAGGCCCGGCACGGCCTCGCTCACAAAAACGCCTTCTTGCGGCAAGATCCGACGGTAGCGACCGTTGTCGGCGAGGCGGTAGAAAAGCGTGACGT
>NZ_JANNYP010000052.1:0-5364 GCF_031410135.1 Armatimonas sp. | reverse complement strand
TCGATAGTGTGAGAGCTGAAAAGCAATAAGTATCGTGATAATTTCGCTTTGACACAGGCTGCGTTTTCGTTGCCTTGATCGAGAGGAGGTGACCTGATATTTTCGTAGTTCTGGGAGAAATTCTTGGCAGAAATCATCAATCTCACAGAAGAGATCGAGTAGACTAAGCATGGGTTGGGACTCCTAAAACCGTGTTGTAAGCTAACTCAGTTTACCGGAATCCCGAACTCACGTTATGGTTAGGGTATTAGGACTGACATTCTCCAGCGCGATTTCACCACCAGACGGTCCGGGACAGACGAGATTGATCTTCCGTGCGCTGACGGAGAACTCGGCAAAGTTATTGCCGGAGCCACCACTGTCGCCGCCGCCGCCGCCGCTGGTGCAGCCTTGGAGGATGGCTACGGAAGTGATTACGGAGAGTGTCAGTGCCGTGAGAAAGCTGCTGCGCGTCAGGCGCAGGGGCTGAGTAGGTTCCGAAGTGTTGCTTTTCATAGTTGTCTTTCCTTAACTCCAATGTCGCCGATCTTCGTCGGCGGCGCGTCATTCGTGCACTATATCCCTAGGACTTAGGCGCGATATGCAGCTGACAATCAACGATCTTGGTTCGCGTCCGGCCCGTGCCGGTAGCACGAGAGATCGGACGAGACCGACCGTCGAAAATGTTGTACATGTTCATCATCGTATTGAGATCTCGCTGGGTAATCACAAGAGTATTGTTGCTGACCGAGGGAAACATCGTATCGGTTGAGACAGTGCTATGCTCTCCAATCCCCAAAGCATGGCCAAACTCATGGCAGGCGAGTGCCACGACGGCTTTTCGGTTTTCAGGATCGGTTATCGAAGGAAGCTTTGCAGGATCAAATATCATCACAGCGTCTTCTATAGGAGTAGGGCTCGCATTATTCACGTAGCCTACGGATGTAAAAGCACTTGACGATGCCACAGCTCCCATTTTGATCACAATTTGTGCGCTTGCTTGATTGGTGACCACGGAGTATCCAAAGCTTGAGCCGAGTGCTTTCATCCATCTCTCAATGCCTTCCCTGATCACAGCTTGCATGTCCGCGCTGACATTGGGATCGAAGAATATCTTCAGATTGCCCGGCGCTGCCCAGAACGCAGGCTCCGTATCATCGTAGTTGGGGGTCAAGGGCTTGACACCAGTCCCTGCTGGTTCGTAGACGGCCGTGATCGTATCCCCGTCCACCACCGCGACGGGCAAGTCATTGATCGCCGCCGCCGTGCTAAAGCGTGCTCCCTTGTACTCCCAGCCTGCAAAGCGCCGGTCGCCATAGAGTGTGGGGGCAATGAGGAGATCTGCAATGCTAATGGAGGTCGTGGCGCTGACGGTACTGCCCGGTGTCAGCAGAGTCGTCTTTTTCAAGAGTTCGAGGGGAACGCTCCCCCGCGACCCGCGCACCGTGAGCTGGTAGCTACGGGTCGGCCCTCCCGTGGGAACCGGCGTCGGCGTCGGGATAGGTGTCGCAGTGGGAACCGGAGTCGCAGTGGGAATCGCCGTTGGTGTTGGTGTTGGCGTGGAGTCGGTCACGCCACCGCCACTGCTACAGCCCTGTAAGATGCCCATGGTGCACGTCACCGAGAACGCCAGTGCCGATAGAAAGCCGCCTCGGGTGAGGCGCAGGTGTTGAGTCTTGTTTTCCATGAGAGCACTCTAACACAGAACCCTGAAAGATTCCTGAAATCTAAAAATCCGCTATAATGAGGCCCTATGTCCCTGTGCTGGCGCATCGATCTCTTCGGCGGCCCTCGAATTATCTCCCCGAGCGGAGAGAGTGTCACGCACTTTAAGACCCAGAAATCCGCAGCGATGCTGGCCTATCTGGCACTGACGCTCCCGCGCTCACACCCGCGTGAGGTGCTGGCCGAGCGGTTCTGGCCCGATAAAGACCCGGCACACGGACGCAATAGCCTCTCTGCGGCTCTCTCGTCGCTACGCCCCGTGCTCGGCTCGGCGCTGGTAAGCGATAAGTTTCGGGTGGGGCTTGACCCAAATTGCGTCACGTGCGATGTGGCGGAGTTCGAGGTAAAGCTGGCGGCGGGTGATGTGATCGGGGCGGCGAAGCTCTCGGGAGCGGAGTTTCTCCCCGGCTTCTACGACGACTGGATTCTCATGGAGCGCGAGCGGCTTCAGGCGCGTTTCGAGGCGTGCTCGGAGCGGGCCATGGAGCGCACGGTAGGAAAAGCGGGGAGGCTCTACGGCTTCTCGTTGATCGAGAGCGCTTTTATCGGGCGGGAAGCCGAGCACGAGCAGGTTCTCCAGCACCTCTGGTCGGGCAAGCGCCTGCTAACTCTCAAGGGCATGGGCGGAGTGGGCAAGACCCGGCTGGCCCACGAGGTGGCAAGGCACTGCCGCGAGAGCTTCCCGGGTGGCGTTTTCTGGATCGGCCTGGAGGATCAACACAGCGGCGATGCGCTGCTTCGTCGCGTCGCAGCAGCACTCCACCTGCCGCTCCAGCCCAATATGCCGCTCAGTGAGCAGTTCGGGCGTGTGCTAACTCCTCGGGGCCGGACACTGCTGATTCTGGACAACACCGAGCAGATCCCCGATGCCCCCGTGGCGATTCGCAGCCTGCTGGCCAGTGCCTCGGAGTGTGTCTGCGTGGTGACCTCCCGCAAGAAACTGGGCCTTCGTTCCGAGCTCACCCTAGAGCTGAGCCCTCTTTCACTGCCTGCCGCCGAGCAGCTCTTTCGGGAGCGTGCGGTCGCCTCCCAGCTCGGAGCGCTCTTTCCGACCGAGAGCAGCGGAGCCGTGACCGAGCTGTGCCGCCGCCTAGACGGTCTGCCACTGGCGCTGGAGCTAGCAGCGGCACGCATCGCAACCCTCACGCCCCAGCAGATGCTGGATCGCTTTGAGGAACGCTTTCGCCTGCTTCAGAGTCAAACAGTGGATCTCCCCGAGCGTCACCGCACGCTTCGGGCGACCATTGACTGGAGCTTTGAGGTATTGCGCAGGGAAGAGCAGCAGTTACTAACCCAGCTCTCGGTGTTTGCGGGGCCGTTTTCCACCGACGATGCCGAGGCGGTCTGTGGCGGCATGGAGGTTCTGGAGGGGCTACTTGTCTTGCGGGAGAGCTCGCTCCTCAGTAGCGCCCAGCGAGAAGACCAGCGCGAGGCTCGCTTTGTCTTGCTGGAGTCGCTACGGGTCTACGCCACCGAGCGCCTCGCCGAGCAGCCCGAGCTTCAGGTGAGTACGCAGACGCGCCATGCCCGACACTTTCTCACGCTCGCGGAGGTGCAGCTCGCGCAGTTCAACACCCCCACCGAAGCTCAGGCACTGCGACGGCTCGATCTGCTCGCGGCGAATCTGCGTGAGGCGCTGGAGGTCGCGCCTCCGGAACTGGCCCCACGCCTCGCGTTGGCGCTGGCCCGCCCCCTCCAGCGGCGTGGATTCTTCACCGAGGCCATTGCCCCTCTGGAGCGCGGCCTTGCCGCGCACCGCCTCCCCGAGCTGGTCTGGGAGCGGGCCGGACTGCATTTCGATCTGGGTACCTACGACGATGCCACGCGCCTCGCGGAGGAAGCGCGGCAGCTTTACCTCGCCATCGGCGAGGTTGTCGGCGAGGCACGCTCGGAGAACTTGCTGGGGCAGATTGTCTACAAAGAGAAGCGCTGGAGTGCGGCGCGAGCACTCTTGCAACAAGCCAGTGAGCGCCTCGCGCCCACCGAGGCCACTCTGGAGCAGGCCATTGCCAAGAACAACCTGGCGCTCGTCGAGCTAGAAGACCCCGACGGCGACTCCGAGAGGGCCATCGTGCTTCTCACCGAAGCCCTCACCGTGCACCGCACTCTCGGCGATCTGCGGGGCGTCGCCGCCACCGTCACCAACCTGGGCAATCTCACATTTGCCCGGGAAGCGTGGGAGACAACCCGTCAGCACTTCACCGAATCACTCGACGTAGAACGGACCCTCGGCAATGTCTTTGGAATTGCACGGGCTCTGAACAACCTAGGAGAAACTGTGCAGCAGCAAGGCGAGAGTGAGCAAGCCCTGCGCTACTATGTGGCGGCTCACCAGCTCTTCGTGGAGCTTCGCCATGAGTACGCGGCCTACACCGAGTCCCTGATTGATGCGCTGGTGAGGGAAACTGTTGTCGTGGAAGAGAGAGTTGCCGAGCTTCGTCGAGAGCTGGTAGGCAAGAGCGCCGAAGAGATCGCCCAAGAAGTGTGGCCATGAGAGTCGCTCTGACACAAGAGACTCAAACACTTCGTGCGGAGATGATACGGTTAGAGACAGAAGCCTTAAAAACTATTGATCCTGCACGGAAGGTAAAGCTCTTTGAGCAGGCACTGGAGAAAGCACGTGCCGCGAGAGATGCTGAGAGTGAAGCCAGCCTTCTCCAGAACTTAGGGGAGGCGACCCAGATGCTTGATCTGAACCTGGCTCTGAGCTATTTCCAGCAGACCCAGACCGTCGCGCATGCCCTCCCTTCGCCGGGTCGAGAAGCCTACGCCCTGAGGGGACAGGCAGCTACCTACACCACCCTTCGGCAGAAAGCCAAGGCGATTGTCGCCCTGCAGGAAGGGGTGCGCCTCTACGGCACCGTCACGGATAAAGCGGGCCGAGCCGGGTTCCTGACCGCGTGTGCCTATACCTACCTCAACCTGGGGGAGATAGCCCAGGCACTGAAGCACCTAGAGCAGGCGGAGCAGTTGAGTCGGGAGGTGGGAGATCTTCGCGGAGCTGCCACCGCACGGAACATACATGGGGAGCTTTACCGGCGAACCAACCAGAACCAGAAAGCCCTAGAGAATGCACAAGTGCTTCTCTCTCTACACCGTGCGCTTAAGGATTCCCCCGAGGAAGTGATAGACACGATTGCTATCGCCCATCTCTATGCCCAGCAAGGGGAGGCGCAGAAGGCGCTGGGCTATTTCCTGGAGGCACTTAGGCTTGGGCAGGCTTATGCTCAGAGCATGCTGGTTGCAAAGGTGCTCTCAGAGATTGGCAGCCTCTACGAGAGCGAGGGCGACTTCGCCAATGCCCTTCACTACTCCCAGGAGGCACTCCAGCTCTTCCACATGTTGAACCAGAAGACCTCGCTGGCATGGCAGTATGGCAAGCTAGGAATCCTGTGGGCGCATCTAAAGCAGCCGGAGAAGGCCCTGACCTCCCTTAAGGAAGCCCTGCAGCTCAATGAGGCACTCAAGCTCAAAGCACAAACGGGAGAGACGCACCAGCAGTTCGGAGAGGTTTACCAGCAGCTCGGCCAGCCACAGAAAGCCCTCGCCTCCTACCAGAGGGCTCTCGCTCTGCAACGGGCTGCGGGAGACCCGCTGGGGGAGGCCACCACCCTGACACACCTCGCGGAGCTGTATCAGGAAAAACAGCCCGCCCTGGCG
>NZ_JANNYP010000051.1:0-8101 GCF_031410135.1 Armatimonas sp. | reverse complement strand
AGTAACCAGAGTTAGTCCATGATGAAGTGCTTGGGCAATCAGTAAGCGATCAAATGGGTCGCGGTGAAGCGGTGGGAGGGAAGCGACTCGCACGACACTCTCTTCGGTGACAGGCAGCGCGACAATTCCATGGCGGTCTCTCTGGATGGGGAGATAGGTTTCCGCTGGTTGTGGCAAGGGGAGCTTGCCGAGCTGTTGCTTGATGATAACCTCCCAAAGAGAGACGACACTCAGGTAAACCTCGTTTTCAGGGTCGATGATGGCATCACGGTATTCCACGGGGAGCTGTGGATCTTGGCTGAGAAACCAGAGAAATATGTGCGTGTCAAGAAGCAGCTTCATTTGCCTTCAAAAGCGTCCAGAATTTCGTCGGGGAGGGGAGCATCGAAGTCTTTAGGGACGACAAATTCACCTGCGCAGAGGCCATAGGGACGCGGCTCGCGGCGACGGTTGGGGGCACTGGCGAAGCGTGGCAGGACAATGACCTCGACCTTATCGCCGGGGACAAACGGCAAATGGGTCAAGGTTAGGCTGCCGTCCTCGGCAACCGTCACTTCTTCACGGTGTGCGGTTAACATGGCTTCAGTATATCCTGCAAAAATCGCCCGGTGTACGACTCTTGGCAGGCGGCGACGGTCTCGGGCGTTCCTTCGACAACCATCGTCCCCCCGTTCTTGCCGCCATCGGGGCCGAGGTCGAGCACCCAGTCGGCGCACTTGATGATGTCTAAGTGGTGCTCGATGACCAGCACGGTGTTTCCCGCATCCACTAAGCGATTGAGGCAGTCCAAAAGCCGCTGGATATCGGCGAGGTGCAGGCCGGTGGTGGGCTCGTCGAGGATATAGAGGTTCTTGGCACCACGCTTGATCTTGGCCAGCTCAGTGGCGAGCTTGACACGCTGCGCCTCGCCGCCGGAGAGGATGGGGGCGGGGTGGCCGAGGGTGAGGTAGCCGAGACCTAGATCGGCGAGAACGCGTAGCTTGTGGGCGATTTTTTTGTGCTCCGTGAAGAACGTCGCGCCATCCTCGATACTCAGGGCCAGCACATCGGCGATGGTCTTTCCGTTGTACAAAACTTCCAGCGTCTCGGGGTTATAGCGGCTCCCCTTGCAGGCGTGGCAGGGTGCTTCCACATCGGGCATGAAGTTTAGCTTGGTGGTGATCGTCCCCTCGCCGCCGCACTCCTCGCAGCGCCCGCCCTTCACGTTGAAGCTAAAGCGCGACGCGCTGTAGCAGCGCTCCACGGACAGGGGAACCGACGCAAAGAGCTGGCGGATGTCGTCGTAGAAGCCCACGTAGGTTGCGGGATTGGAGCGTGGCGAGCGGCCAATGGGGCTCTGATCAATCTCGATCACATCGCCAATTTTCTCGATGCCCTTCAGGGAGTCGTGCGCCCCAGCTAAAACCCGCGAGTCGTACTTTTTGTTATAGAGCTGCTTGTGGAGGATATCGTTGACCAGCGTGGACTTCCCCGACCCCGATGCCCCCGTGACCGCGATAAACACGCCGAGTGGAAAGCGCACGGTGAGGTTCTTGAGGTTGTTCTCCCGTGCCCCAGACAAGACCAGTGCATCGGAGCCAACTACGCGGCGCGTTTTCGGCAGCGCAATCTCGCGCCGCCCGGAGAGAAACGCCCCGGTGAGCGAATCTGGGTTGGCGCAGAGCTCGGCGATGGTGCCACTGGCGACCACTTCCCCACCGTGAATCCCCGGCCCTGGCCCAATTTCGAGGATATGATCGGCAGCGCGGATCGTGTCGGTGTCGTGCTCGACCACGATCACGGTGTTGCCGATATCGCGCAGTCTTCTCAGCGTCGCGATCAGCTTCTCGTTGTCCTTGGGGTGCAGGCCAATCGACGGCTCATCCAGCACGTAGAGCATCCCCATCAGCTCGCTGGCGATCTGCGCCGAGAGCCGGATGCGTTGCGACTCCCCGCCAGAGAGTGTTCCCGAGCGCCGTGAAAGCGAGAGATAGTCCAGCCCGATATCGCACAGGAGCTCCAATTGCGAGAGAATCGCCTGGAGGATCTGCTGCGCCGCCTCAGGGCTACGTTTCGGTGCCGGTAGCTCGCGCAAAAAGACAGCGACATCGGCGAGGGTGCGGTTGCTCAGGGTGTGGATGTCTGTCCCGCCAAACGTAATCCGGGTGCGCGAGCGGCGCAGGCGAACGCCCTGGCAGTCCGGGCACGTGGTCTCGATCATGACCTTGCGTAGCCAGTCCTCGACATTGGAGTTAGACTCTTGCTTCTGGCGGTACCCGCGATACCAGCGGTCGATCTGGGTCGCCACCCCCGCAAACTTCTGCTTTCTGCCAATGCTGCGATCATCGCGGCCGCCTGGAGGCAGCGCCAGCGTGATCTCCTCGCCCTTCGTGCCCCAGAAAAGAATCTCGCGAATACTCTCGGGCAAGTCTACAAACGGTGTCTCCAGCGAGAAACTGTAGTGCGCCGCGAGGCCCCAGAGAATGCGCCCATTGTTGTTGTTTTTATCGAAATTGAACGCCTCTTTAACAAACGCGCCACCCAAAAGAGAGCGCGACGGATCGGGGACAAGCAGGCCGGTGTGTACTCGCAGATACGTTCCCAGCCCCGAGCACGTTAAGCAGGCGCTCTCGGGCTCGTTGAACGAGAAGTACCAGCCCTCGCGCTCGATAAACGTCAGCCGGTGCTCCGGGCAGCCAAAGTTCTCGTAAAACTTCGCCTCCACTCTCTCGTCCTCGAAGCGGCAGCGCACAAAACCCTCCCCGAGCTTGGCGGCATCCGTGAGTGCCACAAGAAGCTGCTTGGCCTGCGAGCGCTTGACCAGCACCCGGTCCACGACGGCCTCGACCTCAAGGGGCGAGTCTTCCTCCAGCGCCAGCTCATCGGCGAGGTCGCGTAGCTCGCCGTTGATGCGCACTCTCCGGCAGCCCTTGGTGCGAATCTCGGTGAAGAGATAGCTCCACTCCTCGCCGTAGGGCTTCTCCAGCGGTGCACACAGCTCGACTGCCGTGCCCTCGGGGAGGGACAGAAGGTGCTCGGAGAGCTGCGTTAGGCTGACCGTGGGGATAGGCTGTGCGCAGCGCAGGCAGTGCGCCTCGCCGCTGGTGGCGTAGAGCAGGCGCAGGTAGTCCCCCACATCAGTCATGGTTCCGACTGTCGAGCGCGGGTTCTTGGTGATGGTCTTCTGCTCAATGGAGATCACCGGCGAGAGCCCCAGAATCGCATCCACTTTTGGGCGACTCTGCTGCTGCACAAACCGCCGCGTCCACGCCGAGAGCGACTCCATAAAGCGCCGCTGCGCCTCGGCATAGAGCGTGTCAAACGCCAGCGACGACTTCCCCGAGCCGCTCAGCCCGGTCAGCACGATCAATTTATCGCGCGGAATCTCCACCGTAATGTTCTTGAGATTGTTCTCCCGCGCCCCACGAATCAAAATCGTCTCTCGCATATTTTAAAGCCCTCCCACAAAGACATAGCCCGCCTCGTCCACGGTGACGCGGCTATCTTTAGTGAGGCGCAGGGGGATTCCGACCCGGTCTAGGATTCCCTTGTCCGCGAGCCAGTCGCAGGCTAAATCGAGGTGCTCGGCATGCCAGTGGTGCTTGAAGTGGGCATTGAGCTCCTGCGTGGAGCGGGGGCCGTCGGCGTCTTCGAGCCAGTGGAGCAGCGGCGAGAAGCAGAGCGGGATGCGCTCCGTAAGATACGCATCGCATAGAGAAAGTGCCTCACCAAGCGATTGATCGGTCTTGGGGCCATCAAGAACATCGGTGTAGACTCGGTGGAAGAACGCGGGGTTGAGCTTAAGCGCCTGCTGGATGACTTCCCGGCCAGGACTCTGCCCCGCAGCAAGAACTTCAACGGCGGCAAGCTGCATTGCGGTCTGGAGAAGATAAACGGCGGTGTAGTGGAAGTCACGCTTGACGTGGTGCCACTTCTCCGCCTTGGTCAAGACCGGCAGGCAGGCGGTGGCGGCACACAGGAGCTGTGATTGTTTATCGCGCTCTCCCAGCGTCCCTGCACTCTCCCAGAGCAAGGCAAGCGAGTCATCTTTGGTGAAGAGCAGGCGGCTTCGGGGCAAGAGTGAGCTCCAGAACGAGCCCTGAAGCGCCCCCTCCATGGTCTTGCGAAACTTGGAGCGGGGCATGAGAAAAGCGTGCACCGAGATGCCCTCTTCGTAGAGCGTGAAGCCCATCTCTTTCACAAACTCCTCACCGATAATGCCTAGATCAATGTCAGACTTCTCCCAGACATCATCGTAGGCCAGCGATCCAAAAAGCACGGCAGCCAGTATCGTACGGTCTTTCTGGAGCTTCTCCGTGAGCGAGGCAATCGCCGCCTCATAGCGTTCACGTGTCGTCATAAACATAAGTTTACCACAGGTTGCCTGGTACAATTTCCGCATGATCTCTCTTCCTCGTAGCACGCCCGAGGCCCAAGGCGTTGACTCTTCCGGTATCGCCGCGTTTCTCGCTGCCTGCGCAAGCTCTGGCCTGGAGCTGCACAGTGTGATGCTCGTGCGGCATGGCGCAGTGATCGCCGAGAGCTGGTGGCATCCGTATAGTTCGGACAAGCGCCATATGCTTTTCTCGCTCTCCAAGAGCTTTACGGCCACGGCAATCGGGCTGGCGGTGGCCGAGGGGCGGCTGAGTCTGGAAGATAAAGTGATCTCATTCTTCCCCGAAAAATCCCCCGAAACTGTCTCGGAGAACTTAGCCACAATGCGCGTCCACGACTTGCTGACCATGTCCACGGGCCACGCCGTTGAGCCGATGAGCGGACTTCGCGCGGAGACCAACGACTGGGTTGCCTCGTTTCTGGCTGCTGATGTCCCCCATGCGCCGGGGACCCACTTTCTCTACAATAGCCTCGCCACCTACATGCTTTCGGCGATTTTGCAGAAGCTCACGGGCGAGCGGCTGCTTGACTACTTAACGCCGCGCCTCCTTGTGCCGCTGGGGATCAAGAGCCCGACCTGGGAGCAGTGTCCGCTGGGCATTGACACCGGCGGCTGGGGGCTGGGCGTCCGCACGGAAGATATCGCCAAGTTCGGCCAGCTCTACTTGAGTGATGGTATCTGGAACGGTGTGCGACTCTTGCCTGAGGGCTGGGTGGAAAGCGCAACAAAGAAGCATATCGCAAACGGCGATGACCCTCACAGCGACTGGGCGCAGGGCTACGGCTTCCAGTTCTGGCGCTGCCGCCACGGGGCCTACCGCGGCGATGGCGCGTTTGGCCAGTTCTGCATCGTCTTCCCCGAGCAAGATGCCGTGCTCGCGATTACGTCGGGCGTGAAGGATATGCAGGGAGTGCTCAACCACATCTGGGCCAGTCTACTTCCCGCGTTTGGCGGGCAGCGCGAGCTAAAAAAACCCGTTGGAGCTGAGCGCGTTTTCTCCGCGACCTACAGCTTCCCCGAGAACGACCAAGGGCTGAGCCAGCTACAAATCCAAAGCGATGAAGAAAAACTCACGCTGATGCTTGACGGACACACACTCATCGGTGGCTTTGGTAGCTGGCTGCCTGGTGAGACCAGCTTCCGGCAGTGGCACGGCAAGCCGCAGCAGACCGCAGGAGCCGCCGCTTGGAGCGAGCAGGAGAAGACTCTAACTCTGCGCCTCTGCTCCGTCGAGACGCCTTTTATCGCCAAGGTAATCTGTGAGTTCGAGGGAGAGTGCGTGACTCTGTGCTACTCGATCAATGCCAGCTTTGGCCCCACGGAGTTCGCACCGCTGGTTGGCCAGAGGCTCATGTAGCCTCGTAAAACTACTAGCATGAGAAGCAACAGCGAAAAACCCCGTATTTCTATCAGGCCTACTTGCCCCGAATAAGGCCCACCACGATCAAGATGATTCCGGCTAAGATTGCCCAGCCTGTCAAGGGAGAAAGTAGCTTTGCCAGCGTAATGACTAGCTGAATCGCAGCTCCCCCTACTAAAAATAACGTTCCCCACTGTACAAGCTTGTTTCTCTGTAAATTGCGTAGCTGCTGTCGTTGCATAAAATCAACCCTCCTATCAATAGAACCATGCTACCCCATCTTAGTTGCAGTGGGAAAAGTCACTAAAGTACCGCAGCGAGAAGTGCCTGCTGGACATGCAGACGATTCTCTGCCTGATCAAAAATGCCGGACTGCGGGCTGTCCACGGCATCCTCGGTGATCTCTTCGCCGTAGTGGGCGGGCAGGCAGTGCAGGATCAGCACGTCTTCTTTGGCTTCCCGAAGCGTTTTCGCCCCGATCTGGAAGCCCGCAAAGTCGGCGAGGCGCTTGGCTTTCTCGTCCTCTTGGCCCATCGAGGTCCAAACATCGGTGTAGAGAATATCGGCGTCGTTGGCGGCAGCGACGGGGTCGTGGCTGATCTCAAACTCGGTGTTATGCCAAGCAGCAAGCTCTTTTGCCTGCTCTATCAGAGATTTGTCCGGCTCGTAGCCCGGCGGGCAGGCGAGGGTGAAGTGTGTCCCAAGGCGTGGGGCGAGCAGCATCAGGCTGATGGCCGTGTTGCAACCATCGCCGATATAGACCAGCTTCTGGCCCCGGGTCCCGGCGCGGTATTCCAGAATCGTGTAGAAATCCGCCAGTGCTTGGCAGGGATGCTCAAGGTCTGTGAGTGCATTGATCACCGGGACGGTGGCGTAGTGTGCAAGCTCGACGATGTTTTTATGCTCAAACGTCCGAATGACAATCGCGTCCACCATTCGGGAGAGCACACGCGCCGCATCTTTCACGGACTCACGCTGCCCTAGCCCCACTTCTTCTCTGGCAAAGTACAGCGCCTGGCCCCCGAGGCGGCTCATTCCCACAGAAAACGAGAGCTTGGTGCGCAGGCTAGGCTTCTCAAAGAGGAGCGCGGCGCACTTACCCGCCGCCACTTTCTGTGCCTTTCCGAGCTTGATCTCCCGCGTTAGGTCAAAGAGCTGCTCGATCTCCTCGGTCGTGAGATCGTTAACGGAGAGAAAGTGCCGTCCTTTGAGAAAGCTCACACGCGGTGTGGGGCGGGTGGGAATCTGCTCGGGAGCGGGGTTGAACTCCTCGGTGAGTGCCCCAGCCATCCCCGACGAGAGCGCTTGCGCAACACTTTCGTAGCTGAGGCCCACACTCTCGACGCTCGCAGGAGCATCGTGGAGCAGCGCCAATAGCAAGTGCTCGGTGCCAACATAGTCGTGGCCGGTAGACTCGGTCTCACGACGGGCCTGTTCAACAATTTGTTTCGCGCCAGGCGAGAGGGTAGCGGACTCTGTACGTGCGGCACCGTTCTCGGGTTTCAGCAGGCTACAGATCCGCATCCGAAGCTCCTCCGGCGCGTAGCCAATTCGATCTAGAAGCTGAAGAGCGCTGGTCGCTTCCCCATGTAGCAGGCCCATGAGCAGGTGCTCACGCTCCACATAAGAGTCCCCCCGCCGCATGGCCTCAACCTGCGCCCAGAGCATCGCTTTTCGTCCGTTACGTGTAAATTGAATCGCCATAATTATTTCCCGCCGATTGAAATCGGCACCCGCCCACTGAAGTAGGCGTCTACGGGCCTTCGGCCACAAAATCGCTCCGCGATTGGAGACAGATATTGTCTGCGGCAGGACTTGAACCCGCGACCTCCGCACCGCATCCTAACATGCCAAGCCAGGATGCTTCGCGCCGTGGCAAGCGACACGTGCGGTGCTCTCTCTTCTGAGCTACGCAGACAGGAATATTTAAGAGCCTTTCAGGCTTGCTTTCTCAATAGCTTGTACCAGAAGGTTCACCCCTTCATCCGCTAATTCCTTGGTCAGCGTGAGAGGTGGGATGATTCTTAGGGTCGTGTCTCCTGTCGCGTTGATAATCAGGCCCAGCGCCAGTGCCTCTGCCACGACTTTTTTGGCAATCGGTTTGTCTAGCTCCAGCCCGATCATTAGACCCATCCCGCGTGGCGCTCCAAGCGTAGCAAGGCGCTCGCGCAGATAGGCCCCGACGGTTGCGGCGTTCTGGGTCAAGCGCTCGTCGGCCAGAATATCTAAGACGGCGTTGGCAGCAGCGGTACAGAGGGGGTTGCCCGCAAACGTGGAGCCGTGGTCACCGGGCTTGAGGGTCTCGGCGGCGGCGCCTCGGGCGAGGCAGGCACCAATCGGGACGCCGCCGCCCAGGCCCTTGGCGA
>NZ_JANNYP010000050.1:0-1686 GCF_031410135.1 Armatimonas sp. | reverse complement strand
CGCGGACCTCGCCGGTGAAACGTGGCACTTGGATCATGAAGACCCTGCTCGGCGCCGATCCAGGGCTGCCCGTGGCCAACGCCGGTGAGATCGCGGCGCGGGTGCCAGGCATCGAGAAAGCGACGGTTCGCAAGCGTCTCGAAATTCACCGCACACGCGCCCAGTGCGCCCGCTGCCACAGCCGCATTGATCCGCTCGGCTTCTCGCTGGAGAACTTCGACGCATCGGGTACCTGGCGCGACCGAGAAGGCTTTGGCTACAAGGGCCGTGTCGAGCAAAATGACCCGCTGATTGATGCCAGCTCACAGCTTCCCGATGGCACAAAAATTAATGGAGTAGATGGCCTGCAAAACGCCCTCCTCGCCCGCAGCGATGATTTCCTGACCTGTCTCTCCACCAAGCTCCTCACGTTTGCGCTAGGCCGCGAGCTAAGCCTCGCCGACCGTCCCCTCGTTCAGAGCGCCGTCACCCACATGAAAGAGCGCAAGAACACCCTGCGCTCGCTGATCGAATTCACCGTCACCTCGGAGGTATTTCGCACCAAATGAACCACATCTCTGATTGGGAACACCCGTTTCGGGCGGCTAAAGCGGCCCGCTGTTGCGGCAAGACCCATAAATGGGCCTCCACGGCCCTTCCCCTAAAACTCCCCTTCTTCCCGCCCTGCCTCCGCAGGGTTGGGAGAAAGGGGCTGGGGGTAGGAGGGGAAAAATGAACCGACGATTTGTTTTGCGCGCCGCAGGGGCGAGTTTGCTTCTGCCCATGCTGGAGGCAATGCTCCCGCGCCGGGGGCAGGCAGACGAGAGTAAGTTTAAGCCGTGGGAAAAGTGCGATGTGAAGCACCCGCGCCTGATCTGCTGCTACATTCCCAACGGGGTCAATATCGCCGAGTGGGTACCCAAAGATTCGGGCGAAAGCTACACACTCTCCCCGACACTCCAGGCGCTGGCGAGCATTCGGAGCGAGTTCACCGTGCTCTCGGGACTGGGCCATCCGACCTCTGAGGGCGGACACTCGGGGGCGGACACGTGGCTGACGGGGGCAAACCTCAAGAGCCGCCCGGGCTCGGACTACGCCAACTCGATCTCCGTGGATCAGATTATCGCCGCAGCGCACGCCAAGGCAACGCGCTATCCCTCGCTTCAGCTCTCGGATATGTCGGGGACGGGTAGTGCGGGGCACTCGCACACGCTCTCGTTTGATCGCAACGGCACGCCGCTGCCGTCGGAGAACTCGCCACGCCGCTTATTCGAACGCCTCTTTGTGCCTGAGAACGCCGCTGATCGCGCCGCCGCGCTCCGCCGCTATACCCAGCGCCGCTCGATCCTCGATGAAATCTCCGCTGAAGCGAAAGCACTGGATAAGAAACTCGGCACCGACGACAAGAAAAAGCTTGATGAGTACTACACGTCGGTGCGGGAGACCGAGCAGCTGGTCGGGCGCTTGCAGGGCTGGATTGATGTCCCCAAGCCGAAAGTCCCGGAGACGAACCTCGGCCTCAACATGCAGCCCGCCAATGCACACGACCGGCCCATGTGGCTCGATGTCATGCTCCAGCTCAGCTACCTCTCTTTCGTCACCGATACCACACGTGTGATTACGTTTGAGTGGTCCCGCGAGGCGGGCGGTTTTGGTGGCGGCGGCGAGAACCATCACGAACTCTCCCACCACGATGGCAGCCCGGAG
>NZ_JANNYP010000049.1:0-2608 GCF_031410135.1 Armatimonas sp. | reverse complement strand
GTGACGGTGAATTCGATCAGCGAGCGCAGGGTGTTCTTGCGCTCTTTCATGTGGGTGACGGCGCTCTGAACGAGGGGACGGTCGGCGAGGCTTAGCTCGCGGCCTAGCGCAAACGTGAGGAGCTTGGTGGAGAGACAGGTGAGGAAGTCGTCGCTGCGGGCTAGGAGGGCGTCTTGCAGGCCGTCTACGCCGGTGATCTTAGTGCCATCAGGAAGGCTGGAGCTGGCGTCGATCAGGGGGTCATTTGGCTCGACACGGCCCTTGTAGCCAAAGCCCTCGCGCTCGCGCCAGGTACCCGATGCGTCGAAGTTCTCCAGCGAAAACCCCAGCGGGTCAATGCGGCTGTGGCAGCGGGCGCACTGGGCGCGCGTGCGGTGGATTTCGAGGCGCTTGCGCACCGTGGCTTTCTCGATTCCTGGAACCCGCGCCGCGATCTCACCGGCGTTGGCCACGGGCAGCCCTGGATCGGCGCCGAGCAGGGTCTTCATGATCCAAGTGCCACGTTTCACCGGCGAGGTCCGCGTCCCGTTGGATGTGATCGTGAGAATGCTCGCCTGGGTCGGGACGCCGCCTCGGTGGACACTCGGCGGGACGGGCACGCGCCGAAACGCATCGCCTTTCACGCCGGGAATTCCGTAGGCCCGTGCCAAGCGCTCGTTGACCACGGCAAAATTAGACTTGATCAGATTGAGTGCATCCAGATCGCTGCGCAGAATCTCCGCAAAGAACGCCTCAGACTCACCGATAATCGAGAGCTCGAAGTGCCGATCGTAGCCGGGGAAGAGATCGGTGGCGGGTGGGTTGGCTCCGACCTGGTTGAGTCCCAGCCACTGCCCGGCAAAGCGGCGCACAAACTCCGACGAGCGCGGATCGGCGAGCAGGCGGTTGGTCTGCTGCTTGAGAGTCGCAGGATCGGAGAGCTTACCGGAGTCGGCGAGCTGGGTGAGCATCTCATCGGGTGGCGCGGCCCAGAGGAAGTAGGAGAGGCGAGCGGCCAGAGCATGGTCGGTGAGCTTGCCGGGTGCTTCCATTAAGAATAAGAAGTTGGGGGAGGCCAGCACAGCGGTCAGAGGGGCCTTGATCGCCTCGACAAAGCTGAGCTTCTCTTGCCGCGCCTGGTCAAAGAGGGCTAGCTTTCCGGTCAGCTCACTCTCCGCGACGGGCCGCCGATACGCCCGGTGCATGAACTTTGCGAGCACGTCTTTGGCGTAGGCTCGCTCGTTGCTCTGGCGCAGGGCAGAGGGAAAGAGAATCCGCGTGTGGCTGCTCGGGGGCCAGGCATCGTAGATCGGGCCTTCCAGCTCGAACCAGTCGATAAGAAGCTCTGGGCGAGCAAAGGCATCGTTGCCCTGACACCAGAAGTTCTCCATCACCTTGGGAATGTCGTAGGCGTAGTGGAAGTTAATCCCGGCAGACAGGGTCGTGAAAGGCGTCGAGAACTCGTAGGTCTTGGGGCCTTCGGTGATATCCACCTCCGCGACCGTCCGCGGCTGCGAGCCTAGGTGTTGCACCACTTTGACGCGTGGCGGGCCATAGCCATAGATTGGGTCGGTGGCGAAGTGTTTCAGATCACGCTGGTAGGCCTCTTGGTGGTACTTGGCACCATTAGGGTTCTCGCGGAGCTGCTGGTCACGCCGCGCCGCGAGAATTTTCTCCGCCGCTGCGGTAAATTGCTCCCGGCCAGGAACGCGCCCGGCGGCTCGGAGCCGAATGATGTAGTTTCCTTCAACGGGAACGGCGAAGTTGCGTGCATCCACGCCCTTGTCCCAGCTCTCGTGGTGCACCACAACCCACTCGCCCTCTTCACGGTTTGCCCCACCATTGACAATCACGAAGTTGTTTTTCTCGTCGAGTTTCACCCGCCGTGAGTCCATTGCGGTGGTCTTCGGGTCGAAGCGCCAGAGGATTTTTGCCGGACGTGGCTGGTTTTCCTCGACAAGCGCCTGATCCAAAATCTGTTTTGCCGCGTTGGCGTAGAGCTCGACATGGAGCGGCGATACGGTCAGATTGCGGGCGTTGTTGTCGAAGCCTCCCCCAGACGGATCGGCGGGGAAGCCGCTGATATCGAACTCCACGTCGGTGAGGTCTTTGATGGAGTTCTTGTACTCATCGCGGGTCAGCCGCCGAATGACGGGAGCCTTATCCTTGAGCGCCTCCTCCGCCTTTTTCGTCTCTGCCGAGACCCAGTCCACAAACGTAGACACTTCCGCCGCTGTCGGTTGCCCAGCCTCACGTGGAGGCATGAGCTGGCTACTGAGCTGATTGACCGCCTCCGCCCACTTGGCTTTTAGCGCACGGTCTTTGAAGTTATCTGCTGTGAGTGCCTCGGTACGAAAGTTTCCCTTCGCCTTCTCGCCTGTGTGGCACGGAGCGCAGTACTTGGTGAGGAAAGCCTGCCCCGTAGCCACCGCAAACCCTCTAGCCCCCGTCTGACGGGGGAATCCAAGAGGTTTTTCCTTATTGTCCCCCCGCCCGGCGCTAATCTTGTCCCATAACTTTTTGTCGTCTTGGAGCCGAAATTGCAAAAGAGAGAGTGATGGAAACAACAGATTCTCTTCTTCAGCAAGAACCTACTCAAGACAAAGAGTGGGCATGGATAGAGGTTCAC
>NZ_JANNYP010000048.1:0-13868 GCF_031410135.1 Armatimonas sp. | reverse complement strand
GGAGGTGATGCAAACACTCAATTTACATTTCCATGAAGTGTGCCCCCGCTGGAACTACACATTCAAGCCTCGCTTGACGCCAACGCCAAGGTAAGGTTTGCAATGTCAAGATACGGAAGTAGATTTTGGACGACTACTAAGGCTGGATCAGTCCCTCTTCGCGCCGGTAGGTCAGGGGACTAGTCGGCAAAGTCACCCCATGCCACCAGACCGTCCCTCCGCCTACACGTGGCAGTAAGTAGGGCACCATGGTCTCGTCGTAGTCTTGGACATACATCAGCACGGCGAGACCGATCTGCTTGAGGTTTGAGATATTGCTGGTCTGTCGCGCCTTGGCCCGCGCTTGTGCAAAGACAGGAAATAGAATCGCCGCTAAAATCGCAATAATGGCAATAACGACAAGAAGCTCAATCAGAGTAAAGACTTTTTTCATAGATTTCCTCATAAAAAAAACCGCCCCGGCAAGAGGCTGAAAAGTGCCGGGGCGGGTGTGGTCGCTGTTTTTCCCCACACAGAGTAACTCACGCGATCAAGCTATCACAACTCAGAAATTAATGCAAATAAATTGCAAAAACTTATCCACTAAAGAGTCTCTGGAACATCCAGACAAGCCCTGCTCCTGCGATTAGCCCAGAGAACATGAGCTGTATATTCTTCCAGTTGAGGCTGGAGCCACGGCGCTTCTCCGTGTCTTTCCGCCAGAGCAGGAGCAACGGGAAGATCGCGCAGCAGAGCAGCACCTGTGCGGTTTCTACGCCAAGGTTAAACGAGAGGAGGCTCCAGATCAGCGCACTGCCTTCCGGCAGCCCCATGTCTTTTAAGTTGCCCGCAAAGGCGAAACCGTGGATAAAGCCAAAGCAAGTCGCTACCCAAAAGCGCTTCTTGAAGGCGCTATCTTTGCGCAGACCGACAATGTTCTCCACGCCCACAAAGACAATCGAGAGAGCGACAATCACATCCACTAAGCGAGCGGGAAAGCTTAGGATTCCCAGTGTGGTGAGGATCAGCGTGACCGAGTGGGCAATAGTAAAGCCCGTGAGGGTCTTGATAATAGACTTAAAGCTTGTGGTGGCCAGCAAGAAGGCAAAAATAAAGAGCATGTGATCTGGACCGGTGAAGATATGCTCCATGCCCGAGATCAGAAACTGCTGGATATTGCGCATCAAGTTGGTCGCCATGTCCGCCGGGTTGACCGTCGCCTGGCTGCCCGTCTTGAGGCGCTGCGTGGTGCCCCCGGCCACGATCATTGTCTCCGCATTGGGCAGGTAGTCAAAGAGCGTGTTGGTGATCTTAATCGCCTGCGTCTGTCCCGAGGTGCGTGGGTAGCGCATCGAGAGCGTGAAGCGCGAGCGGGTGACATCCAGGCTGTTGTCGTAGCGTACTTGGGTGAGCTCACCGGGCCAGGGCTGACCTGCCTGCTCCAATTTGAAGCCGCCGTTGATATACTCCTCCAGCTTCTTCTGGAAATCGGCGGGAAAAGTGCCGTCTGGGTTGCGGCGCTCATCGCCGAGCGTGACACTGGGGATCTGGGTGATGTCCTGTACATTGCCCACGAACTCGATATAGAGAAACTTCTCCTGAGGACGGAGCTTGGCAACCACGGCCTCCACCTGCATCGGGTGTGACCAGACGGGCACGGCAAGCAGGAGACAAAAAAGGCAAGAGAGCCAGAAAATGCGCAGAGATTTCATAGTCAGTGCTTTCAGAGAGGAATTTGAAGGGGATCGTGCCCCTGCTGTGCCTGGGCTTCCAGCTGGCCAGGAGGAAAGTGATGCAGGTGACCGTCGGCGCAGATCGTGAGAAAGCCCCCGGAGTGGCGGGTGAGCGCCAGATCGCTCTGGAGCATCTCAAGTAGCTTGCCCGGAAAACGCTGCCAGGCACGGTTGTGGATATGATCGCCGCGAGAGTCCGTTCCACTGGCCGCGCTCTGCTCCAGAAGAAGAAGCGTGTGGGTAGGCTGGCTGAGCCGCTCGACGCCAGCGGCAGGCATATAAGCAACCTCCGAGTCGTCTCCTGCATCGTGAGAGCCAGCAACTTCTCCCAGCAGATTCTCGTTCCAGGCATAGCTTGATCCCGCCTGTGCAGAACGCATGCTCGCGAGAGGATCGCTGGGGCAGACCCGTAGCGCTTGGACAGCACCATAGGGATTTAGCGTGGTTGCCCAGGAAGAAGCCGTACCGGAGTGACTGGTCAGGGGCAGCAGCCCTTCATGGTCTGCCGCATACTGAAGCGCGGCACAGCTCAATTGGCGCAAGTTACTCGCACACGCACTCTGCTGCGCCCGTGAACGCGCTTGTGCAAAGGCGGGGAAGATAACGGCAGAAAGTGTTGCAATAATTGCAATACTTACCACTATCTCCATCAGAGTAAATGCCTTGCCCACCATCACCTCGCTTAGGGAAAGAATACCGCAACACAGAAAATATTGCAACAGAGTTACTTAAACAATCCAAACGCAACAATATTTTCTCCCCATGATATAATTTTCCACAAGAACGATGACCAAGGATGAGCGCCTCCAGTGGTTTGAAGCCACCCTTGAGCAGGCCGGGATGCGACGAACGCTCCCGCGCCGGATTCTCCTGCGCCTGCTGGCTGCCAGTGAGCGCCCTCTCTCGGCTCAAGACATCTATGAGCAGACCGAGAGTGACATTAATCTGGTCACGATCTACCGCACGCTCAATGAGCTAACCCGGCTTGACCTACTCAACCGAACCGAGTTTGGCGAGGGGTTCTACCGCTACGAGCCCGCCCCCGGCCCCTCGGATACCGAGCACCACCACCATCTGGTCTGCGATAGCTGCGGCTCGATTGCCGACTTCGAGGGCTGTATGGTAGATGCCATGCTCACACAGACCACGATTCCCCATAACTTCCAGGTTGCCAGCCACACGCTAACTCTGCATGGAACCTGCGAGCGCTGCCAAACCGCCCCGAAGTAGTCTCGATACTGTTACTGTGTTATAATAAGCACACAGTAACGCATGGCTACTACTTGCAAAAAACAACGAATAATGAAGAGTGTCACGACTACCGTCGCGGCGCTTTGGTTGTTTGTCTGCCTCTGGTGCCCTCTTACTCATGACAAGAGCCATCAAGCACAGCCAGACAGAGCAGCCACGCATCTCACACTCGGTGCGGGAGACTCCTGTGCCCTCTGTTCCCTCCAAGCGGCCCCAACCACTCTCGTAGGCTCCTCTCTCACTCTTCCTGCCGCAACCCTGGTGCTCAAAACGTCGCGGCTAGCTCTCTTGCTTCCCACCACTGCCCTAGTTTCTCCCCGACATACCACACGTGGCCCCCCTACTCCTCTCTCCTGACAGGGCTTTTGCCCTGGGATAATCGTCGTTTTTCTTTTTCGCTTTTCCAGGAGTTTGATACCTCATGCGTCTTTCGTCTGTGGCCCGTCTTGGGCTTGTACTTGCTATTTCTGTCTCTCTTTCTTCCATTGCCCACGCCGACGTGGTCGGTCGCTTAAAAATCAAAGTTCTCAATGCCGAGTCTGAGAAGCCTCTCTCCGGCGCTAAGATTATTCTCACCGACAGTGCGGGTGTACGCACCCCGCTGACTGTCACCACGGGAGCGGATGGCACCGCGCTCACTCCGCCGCTTGAAAACCGGGCGTGGAAGCTCTCCACTTCCGTCGGGGAGTTCCAGAAAGACACCCAGTCGGTCACCGTGGTCGCCGATGCCACCACCGAGGTCGAGATTCTGCTGGAGCCCCTCAAAGAGAAGACCATCAAGATCACCGCGGTGCGCGATCGGATTCGGAGCGGCGATGCGTCGTCGGCAAAGTCTCTTTCGAGCGAGATGATTCAGAAGTTTCCGCTGACGGCGGGCAACCGCCAGAGCCTGACCAAAGCGATCCGTGCGGTTCCGGGCTTTGCCGAGGACTCGGTGAACCAGGTGCACCCCCGTGGCGAGCACGCCGCCACCTCAATCTATCTCAATGGCTTCTTGCTCCCCGGCGCGTTTCAGGGCCGTGCCGGACAGTTTCTCGCGCCTGATGCCCTCCAGACCATTGATGTGATCACCGGCGGCTTCGCGCCCGAGTACGGCTCAGAGACGGCGGCGGCGCTCAATCTGACGCTCCGCTCGGGAACGCTGGTGCCGTTTCGCACTTTAACCGTGACCGGCGGTGGCTTTGGCACGGGCGAGACCAGCTTTACCGCAGGCGGCCAGCTCGGTGCCGAGAAGAAAAAGCTGGGCTACTTAGTCAACTACACGGGCCGCACCACGGACAATGCTATCGAGGCTCCGCAGCCCGATAAACAAACGCGCCATAACGGCCAGACCTCCCAGACTCTCTTTGCCAACTTCGACTACGAGCTCTCCGCCGCAGAGAAGCTCTCTTTCACCGTGAACTCCGCTCCCGCCCGCACCCAGATCGCCAATCGTACGGGGCTAGGCGCAAGGTTCGAGCCTGTCGGGCAGGGCTTTGGCTACGGAGGGCTTAAAAACGCCAGCAGTGGGCTCGCCTCGCAAGACACTCTCGGGCAGGACATCTATCAGAACGATAACAACGGCTTTGGGACGCTTCAGTACCGCAAGCAGCTCAATGCGAAGACCACAGCAGTTGTCACCTATGGCTCGTCGGAGTCGCGGCAGGATCTGCTCAATAATACGGCGGGCAATGGGGCGACGATCTCCTCCAGTAGCCTCGCTGCGGACTCGTCCATTGAGTTTCACCCGACGATCAAGCGGACATATAATCAGAGCCAGCTGCAGGCTAACCTCACGGTAAACGAGGGCAAGCACACCTACAAGTTCGGCGGCATCTTCTCCGACCAGCGCGGCAACGAGAGCTACCAGATCGTCCCTGGCAGCCAGACCGCACTCAATGCCCTTCATGAGCTTGATGCGCGGCTTGTCGCTCCGGGGGGCAACATGGTCGGGGATGACTATATCGTCGGAGGTGCCACCGCCACACCCACACTTCGGGTCAAGCGCAAGGGCTACTACGGCGCGGCCTACGCCCAAGACACCTTCAAGGCAAGCGAGAAGCTGACGATCAACTACGGCCTGCGCCTCGACACCTACAACTCCCAGCAGAACGTAGACGGCGCGGCGGGCGCATCTCTCACCGCTACCGATCTCTCACCGCGTGTCAATCTTGCCTACAATGTCGCGCCGAAGACCATTGCCCGCGCCTCGTACAACCAGCTTTTCTCGCAGCCGCCGCTCGCCCAAGGTGGGCTGATTGGAGAGGCCGTCAAGCCTCAGCGCGTCAAGATGATCGAGACGAGCCTGGAGCGCCAGCTCCCCCAGAATCAAACGATCAAGCTTGCCGCCTACCGCAAGTGGTTCCACGACCAGCTCGATACCGCCATCTTGATTCCTGGAACTCAGATCGGAGTGTTCTCGACAGTCAACATCAGTAGAGGCTCGTTTGCCAATGGCCTGGAGCTCTCCTACGATAAAACGCCCAAGGGTGGAGTCGGGCTTGGGAGCTTCTTCACCTGGGCCAATGCCATCAACAAGCTGATTGATGGAGAAGAGGCCTACTCCGACCACGACCAGCTCAACACGCTCTCGGGCGGGCTAACCTACGGCCTCAAGAATGGCTCAAATGTCGCCCTGAGCGCCTACTACGGCAGCGGTGCGTTTTCATCCCCGATTGTCAATCCGGAGGACGAGGATGCAACCGTGGATGGTGGTAAGCGGCAGGCACGTGCGGAGATCAACTTCCGCTACTCCACGGGCGGCAAGCTCCTTCCCAATGGCTTCCTGGCAGACCTGTCGGTGGAGAACTTACTCGACAGCCGCGCCGTGATGAACTTCAACTCCCCCTTCACCGGCACCCGCTTCCAGCAGGGCCGCCGCGTGATGCTCAGCCTCACCCGCAAGTTCTAACCCAGAGACCAAATGGAAATCCTGAAAGATAATCTCCGCCCGCGCTTTGGAGCTGCCCTTGGGCTCTCCCTCGCGTTCAATGCAGTGTTTCTGCTTGCGGTGATGCACATCTCGATAGCCCACCAAGGCCACCAAGATGCGCATCCGGGGCCGCTTGAGATTATCTTTCAGGACTGTCCTGAGTGTAAGACAACATCAACTCCTGCTCCAAAAGCGACCCCACTCCCGACGCAGGCGACGCCTGCTCCAACGCCTGTGCCGCACTTGCCTCTCACCACACCACCGCCGACGCAGCCAAATCTCCGCCCACTTTCTCCCAAGCTACCACCGGTGCAGATACCCACTCGCCAGGCCCCTGCGCCCGCAGAGCGGCCCGTGCTCACCGCTGTTGGTGGGCCTGCGGCAAAGCCTACGGAGCGCGCCCAGACCTCGGTGGATAGTTTCCCCCAGCCCACTCCGAGGCCCAGCGCTGCCCCAGCCCAATCTCAAGCCGCGCCCAGTGCGCCTGCGGCAACCCCAAAGCCGACTCCAGAGCCCACACCGACACCGCGTCCCACTCCAAAACCCACGCCGGAGCCCACTCCCACACCGCGCCCGACACCCGCCCCGACTCCCAAGCCTACGCCAGCACCCACACCGAAGCCTTCTGGGCCTACTCGTGAGGCCGAGCCAGGCCGCCAGGTGCAACCCACGATCCCCGACTCTCTCAAAAAAGGCGAGTTCAAGTCTTTTGTGCGCGTCGTCGTGGAGATCGAGGCCGATGGTAGCTTCGAGGTAACCCTACGAACCTCCTCAGGGAACACGGAGGTAGACCAGCGAGTGCTAGAAGCGCTGAAAAAATGGACGTGGAAGCCCGCCCTGAAGAGCGGGCAAGCGGTTGCCAGCACCCAGCGCTTCAAGTTTGAGTTTGAGGTACAGTAGATGTATGCAGCAACCTCTCTGGCAAGAGCTTCAGGTGCAGAGCGTCTCCGTTCCGGAGGAGACCCTGCCGTTTCTGGAGGCGCTCCAGCATATCTACACCAATGGTGGGGCGGAGCTACGCGCGTTCACGGTTGAGCCGCACCCGCTCTGGCTGGCGCACGCCGCCTACGATGACCTGGATCGGCTCGGGTTTCCACGAGATTTCCTGCGCCTTCCGAGTGTGCTGGAGGCACTTCCCGATCCGCAGCGCATCCCCGACCCGAGCCTAGTGCCCAGCTTTTTCCGCCTCGATGAGCCTCTGGAAGACCATCTCGCCCTGCGCCTGATCAGCGGCGGCGCGTATGTCGCCTGCGACCGCTCCGCCGAGGACGCGGAAGATGAGGCACTGGCGTTCTGCACGGCTTTTCTGCCCGGTGCTCCTGAGGAGTACACAACCTATCTGTGCGAAGAGGGCTGGCATGGCTGGCTTCACGATATCGCCTGGGACGCGACCCTGGTAGTTGTCAATCGCATGCGCGGCCTGGTCTGGGTTCTGATGCTCACGGACATGGACTGACCTGCTAAGGCGATAGAATACTCCTCGTGAAAGAAACTCTGGCAAAAGTAATCGGCGGCTCTGGGCTCTCCGAGGCCGAGGCTGAGGCCGCGATGGGCACGATCATGGCGGGCGATGCGACACCGGCACAGCTCGGGGCATTGTTGACAGCCCTACGGCTCAAGGGCGAGAGCGTGGAGGAGCTGACCGGCTTTGCCCGTGGGATGCGGGCACACTCACTCAAAGTCACCACGCACCGCAAGCCTCTTGTGGACACCTGTGGCACCGGCGGCGCAGCACGAAAAACCTTCAATATCTCGACCACCGCCGCCTTTATCGCCGCCGCCGCGGGCGTCGCTATCGCCAAGCACGGCAACCGTGCCGCCACGAGCAAGTTTGGCTCCGCCGATGTGCTGGAAGCACTGGGCGCACGCCTTGATCTCTCCCCGGAAGCCGTGGGACGCTGCATAGATGAGGTCGGGATCGGTTTTCTCTTTGCCCGTAGCCATCATCCGGCCATGAAACACGCCGCGCCGGTTCGTGCGGAGCTGGGCTTTCGGACGATCTTTAACGCACTGGGGCCGCTGACTAACCCGGCAGGCGCGACCCGACAAGTGCTCGGGGTCTACGACGGCGCTCTCTGCGAGCCCCTCGCCAAGGTTCTGCTGCGCCTGGGAGCCGAGCACGTCTTAGTCGTGCACGGAAAAGCGGGCCTCGACGAGCTCTCCACGTTTGGAGAGACCCTTGTTGCGGAGGGCAAGGACGGTACGGTAAAAACCTACACCCTCACACCTCCCGACCTCGGCTTCTCCGAAACAACTCCCGAGGCCCTTGCACCAAACAATGACGACCCCGCCGCCACCGTGCGTGCGATTCTCTCAGGCACACCTGGCCCCCGCCGCGAGATCGTGCTGGCCAATGCTGGAGCCGCGCTCTATGTCGCCGGAGCCGCCACCAGCCTCACCGACGGCATCGCGCTGGCAGCCGAGACCCTCGACTCTGGTGCCGCCTTGTCGAAGCTCAACCAGTTTGTGGAGTTCACACAGAGATAGTTTTCCCCCTAACCCCCGCTGGGCGGGGGGACAATAAGGAATTTCATGAGTGATATTTTAGAGAAGATTCTTACCACCAAGCGCGACGAAGTCGCGGCTCTTAAGGCAAAGAGCAAACCGTCAGACCTGCTTACCCGCTGTGCCGACCTGCCGCCGACACGTGGGTTTCGCGCGGCTCTGTTGCCCTCCCTCCCCCCGGCCCCCTCCCTCCCGATAACGGGAAGGGAGGGGGAGATACAGAGGGGGTTTTCTATCCCCCCCAACCCTCTCCCATTATTGGGAGGGGGTGGCGAAGAGAGGGACGAACGAAGCCGGGGGAGGGCAATGAGCGCCGTCGCCCTGATCGCCGAAGTTAAGAAGGCCTCACCAAGCAAGGGGCTGATCCGCCCCGACTTCGATCCTGTGGCGATTGCCAAAGCCTACGCTACAGGTGGTGCGAGCTGCCTCTCGGTGCTGACGGATCGGGACTACTTTCAGGGTGATCTGGGCTATCTCGCCGCGATTCGTGAAGTTGTTTCTCTGCCACTCCTACGCAAAGACTTTCTGATTGACCCGATCCAGATCTACGAGGCGCGCCTTGCGGGTGCTGATGCGATTTTACTGATCGTCGCCGCGATTCCCTCACCCGCACGCCTCGCCGAGCTGCGCCACGCCGCTGAGCAGCTCGGGATGGACGTTCTCGTAGAAGTTCACAACGAAGCGGAGCTGGCGCTTGCCGTCGAGTCCGGCGCGACGCTCCTTGGGGTGAACAACCGCGACCTGAATACCTTCACCGTTCAGCTAGAGACCTTCGAGCGCCTCGCCCCGCTCTTTCCCCAAAACGCCGTCGCCGTCGCGGAGAGTGGCATCTTCACCGCCGAGGATGTGAGGCGCATGGGAGCCGCCGGAGCCCATGCCGTTCTGGTCGGGGAGTCGCTCATGCGCCAGCCCGATGTCGAAGCCGCCACGAGAGATCTACTTGCGTAATAGTGCGGGCTTGGTTGCCATGAGAATTTCGCGGATGGCGGTTCGGTCTGCCTCCGTGAGATGTGCGAAGTCTTTGGTTTTGTCTTGGCCAGAGAGCACTTCTTGGATGCGGCGCGTGACGTAGGCTCTTGCCTCTTGGGGAAGCGCGTCAAACGGTGGCGAGTAGATGATCCAGCTCAGAGGATAGCGCGAGAGGCGGGTCTGTAGATCCAGATCACGCAGGGTGCGGCCCCTGCCATCGAGGGGACCTTGCTGGGCGAACTGCCGTGCAAAGGGCGTGGTGCCGGTCACTTTATCCTTGAGCGGCGCTTCGTCGCCGAAGAAAAGTGCCTTGACCAGCGGCTCGCACGCGCTGGCAATCCGGCGCGTGGTGCTCTCCCGACGGCCCGTCTCTTTCAGCGCGGCGTTGAGCTGGGCTTCATCGGCGAGGGTATCGCGGACAAGATAGCTCGCACGGGTCAGTAGGTTCTGGAGCGCTCCCTGGTGCTCCGCCACCAGTAGCGCGACAATATCGGAGTGGGGGGTGAGATACGGCGAGGTGTCAAACTTCTCGCGCAGGTTGGTCAGATTGGCTCCCGCCTCAGAGTCTATACGCGCATCGCCATCGCCGCCCCGTGCGAGCTCATTGCCCAAGTGCCGCATCCTCCCATGAGTGCCCGTCACGTACCAGCCCCCCCAGCGCTCCTCAAACGGGCTCTCATCGGTCGTCACTTTCGAGCCCGCAGAAAAGTCCGGCTGGCCATCGGCGCGCACATAGAGGGAGCGCATCACATGCCCTGGGATACTCTTCGTCACCGAGGACTGGTGGCACTGCAGGCACTCGTAGGTCTGGCGCTTCAGAACGAGCCGATTGGGATTCTGGGCCAGCGTGTAGAAAACAGAGCCCTGCACCGGGTCTTGTGCCATCAGCTCCAGCACCTGCCCGCCTTGGACAAACCCCACCCAGCAGTTGTCGTTAAAGTAGAGCGCACGGGGCGTACTGGGGGTAATAAACGAGAGCTGGAGGCTCGTTTTGGAGAAGACAAGCATCTGGGAGGAGGGGAGAATCTGGAGCTCTTTTAGCAGCGCCTTGAGATAGCCACCCTGTGGCTCATAGCGCAGCTTGACCTCTCCCTGAGCCAAGCGCTTCTGGAGCCGCGCAATGGGATCGTCCATCGTAGCAGTGAGATACTCCGCCGTCGCATCGGGACGCTTCGGGGCACTCGCCAGTGCCGCGGTCGCCGCCAGTGCCAGAGTTGCGATAATAAGACGCATTTGTCCTATTTTATCATCAATCTATGAAGGAGCAATCACGTCTCTCGGCTTGTAATGGCATCGGTGGCATTGGAGAGGAGGCTCCAGAGCGCCTCCTGCCACGCAGAATCTGCGTGCTCGGGCTTCATCTGCACAGAGCGCAGGCAGGAGACGCGCTCCGTGTCAAGACCAAAAAACGCGCCTGGTAGCTCGGCGAGGGCAAGGTGCAGCCCTCGTCGCGCCGCTTCCTCAAAGACTGCTCTTGCCGAGCCCTCACGCACGGTCCAGACGACAATATCGAGCTCGGGGGGTAAGCCGACCATAAAGCGTGGATCGGCAGCGAGTTTTTCGTAGAGAGCGAGCGCGGCGCTTCTGCACTGCGCCAGCATCCCCGCAAACTCACCGGTTGGTGTCAGTGGCAAGAGTCTCTGCGTCGCCCAGAGCGCCACGGCGGCGGCTCCGGCGCGGGAGCACTCCAGGCTGATCTCCCCTAAATGAAGCTCGGTGGAGCTAAAGTAGGTGTAGGGCGAGTCGTGCTTGTAGAGGTGCCCGACGCTTGGATCGCGAAACAACACGCAGCCGCAGCCATAGGGTTGCAGCCCGTGCTTGTGCGGATCAATGACGAGAGAGTCCACGCCGCTGATCTGATCAAACGCCGCCCGCGCACTCTCGCCCAAGTTCTCCGCCAGCCCGAAGTAGCCGCCGTAGGCAGCGTCGGCGTGGAGGCGGAAGCCGTATTTTTGCCGCAGCGCCAGAATCTCGGGGAGGGGGTCTACGGAGCCCGTCGCCGTGGTTCCTAGAGTTGCGACGACGCAGCCGACATCGCCACGCTCCAGCCGTGCTTCCAGCGTCGCGGTGTCCATGCGCCCGAAGCGATCCACGGGCACGGCCTCAAAGGGGAGCCCCAGCACCGCGCTGATTCTCCCGTGCGTGTAGTGCGCCTGCGACGATGCCAGCACAACTTTCCCCGGCGCGAGCCGCCCCGCCACCCAGAGCGCCTCTAGGTTTGCCATCGTCCCGCCGCTGGTCAGGTGCCCCAGAAAGGTCGTCCAGCCAAACATCGCCGCGAGCTGCGCTACCGCCTCTTTCTCCATCTGGGAGCTCGCCCGCCCCCCATCAAGCGCATGGTTGTTAGGATTCATGTAGAGTGCGAGCTGATACGCCAGCCGCGCCACGGGGTGCGGCGGCTTGAGCATCTGCCCGGCGTAGAGCGGATGGAAGTAGGGATAGTTATCCTGAAGCCGAACCGCCACCTCCCGCAAGACGGCGCTTATCGCCGCAGGATCGGCGGTTTCCGTGTGCGGCGGCAGGTCGGTAAAGCCCGCGCCTAGCGTGGCGAGAGCGTCTTTTAAAATATCGAGCGTGCTGTCTTGGTGCATCTTCCCCCATCGTTTCGCCCCATGGAATGGGGCGTCAACAGTGGCGCTTCGCGCCGCAAAGCCCGTTCCGGGCTGGAGATTCGGGAGCCCGGAACGGGCTTTGCAGCCGAAGGCTACTGCAGACGCCGGTTTTCAACCGGCGGCAGGGGGGCAGTTACCAGCGTAGTTTGGCCGGGAAGAACTTGTTGATCAGCTCTAGATAGTAGGGCTTCAGAGCTTCTACATCCGGGCGCTCGTCGGTCTTGGTGTAGAGATCGTAGGGGTTGAAGGCTTTGACGGCACTGAGGAGCTGGCGGTCTTTGGCGTTGGTCAGGTGTGTGTAGGCGCCCTCGTTGTGCCAGGGGTAGAACGAGTGAAAGCGGATCATGTAGAGCGCCTCGTCGGGGAGGTGGTCTTTGACAACGTTGTAAAGATACTCGTCGTGGCCCCAAGAGAGGTGGACATTGTCGAGGCCCATCTCTGGCTCGTAGATACCGTACTCGGTCTGGTACTCGGGCACCTGGCTATCGGGGTTGAGGGCGAAGAACTCGGGATAGACACACTTCTCGGAGTACTTGCAGCCGGTCGCAAACGTGTCGCCGACCACGGCCCACTGCGGCTCGCCAAAGAGGCAGAGAATCTTCCCGGGGTCGTGGATGAGGCCGGTGAGCACAAACCAGTCCGGGTGGCCGTCCTTGCGGATCGCCTCGGAGGTCATCAGCAGGTGCTCGATCTGGGTAAAGTCGCCGTCGGGGTCGGAGTCGTCGATCAGCTCGTTGAGAAACTCCATCGCCTCCCAGATGCCCATCTCGCGCCGGCTCAGCGCCAGATAGTCGGCCTTTTTGGCGCGCACAAAGTCCAGGGTCTGGTGGGTGTGGTTGAGGCGGTAGAACGTCTTGACCGTGTCCCGCGCCTCGGCCTCGTAGTCCCGGAACTTATGCTCGGTGCTGGTTTCCATGCCTCACCGTTCGGCAAAAACGCCAGGATTTCCTGCCCATAGTGAGCAAGGGGAAAGGGAACTGCCGATTCTACAGTGGGCTGACGAGTATTGTGGTCTTAATCCCTGCCATCAAAGTGTCTGAGGTGCGAGGAGGCCGGAGGCGTGCAAAAGCCGCTAGAAGGTATCTCATTCAAACGATTAGTTAGCGCAACTAACGAATTACCCATGCCTTTGCCACAAATCTATTGACCTCGTTCGCCGATTTTGTGGGATCTTCGAGAACCGTTACTAGCGAGTCAGGCACTTCAAGGTTAGGATATTTTTTCTTCCAGGCATTTTTCTGGATTTCAATAAATGATTGATGATCTTTATTGGCTCTAATACTAAAAGTTTTCTTACGTGTATTGCCCTGCTGAAGCGGATGTTGAGTTCCTGGAGCAAAAAATGGGAGTGAAAAGCACACATCAATATTTTTTTTATGACCTGCAATTAAAAAAACACCAGTACAATTTGGATTTCTATCTACCAGTATCTTAAGACGAACTATATCCCAAAGTATATTGGCAGGCGTGCAATGAGATGAACCAGCCCATTTAGCTTCTATAGCAATCATTATTGTATCTGATGACTTATTTATGACCACGCTGTCAATTTCTGGCTTTCTACCTCTCCCCGTTTTACTTAAACATGGATGAACATAGCCGTTTTGCACTTCGTAATCTGATGGACTATAACATGCCCTGAGGATGTCCCCAACTTTTTCGACTAAATATGCCTCGTCCATAGTACTACCCTTGAAACACAGATAGTCATAATGCAATTTCGACGAAACTGCCTCAGCCACACGTCTTGGCACTCGTATATAGGGTCTTGGATTCATTTTTCGATTTGCTTAAGCGTAGTGGCGCTAACGAGTATTTATGCCGTAGCGTTCAGAATGACGATTTTGGGATTGTACCCTATAGCTAATGCGTTCTACTTACCTGCCTCGCTGGTGCGGGTGCCGCCTG
>NZ_JANNYP010000047.1:0-1258 GCF_031410135.1 Armatimonas sp. | reverse complement strand
ATGCTCAACGTCTTGCTGGCAAAGTTCACATCGGCAGATATAGATTTCCCTATTTGGCATGGTTTCTTCACAGTAGAAAATGGAGTGGCTAACTAATCTATTCTACATCAAAGAACTGGAACTTGATTTTGGACGACTACTAAGAGAGCGGCAAGCATCAGTAGCAGTGCAGCGGCTCGTCGCTGGCGTCGCAGAGTCAAAAGTCCGGCGACCAAGCAACAAACGCCCTGGAAAATATTAACTCCTGAGGAGATCAGCGAATACGTGGTCAAGGCTGCATGCGCCATTTGGATCTGGAGACCGCCGATCTGGCCATAGATCCAGAATGTGCCCCAGTACAAAAGCATCGTCGTGGTGATCCACATGCGGTGGTTTTTTACGGTGGTGGGCTCTATTGCCGTTTCTTTTTTCTGTTGGCGTTGCATGCTCATAGGGTATCAGTTCCCCGTAGCCCTGACACGCACACGTGGCTAAGGAATCTTGATAGAATAGCGAGCATGAACGTTGCAATTACCGTGGATGCGGCTAAGAAGCTGGGGCCGCTCAAGCCGATCTGGCGTTTCTTTGGTGCAGACGAGCCCAACTATGCGTATATGCGCGACGGCAAGAAGCTCCTCAAAGAGCTGGGCAAGCTCGGGAAGCCCCAGGTGTTTTTTCGGGCGCACAGCCTGCTGTGCACCGGCGATGGGACGCCCGCGCTGAAGTGGGGGAGCACCAATGCTTACACAGAGGACGCGAGCGGCAACCCGATCTACGACTGGACAATCGTGGATCGTATTTTTCAGATACACGTCAAAAATGGTGTGAAACCCTATGTCCAGATCGGGTTCATGCCCAAGGCACTCTCAGTCAAGCCTGAGCCGTACCAGCACGCGTGGCCTAAAGGCAAGTACGAGGATATCTACACCGGCTGGGCCTACCCGCCCAAGGACTGGGACAAGTGGGGCGAGCTGGTCTACCAGTGGACCGCGCACTGCGTCAAGAAGTACGGCAAGGCGGAAGTCGAGAGCTGGTGGTGGGAGGTCTGGAACGAGGCCAATATTGGCTACTGGCGTGGCACCCCTGAGGAGTGTCGCAAGCTCCATACGATCGCCATTGCGGCGGTGCGCCGTGCGCTGCCCACCGCACGTGTCGGCGGCTCGGATGTGGCAGGGGATGGGGGGCAGTTCCAGCGGGACTTCTTCACCCACTGCCTCAAGAACAACTCCCCGCTGGACTTTGTGAGTTTCCATGCCAAAGGCGCACCGACGTTTCTGGA
>NZ_JANNYP010000046.1:0-5464 GCF_031410135.1 Armatimonas sp. | reverse complement strand
CATTCGTTTTTCGCGGGATCGAAGAACCAGATGTTCGGGATCGGGGTCTCGTGGGGATACCCCCCCGTCATCGCCCCGACGATGGCAATGCGATCTTTGAGAGCTACCGCCTGAAAGTGGTGCAGCTCCAGCGGGGGCCTTGCGAGCGGTCGCCAGGTGCTGGTCTTGGGATCGAACTCGTCCACCGGCTTGATCCCACGTCCCCCGAGCAAGTAGAGTCGCCCCTTCACCGCCACCATCGCCGCCTCGTGACGCGCCGTGCACGAGCCTTGCGTCGCTACGGTTTCCCAGGTGCCGTTCTGGTGTCTCATGCCTGCACGACGACAAGCCAGTCTTGCTGCGGGTCGCCCGGTGGCATTCCCAGCGCCACTTTCCCGCCACCCGAGACGCTACGAACACTGCCGGGCCGGAGTGCACCGCCGGTTTGTGGGTTGAACCAGGAGACACGGAAGTTTTTCTTGTTTCCCGTCAGATCCAGCGTCGGTGCGCCGCCGCTGGGGGCATAGATAAGATAGAGACTCCCCACTTTGGCGAGGCAGAAGTTCCCCACATCCGTGAGCACATCGGCGTTTTTGGTCTCCCAGAACGGCAGCTTGCTCTCGGCAAAGAAGCGCAGAGCAATCGCGCCGTACTCCCAGCTCTTGTCGCGGCTACGCCAGTCCTCACAGATCAGATCGTTCTGGACAAGCTTGTAGCCAAAGTAGTACTCGACGCCCGCACCGCCCGCCATGAGTGTTCCCCAGAGGCACTGCTTGCGAATATCGTGGAGCGTGTAGGGCTTCCCGCCCTGTATCGCCACGCCATCACCGCCCGCGTAGCCGGGATCGGGGGGAGCGCCCATGTCGGCGGGGTTCTGCTCGTCGTTGCAGACCACCCAGGGCTTTCCAGCCTTCTCAGACTCCAGAACCCACTTGAGCGTCCTGGCGTGCGCCGCGCTCCAGCTATTTTGCAGTGAGGCCCCCGTGAACGCCGTGCCTTTGCCCAGAAGTGGGCCGTAGACCTTGTCTTGCTGTGGCGGGAAGGTATGTACGACGATGTGGTGCGAGTACGGATCGGTCTGGGCGATGTAGCCCGCCATGTCTTTCTGCTCGTCTGTAGACTGCGTGTTCTCCTCACCCAGGTTCCAGTTGAGCGCGAGCAAGTACCCAAAGCGCGCGATCAGCTCCTTCAGGTAGAGCTTGCGCTCCGGCCCGAGCTTGCCACCGTCCAGGGACTCTGGAATGATGTTGCCTTCGCCTTTTTCCCCGCGCCGGTTGTCGTCCAGCTCGTTTTCTTGTAGCTTGAAGTGTAAGAACAGCCCCAGGCTCTGGGCATGGTCAAAGACACGCCCCCACTGGTCTAGCTTGGAGCAGTCGTAGTGAAACTTGTCGTTACGGCTGACAAAGGGCCAGATATTGTCGCCATCGCCGCTGGCATTGTAAGTGAGAAACGAGAACCCGTTCACGCCCTTGCCCGCCAGATAGTTGAGCGCCCCGAGCAGCCCCTTGCCCTTGCCGTCTTTCCAGGTCGGGTCTCCGGGCTTCGCGTCGCGCAGGTGCGGCTGCCAGGTCTTGAGTGGCGCGTTTTTCTTGGGGGCCACGGTGTCGTCGAAGTCTGCGTAGGCTAGCAAGGTCTCAGGCGCATCGGCCCCGACTTTCAGGAAACGCTCACCCGTCCCGGCAAAGCGCAGGTAGCGCTCCTGGGCGTACTCTAGCCGTCCCTTGCCGCGAAAATCTGCTCCGCGCTTGTCGGTCTTGCCCACGGTGAAGCTGCCACTCTTGCCATGAAACGGCGCAAGCGGCTTGCCACTCTGCAGAAACTCCGTTGCGAAGCTCCAGGTGCCGGGCAGATCAGGAGCCAGATGCGCTCTCCAGACCTTCCCTTCGGTCGCGGAGCTCTCTGCGGCGTTGCCATCGGCGGCGAAGTAGCCCGGAGTTTTGTAGCTCTTGCCCGACGTGTGCCGAAACGTCACCATAAACTCATTGTCGGTGAAGGGATTGGGCGCACTGTCGGTCTCCCGCGCAAACGGCCCCTCCAGGTTCAGCGTCACTTTATGCCACTGCTTGAGCTCGCCCGTGACAGTCACTGCTCCCGTGCCGTCGGGCTTGCGTGGTGTACTGGGGGCAAAGGCGGGTGTATTGGGGGCAAAGGCGAGGCGTGCCCAGCGGGCACGGCTATACTCCTTGCCATCGGCGGAAGCGATCTTAGAGACAACCCGGAGTGACTCGCCCTTCTGGAGTGCAACCTCGCTCCAGGTCTTCGTGTACGCCGCGCCTTCCTCAAACATCTCTTTGCTCAGTGGGGCAATAAACTCGCCGATCTTCTTCGTCCCCGCAAAGACCTCATAGGCCGACCCGCCATCACTCTCGCCCACGGCATGCAAAGTGAGCGCGTAGGTGCCACTGGCAAAGGGAAATGGTGCACTCGCTTGCGCTTCTTTATTTTTTTCCGGGTTTATCGCCAGCCAGCGTCCCTTGTCTTTATAGTAGCCACTGCCTTCGATGGAAAAACTCGTCGCTTCCATTATCAGGCCGCTTGCTGGGGGCAGTGCGGGGACGGGGCCAGCGGGCTTATCTTCGTAACCCGGCGGACGGAACTTCGGGTCGCGGGTAAGAATAAACTTGTCAAACTCGAAGCCGTCCTCGCGCATGGAGAAGTGGAGCAAGTGCTCGCCGGGTTTCTCAATATCTAAGTAGATCTCACCCGCAACGCCCGTATGAACTTTCTCCGTGCGCTGCTTATCCGACCAGGCCCAGCCCTTTGTCCCCCCGAACTGCATGCGCTGTCCGTGCTCGGGCCACGTGCCATCTATCCCCACATGGAGGCCGTTGTCCTCGGTGCCGGTGGGATGCGCCCGCACCCAGACATGCCAGCGTCCCGCCTCAGGAACCTGGATTTTGTAGGTCAGGATCGCCACTTTGCCGGGCTCGTCGGAAAAATTCTCGCCAGGGATCAGCTTGTCGGCATGAGTGCGCCTAGTATCGGGGAGAAGTTCCAGATACGCTTTCCCACTCGCGCTCTCCCAGTGCGGCGGATCACCATCAGGCATGACTGTCGGGATGTTGCCCGCTTTGACCAGATGCCACAAACGAATGTCACTCTTTTCCTGGCGGATAAAATCCTCCGCCTCACCTTCGATATTGATAAATCTCATGAGCCTGTCACGTCCTTGAGGAGTTTAAAGAAGCCGCGTTTCCGCGCGGAGTTGCTGCCCCAGTCGCAGGGCATGGACTGGTAGCCTTCTTCGAATTTTTCGTCTTTCATGCGGTAGTCAAAGTAGCCCCAGCTCACGTACTGCGAGATCGCGGACACAAAGTTATTGTCTGGTTTCTCAAAGTCAAAGTGGTCGTCTTCGTTGAAGAGAATCGGCATGGGCCGATAGCCGGGAACAGCGCGGGTCTCAACCACCATCTGCGGGATGCGCTTGGGATCGGAGACGCCATTGCCATGAACCAGCAAAAAGTCCGAGGCACGCACGACGTTCTCTTTGGGCACGGTGCCTCCGCCATAGCTCGTGCCCACAAGTAAACGCTGGCTATTGTGTTTTTTTGCTTTTGCACGCAATATCAATTCATGCACTCGGTCGGGCTTGAGAATCTCGTGGTCGTAGGCTTTGACATCGCACTCGTTGTTGATCTCCAGCAGGAGATTGCGCCAGCCTTTTTGCAAGAGCCAATCCACTGTGTTATCCACGGCTCGGATCACGGCAGCTTCGTCTTTCACCCGCTGATCCTGGCCAAAGTAGAAAATCCCCACGATTGGGGCCATCCCCAGTGCATCGGCGCGATTAAGAATCTTCTCCAAGCGCTTCAAATACTCCAGGCGCAGGCTACCGTCGGCCTTGATCGCGGAGTTATGCCAGGGCTGCGACTTGGAGTAGCCCTCCGGCGAGCCGCCTTGTAGGTTCACGGTAAACGAGAGCAAGCCCGCCTTGCGCCACTCGGGGAGCATCGCGATAAACTTCTCGGTGTTCTTTTCGGCATCGTAGGGCGTGCCATCGGGATACGTCCAGCGAGAGCGCGTCTCCAGGTTTAGGTCATCAAAAGTGGCCTGCACGACGCGGGAGTTCATTAATAGCCCCTCGATCTTGTGGCCTTTCCAGGTGCGCCCGGCGTAGGTGGGCTTGCCATTGATCAAGAACGCGTCGCCTTTAATACTCAGTGTGGTTTTCATATTCGTATTGATTTCTCCGTGCAAGCGCTCCCACGCTGCATAAAGTGCCTCGGGGCCACCAACATTTCCGGGAAAGACAACATAAAGCAGACCCGGCCAGCGGCTCTCCTCACCCAGTCGCCAGAGCGGTACACCCGGCAGAATCGGCCCGACCACCTCCGCGCGTTTTACGTCTAGTGCCTTCGTCGCAGTATCTGAGCTGGTGATCCCGCCTTTCGCCAGAATCCAGCGAGGCCGCACCGTGAGGCTTTTTACCAGATCCACAAGCCTGCGAGAGAACTCTGCGCTCGTTGCCAGATCGCCAGAAACAACGACGCGCGGGGTGTAGACCAGCACATCACGGCCTTTCGCGAGCGCGGCATCAATACCTCTCCCCAACCCCTCTCCCGGGCGTTCGTCCCTCACTGGGAAAGGGGCTCCTGAATCTTGCTCCCCTCTCTTCCCCAACGAGGAACGAGTGCCTGGGGGAGGGAGGGGCTGGGGGAGAGAGAGGTTTGATATATCCAGCTCAAATTCCTCGAAATCGCCGTGCTCTCTCAGATACGTGAGCTGCTCGGTGGTCTTGGGGACGTGGGAGCCGACGATAATCAGGCCGCCGGGGCCGGTGTCGTGCTCGGCGAGAGTCGCGAGGGGCGCACTTTCCTGACCCAGACACGCCGCGCCAAACGAGGCGGCAGTGCGGGCGAGAATGCGCTTGCCGCTGGCTTCGAGTGCAAAGACCGCTTCGGCGAGTGTCTGAACATGCTGAGGCAGATTGGCGTTGACGATGCAGTAGGTGGCGTGTGGGAGCGCACCAAGAAACGCGGCGGTGGCGTCCCTGCCTGACTCCAGAGTCGCTTGCGAGAGCGAGGCAACGGCGTCGGATTTCACGCGGCCCAGAGTCTTATCCACGACCCACACGCGCCGGTTGGAGTGGCTGAAACCAAAGACAGCATCTTTTGCAAAGGGCGTCTCAGCCGCAGGTGTCTCCCCGACATAGTGAATGTCGTCTCGCGTGCGGCGCTCCCCTTCCTCAAAGTACGGGACGATAAGCGTGAGGTCGTGCGGGCCTAGCGTTTGATCAAGCGCATCGGTCTCAGCGGGAAAGTGGCCGCGCAGGGTCGAGTCACCGCGTGCAAGCGCTCGGATCGGGATTCCCGTTTGATGGGAAGCGCACTTAAGGTTTCACCCGATCTCTTGGTAGAGGGCAAACGCCGCGTCTGTGTTGAGAGCACGGGAGTTGGTCAGGACGAAGAAGCCTGCATTGCCCCGCAAAAGCTCGCTGGCCAGCGTCTCCACCGACCACTCCGTGAGCACAGTAACCCCCGAGACA
>NZ_JANNYP010000045.1:0-3517 GCF_031410135.1 Armatimonas sp. | reverse complement strand
CGGCTCCCTCACGCTTCTCAAGGGAGAACACCCTAGTGTACAAATGGTACGAGAAAAGATCGCCATGGTTCTTGAACCCAAGAGCTACGAAACGACCGTGGACTTTGTCTTCAAGAACGCTGGCCCCGCCACCAAAGTGCTCATGGGCTTTCCTGAGTCCGGGAGCGGCGATGTCAAACAGATGAGCAAGAGCCAGATGCTGGCCTTTTCTACCTGGGTAGATGGCACCAAGACCACGGCGCGCTGGGTTCCCGTGAAAAGCAACGATGAAGATCAGTACGAGGCGCACTGGGTTAAAGAAGTCTCGTTTGCCGCCAACCAGGTTCGAAAAATCCGTGTTCGTTACCGCTCCGAGTATGGCGGTGCAGCAACAGGTGGTCTCAAAGACTTTGTGAGCTACAACTTCACAGGCGCGAACTGGAAAGGAAAAGTGGAGGAGAGCGAGCTGACCCTAACCCTCCAGCGTCCTGGCAGCTTCGTGGTCGCCGCAACCATCGAGCCCCTAGGCGGCGAGAGTGGCGCAGTCGCGCTGGTTCAGAAAGGCGCGACGCTGAGCCGCACCTGGCGCAACTGGGAAGCCCAGGCGGACTTCACCATGGCGTTTGGAACCGCGCCTGCGAGTTGGCGCGTCATTTTCAAGCCGGGTATGGACGAGGATGAAGTTAAGGTGAATGGTGCCGTGATTCTCCCTGCCACCAAGCTCCGCACCCTCACCACGCCGGGCACGCCTGCCACGCTCAAGGTCTACGACTGGTGTCCGCCAGCGCTGGATCAGAGCGGCGAGGTGTTAGTTGCCGTCGGCCAGCTGGAAAACCTCCTAGGCGGCACCTGGGAGATCTCCCCAGAAGAGCCCACGACTTCTGCAACTCTCAAGCACTTGGGCCATACATTTAACTTCACCACGGGGAAGAGCACAGCGATAATTGATGGTAAATCCGTCACACTTCCCATTGCCCCCCGAACAATTCGAGGCGACGTCCCGGTCACCGACTGGCTCTATGTCCCCTTCTCGGTGATTGCCAAGGCCCTGGGGCAAAAGTACGAAGCGCTCAAAGACAGCCGCACGCTTCGCATCATTCAGTAGCGACCACGCGAGAGTCGGACCGTAGAAGCAGCGCCAGCGAGAGCAGCGCTGCTCCCGCCGCAATCCCCATCAGCGGGCCGTACCCGATCCACGCTACCGCAAGACCACCGAGCCACGGGGCGATCATGCGTGGCGCGGCGCGGATGATGTTGTAGAGCGCGGAGTAGAGCGGAATCCGCGAAGGGTGCCCGGCGAGCTCCATCATGAGGTTGCTCGCCGCCAAGTCCACGCCCGCCGTGGCCAGTGCCCAGAGCACAAAGACGCCTGCGAACCAGCTACCCGTCGGAGCCAGGAGCGCAAAGATAAAGCCCGCCGCTGCCGCGACACACGCCAGCAAGACCATCGGGCGGTTCCCCCAGCGATCCGCCAGCCAGCCGATGAGCAGCGCCGCCACTGAGCCCGCAAAGATACTCACTGCCGTGTAGAGCGCCAGATCTGCCTGGGCCTCACCAAAGCGCCGCGCGGCAAAGAGCGCCAGAAACGGAGCGGCGACTTGCGTCAAGGCAAAGACAACCTGCGAGTAGCCCAGCCGCCGAAACGGCGCATCACCACGCCAAGTGTTGAGCATCATCGCCGCATCCAGCTTCTTGTCCACCTCGGCTTCCAGGCCACTTTCTTGCACCCTGCCGTCTGGCTCGCGCAGGAAGAGAAACGGGATGATCGTGATGGTCAGGATGACGAAACCAAGCCCGAAGCCCAGGCCATAGCCACCGGGAAAGCCGCGCCCGAGCACCACATGACGCAACACCCACTCGGTGCCCAGCGTGCATACACCCGCAATCCCCCCCGCAAAACCGTAGAGCCGACCCCGCCAGTGCACTGGAATCGTCTTACCAATCGCGGTCCAGTACGCCGGTATGTTAAAGCCCATCGCCAGCGAGTGCCCACAGAACCCGACAAACGTCGCGATAATCAGCCAGTCCGGCTGGGTCTTGCCCCAGAGCGGCGCGAGAAACGCCAGCGGCAACAAAAACAAGCGCTCGATCAGTGCCACCCAGAACAGCCAGAGCCGCACGTGCTTCAGGCGCTGGAGCACGCCCACCGTGAGCAGTCCTGGCCCTAAAATCAGCAGGCTAGAGAGCCCCGTCAGCGCCCCAATTGTTCCAGGTGTTGCGCCACAGCGATCCAGAAACGCAGGGAGAATGGTCTGCGTAGAGAAAAAAGCGATCCCTAAGGGAAACCCAACGGCATCGGCCAGGCAGATAAGAAAGTTGATTTGTTTGTCGCGTCGGGTCATTTTTCCTCTCCCCGCCGCTGAAACGGCGACCCTCTCCTGCTTCGCGAAGAGGGTACAGAGCTAGTGTTTGTTTTTGTCACCATTTAACCCTTCGCGAAGCAGGAGGGTGGCCGAGTGGTGCGAGGCCAGGAGGTAAATTAATAACGCAGGATTCCGGGCGCTGCGCCACGAATGATAGCACGAATTGGAGGCTGTAACAAATGGCATTTAACGGCAGAGCGGCGGTTCTTACCGAAGCGGGCAAGGACGTAGAGCTGATTGATATCTCGGTGGCGGAGCCCGCACCCGATGATGCGGTGATCGAGGTAGTGGCAAGCGGCGTCTGTCACACGGACCTGACAATCAAGCTGCAGCAGGGTGCGGGGATGAAGTTCCCGATTATCCTCGGGCACGAAGGCGCGGGGATTGTGAAGGCCGTCGGAAGCAACGTGACGCACCTCAAGCCGGGCGACCCGGTGGTGATTGCCTACCGTGCGCCCTGTGGCAGCTGCCCCGCGTGTCGGCGCGGCGATCCTCGGCGCTGCTACATGGCCCTGCGCCCCACGACGCCCATTACCCGTGTCGGGGACGACGCACGGTGCTCGCAGGTGCTGCGCTGTGGGACGTTCTCCACGATGACGGTGGTCAACGCCAAGGCCGCGATCAAGATGCCCGAGAACATGCCGCTGGACAAGGCGTGTCTCTTGGCCTGTGGCGTGATCACGGGGGTAGGGGCGACGATGAACACCACGCAGGTCTGGCCGGGCGCAAGCGTCGCCGTGGTCGGCTGTGGCGGTGTTGGTCTCTCGGTGATCCAGGGCGCGAAGATCCAGGGAGCCAAGCAGATCATCGGCGTGGACGTGAACCCGACCAAGCTAGAGTGGGCCAAAAAGTTCGGCGCGACGCACCTGGTCAACGCTCTTGATGGCGATCCCGTCGCCGCCGTCCGCAACTTAGTGGCCGACGACTGGCCCGGCTACGAGGGCGGCGTGGACTTTGCCTTTGAGGCCACCGGGCTGATGAAGTGCATCGAGCAGGCTGTGCGCATGGTGAACTACAATGGCACCGCCGTAAATATCGGCTTCCCCGGAAAAGACGCGGAAGTGACGCTCAACGTGGGCAATATTGATACGGGCGTCTACTGGAACAAAGTGAACCTCAAGGTTTGCCACTGCGGCGACGCACTCCCCAGCCACGACTTCCCGCTTCTAGCCCAG
>NZ_JANNYP010000044.1:0-3413 GCF_031410135.1 Armatimonas sp. | reverse complement strand
AGATGGGGTGTTCGCCAAACGCGAGCAGCGCGTCTTTGGATCTGCATACAGCCGTTTTGTACCGTGGCGTCCACGAGAGGCAGCCAGCAGGTGATGATCTCGCTGTGATCGGCCTCTTCCCAGGTCACGGCGGCGTCTTGGTGCCACGGCACATTGAAGTAGCTCCCACCCGCCTGATCCGCGACTTTGCCACGGATGTGCTGGATCGGGCTGGCGATCAGCTCCGACGTCCCGAGGAGCTGCTGCACCGCATCGAGTAAGTTTTTGCAGTGGAGAAAGTCGAAGAACTCTGGGAGGCGGGCATTCATTACGTCCATCCCGTCTTGGATCGCCCGGTTCTGGGCATAGAGCCAGGCAAAGCGCTTGTCAAACGGGAGATTCGTGTGTAGATCGGGGATCTCTAGCGCCCGCGCCTTCGCATCAATCCAGCGCGTGTAGCCCTCGATCACCGGCGCGAGGTCGGCCTCGTCTAGCACGCCTTCTGCCACTAAAACCCCATCGCTTTTAAACTGCGCGAGCTGCGCCTCCGTTAATCGTCCCATTTCTTCGCCCTCACTCTCCACAAAAAAACAGAGGCCCAGCGCGGGCCTCTGCCTATTTTACCCGAAGGTTCCTACTGTCCGTAGACGTTAAATGCCGTCACAAGAGGTGCATCGTTGGTGTTCCAGGCAACTCCGGTGGGCCAGGTCACTTTGGCACTGTTACCCTGAATCCACTTAGCATGACCATCTCCGTAGGTGATATTGAAGCCATTACTGTGCCGCGCCTCAGGGAAGAAGCGGGTATCTGTCTGGGGAGATCGGAAAGGCCAGACACGGTCAACCTCACCAAAGACCTCCGCAAAAGCTGCCACATCGGCGGGGGCAGACATCGCCGCAAGGGAAACACCCGTCCCCGTGGCAAGCCAGAAGTTATAGCCAAAACCACGACGGAATCCACGTGTATCGCGAGAAGGTGCTTTGCTTGGGCACTGATAGAACGGTGAGCTCGCGGTATAGAGATCCTGGCGACGAACCCCTGCAATAATCGCCGCATTTATTGGAGATTGCCCCGTCTTGATGTAGGGATAGATATCTACCGACCAGTCACGGGCAACCGTTTCCGTCCCAACAACATAGGAATTAAATGCACGACACATGGTCTCATCGTAGTCCTGGGTATACATCATCAGAGCTGTCCCAAGTTGTTTGCAGTTGGAAAGACAGCTTATCTGTCGGGCCTTTTCGCGAGCTTGAGCGAAGACCGGAAAAAGAATAGCGGCAAGAATCGCGATAATCGCAATCACGACCAAGAGTTCGATTAATGTAAAAGCAGCATTGCGCTTCATGAAGTTCGTCTCCTCAAAGAGAAAAAATACACCGTGGTCAGTCACCAACGGATAGCGTAAACTATAGCGGACTTCGTGCTGAGGCACAATGCACAAAAGGACTCATCTTTTGCACAATAGAAGCAACCTTACGTTTCTCGCGAGTAGCAATCAGCAAAACTATTCTCTTCATTTAGACAAGCATCTCTTAGGCTACTACACCCTCCAGTTTATCTGCCAGGGTGAGCTTGAAGTCCTCTATGATGAAGAGAGCTTCTTCTTGGACAATCGCTCTAGCGGCTGGTTTTTCCCGGCCTACCCTGGCCCACGACTACGGTTCCACCCTCCCCTATCCGAGAGCACGTGGTGGCATCGGCATCTGGCATTCCAGGGGGAGCTGATCGAAACGTGGCGGGCAGGCGGTTTGTGGCCGCTGGAGCCACAGCCCGCGCCAGTGGGCATGAACGGCGGCGCATGCTTAGATGAGATCACCGGTTTTGCAAACGCCACCAGTCGCTGGAGCCACGAGCAAGCGGTCAACGGCTTGGAGGCACTGCTGCTGAAGCTGGCTGTCGCGCGAGATGCCCCCTCCGAGGGGCGCTCATGGCTCACCGGTCTCCTAGAGCAGCTCAGTCATAACTTTGCCCCCGACTACTGCCAGCTCGCCCAGCAGCAGGGATGCTCGCTCGCAACGCTCCGGCGGCGTTTCAAAGACGCGACAGGCCAAACCCTCCATGAGTTCGTCATCGCCCAGCGTATCGCCCGTGCCCGCAAGCTCCTCGCCGAAACCGACTTACCCCTGCGCCAGCTCGCCGTCCAGCTCGGCTATGACTCGGAGTTCTTTTTCGCCCGCCAGTTTAAACAAGTCGCCCAAGTCACGCCCGGCGAGTACCGTCGGAGCCGCCTGTTTATTCCACCCGCGGGGTAAACTCTAGGCCATGAGCACAAAAAACACTCTGATTCTTCACGGCTGGGGCGGCAACAAGCCCGAGCACTGGCAGGAGCATCTCGCTGTTGCACTGACAGCGGCGGGCCAGACCGTCCATTATCCCAAGCTCCCCGATCCGACGGCACCGAACTTAGACCTCTGGATCGCCGGTCAAGAGGCTGCGTTAGCTGCCGCCGGTGATCCCGACAACCTCACCGTCGTCTGTCACAGCCTCGGGGCGATTACCTATCTTCACGTTGCAACACGAGCCACACAAAAACTCGCCGAGCGCGTGCTTCTCGTCGCCCCGCCTTACGTTGTCCCTGGTATCCCACCCTGGAGCGCCCCGGCAACCGTGGATACGTTCTTCCCACCACCCCTCAATGCCGAAGCCATCGCCAAAGCCGCCACCATCACGCACCTCGTCGGTGGCAACGACGACGACTACGCGACTTGGGAGCAGATGGAGACCTACGCCAAGCGCCTGAATATTGACTGCACCATGCTCCCCGGCGCAGGCCATATCAGCCCGTACTGGGGCTACGGCAAGTGGGAGTGGGTCGAAAACTGGTGCCTCGGAACCGCCGAGCTTCCTCCACAGCCACGCGGGTAAAATACGCGTATGGACTGGATGCGAATCATTGGCGAGGGGAAGATCAAAGAAGCCATGAATGCGGGAGACTTTGACAACAACCCGCTCAAGGGCAAGCCGATCAACTACGAGCAGGATGCGGGTCTGTCGCCAGAGCTGCGGGCGATGAAGACGATTCTTAAGAATGCTCGTGTCCGCCCGGAATGGATGGATCTGGAATCCGATATTCGCCGCGAGCAGGCAGCCGTCGCCCAGCAGAAGACGCGGGCGGTGGCTGCGCTTGCAAAAGCCTCCGACGCAAGCCGTGAGCGAGTCGCGGCACGGATTCGGGTAGAGCTGAAGGAGGCGATAGGCGTGGTCAACACCATGATTCTTCACTACAACATGACCTGTCCCCCCGGTCACGCGCAGGCATTTCGAAGCTATGTCCTTGCCTCAGAGCTGGAGTCACTGGGACTCTAATTTTGGGAGGGTAAACTACTGTCATGGACTGGATGCGGATCGTCGGGGAACGGAAGATTAAAGAGGCGATGGATGAGGGGGTGTTTGACGACAACCCGCTCAAGGGCAAGCCGCTGAACTTTGAC
>NZ_JANNYP010000043.1:0-10452 GCF_031410135.1 Armatimonas sp. | reverse complement strand
CAGCCTGCCCCGATAAGGCCTGCCGCCGCGTTGCCGCCCAAGAGGAGAAACCCGCGCCGACTCAAAGCCGGGAATCTGTTGTCCGTCATTGACTTGTAACCGTTCATTCTCCTCCTGTACCCCCTTTGCCGCCACTATAGCCCATCAGTCCCGATAAGCCCACACTTGCAAGCATGAGAAAGCGGCGACGGTCCCGTGAGCGCTTCTGTTGCGAAAGATTCTGAGACATCGTTTTCTCCTTGTTAACGGCCCACCGGGACAGCGTAGAAGCTCCCATTGTCCAGTGAGCGAACGGTGAACTGCGCTCGCTGTTGCGCGGTTCCAGGTGCAATCGGACTGCTCACCCGCTGGCCATCGGCGGCGATCGCCTTGACCGTATCCACGCCATTTTCACGGACGAGAACGGGGATCGCATTGGCGGGTCCCACTTGAACCGGGCCGATCTCGCGGTAGTTGGACTCTAGCAGCTTGCCGACAGGCGAGATGACATAGCCGTAGCGTCGGAACGCGTTTCGTGCCTTGACAATCTTGTCCTTGAGATCGTCTTTGCCAGACCAGGAGCCGCCGCCATAGAGGTACATGTTGCACTCGCCCAGCTCGCCAGTCCCACGGGGACGAATACGGTTCTGTGTATTGCTGATCGTCCCCGGTTTTGAGGGAGGAGAGTCGAGCTCGATCAGCGTGTCGGTGAGTAATTGATCCCGACAAGAGCTTGGCGGTACCGTGGCTCCATAGAGGCGAACTTTCTTGCGAAGATCCTCGTACGAGCTCCACTGTCCTCCGCCGTAATTGAGCGGGTTGCACTCTCCCGTGTCTCCCAAACCACGAGGTGCGCGGCGAATATCTTCGTTGTAGGCTTTGTTGATCAAAGGCTCACGGCAGACCGCAGACTGCCCCTGCGGAGCTGCTGAGGCGGGTCGTCCAGGAAGAGGGCCATTGCCCTCCATGATTCCATTCAGTACGATAAGCCCCAAAAAACCGAGGGGAATGGTGATTGTCGTCGTTTTCATTTGCTGTCCTTTCTCTTAGTCTATTAGAGCTTGGGCTTGGCACTGCCGTTATAGAGGCTAAAAGTAAGCGTCGAGCCACTCGGGAGCTTGGTGTCGTCGCTGTCTACAGAGAGCTTAGCATCCACGGCGTTGGGATCTGCGCCCCCCGTGACGATAGCTAGGACTTGCTGAAGCGATGTGCCTGTCGCATTGTTGGTAAAGACAACGGGCTCTGTCGCTGCATAGACATTGCTGGTAGGGCTGGTTCGGGTGAAGGTCACAGGGCCCGCAACGGTTGCAGAGAGGTTAACAACCTGGGTGGGGCTCCCCGCACCCTCCCGAATCGTCAGTTGGAGTGTCAGGTTGCTGAGCGGAAAGTCCGCAGGCATTGTCGCACCAGAAGGTACCGTCACGATTATCTGAGGCGAAAGCGACTGATAGAATGCCAGGGAGGCGAGCGAGCTGGCCTGGGAGATGCTCTGGTTGGGAAAAGAAACCGTGACACTCTTATTCCCCGAGATCACCGCGCGACCTTCTCCCATAATTGCCACGAGAGTCTGCTCATCGAGCTTTAAGAGATTCGCAACCGCAGGAATGTTGTTGTTGATAATGCTCTTAGCGGCACCACAGCCCACCAGAGGCAGTGCCATAAGAGTCACCAGAGTTCCGAAATATGCTGTCTTTTTCATGTTGCTGTCCTTATCCTTCAGGAGATGGACAGCAGTATAAGAGCCTAGCGTGACAGTTCCGTGACAGCGAAAAAACAGGCTTTTGTCAATGCCAACTAAGCGGATATCACCTCAAGGATCTCCAACGCACGGGCGGTAGCCTCCTCCAGAGTGGGCGAGGTGCAAGTGAGCTCTCCTAAGGCAGCACGCACTTGGATTTCCGCCTCCTCGCAGCCCTCCAGATCTACTTCCCCCGCATCGTGGGCTAATCGCCATGTGGTGCTCGCTGTACGCAACGTTACTGCATCCTGGCCCATTGTAATGTCTAAGTGGGTGGCGGCGTGACTAAAAATAAGGTTCGTAGCGCCATCAAGCCCAGAGGCCATGCTAAAGGGATCACGTAGGAGTAAACGCAGGCGGAGCGACTCTGCCCAGTATTGTGCAGATTCGCGCAATTTCCCTAGCTTCCTTGCCAGGCGTGCCAAATTGCCCAGACAGAGGGCACACGCCCAAAGCTCTCCCAGCTCACGAAACGCCGCCAGCGAGGACTGGTAGTAAGAGTGTGCACGCTCGGGTTCTCCTTGCTCCCCTGCCAGGGTTCCCAGATCCACACGGATGTAGGCAAGCCCGGCGGGGTTAATTAGACTGGCCATCAGCGCCTCAGCAGCCTGAAGATGGCTACTAGACGGTTCCCATTCCTCCAGCGAGAGATACGTGATCCCCAGCCGATGGTGTGCTATCGCGCTATCGAGATTCTCTCCTGCCGCCTCGGCGAGCGCAAGGCTCTTCGTTTGGTGAGTAAGGGCTACATCCAGGTTGCCCTGGATCGCTGCGAGCACGCCAAGCCCAATTAGGCAGCTACACTGACCAGAAATATTGTCCGCTCGCTCAAAGTGCTCCTGCGCCTGCTCCGTAAGGCGCTGGCACTCGGTGTAGTTTGCTCGGTAGTGTGCCTGAATCGCGGCGAGCCCGAGCAGGGCGCGGCCGATTCCCCGGTCATCTCCACGCTCCAGAGCGAGCTCTCGTGCGGCACGGTGATAGCGCTCCGTCGCTTCCGCATCGCACAGGCTGTGACAAAGCCGAGCTGTCGCATGCAGTAGCTCGGCTTTCTGAACGAGGGTGGTCTCCCCCGAAAGCGCCTGCTCCAGCCAGCGGCGCCCTTCTCGCCAGAAGCCTTGCTGATCCCAAAACGGGGCAAGTGCCTGGCAGAGTGAGGTCTGTAGTACGCCCTGGCTGCTCTCCAAGGCGAGCTGAAAGTTCGCGTGCTCAAGCGAGAGTCGCACCGGGTCTTTCTCTTGCTCCGCGACGGTCAAAAAATGCGTCGCATGGCGCTTGAGAACGGCACGTTTTTTCGATGCAGGCAGCGAGGCGCTGCCAAACTCGCGCAGTGCCTCGTGCATACTGAAACGTAGCGTGTCGCCGTGGGCTTGGGCGGTGATCAGCGAGCGATCCCGCAGGCTCGCAAGACTATCGCGGCTCACCTGGCAGACAGCGGCAGATGCCTCAGGGAACCAGCCCCCACGAAAGAGAGCGAGGGCAAAAAAGGCATGGCGGAGCTCAGGGCTTAGAAGTTCGACGCTCCAGCGGATCGTGGCACTCAGAGAGCTATGGCGCTCCTCTCGGGAGCGGTTGTTCTCGGGAAGGGTGAGCAAGCCCGCGCCCAGCTGCGTGAGCATCTCAGACGGCGTGAGGGCGGAGCTCCATGCAGCCGCCAGCTCGATGGCAAGGGGGAATCCCTCCAGCCGCGCAACCAACGTCTGAATCGCCTCACGCTCCCGAGTGGTTGGGGTAAAGCTTGGGACAACACTACGGGCACGATCCACAAAGAGCTCCACCCCCTCCTCCTCGGAGAGTGCTCCGACCGCAATCAGAGTCTCCTCGGGCGTTCCCAGCCGTCGCCGTGAGGTGGTCAGTAGAATCAGATTGGGAATCTCTGCCAGGAGTGCGGTGGCAACCTCTCCGGCCTCAAGGGCAACTTGCTCTAGATTATCGAGGATCAATACACAGCTCCCGGGCTGCAAACGTGCCGCGACCTGCGTGGTTGGAGGGAGGCTCCCGGAGCGCACCAGCTCCAGCGCGTGAAAAATGCCATCCCAGACCTGCTCCATGGTGGTTGCGGTTGCCAGCGAGATGAAGTAGGTCTCGGTGACCAGTCCGTGTGCCACGAGCCGTCGGGCGGCTTCGATTGCAAGACGGGTCTTTCCGATGCCACCGGGTCCAAAGAGTGTGAAGAGCCGTGCCCCCTCCGAGTCGCTCTTGCCACCGGCGAGGCGCTGCACCAGTGCCAAAAGCTCCTCACGACGCCCACGGAATCGTCCGCGTGAAAGGGGCAAGTGTACCAAGCGCCGTGCTGGCACTGTCACGCTCAAAACACTCTCGGTGAGCCCAGCAACCAGCGCACAGGTCGCCGGGGAAGGCTTCACGCCAAGCTGATCCTCCAGCAAGCGAGTCAGATCATCGAACTGACGGCGTGCCTCCGTGGCTTGCCCGGTTGCTTTGAGCAGCCGAATCAGCTCGCTCCGCAGGTCTTCATCGAGCGGGGCGAGAATTGTCGCACGGCGGGCGAAGTCAATCGCACGCATCGGCTCCCCTCGTGCCTCCTGCCAGTGTGCCAGCGCAGAGAGCGCGGCGCGTTGCTCCTCCGCAAGCCTATCACGCTCTGGAAAGATCCAGTCGTCGTAGAGCCCGGGAAGTAGCGGCCCGCCATAGTGCTCCACGGCCTCCTGAAGCTGCCCGATTTTCTCCACCTCGATAAGTGTCGCTTGCCGGGCACGGTGTAGTGCCTGTTCAAAGGCCAAGAGATCCGTCTCGGCAAAAAGCGTGATGCTCATCTTATCGGTCACGAGCGCCTCACCAAGGTCTTTGCGGAGAGAAGAGAGCGCCGTCCGCAGACTCATACGCCCCTGCTCAAGCCCACTCTCGGGCCAGAACCGCGCAATAAGCTCCTCACGCGACTGCGGTACCCGTACATGAAAGGCCAGATAGGCAAAGAGTGCTGCCGTTTTTTGGGTGCGGAAGTGCGTGATCGGGGAACTGCCTGAGGACGGCATCACTGTCGCCGTCAAGCTTCCCAGGAGTGTAACCTGAAGAAGCGTGTCCATCTAACCTCAGGTTCACCAGGGCGGGACACGCTTCCTGCATTAGAGTCGTAGCCCCCAGCCTGGCTGTTGCCCCGTTCCCAATGCCGCTCCCATCCCTCCTGCCAGTGAATAGGCCTCTACACCGATGGTATTGATCTCGTTTCGCTGAACCAGAACACTGAGTCCATCCGGACTGAATGTGGGGCGCGAAAGCTTGGCATCGCTCAAAAGAACCCTCACGCCTCGTCCCTTCTCATCGGCCACGAGAATCTCACTTCCTCCACGTCGACAGACAAGCTGGAGCCCGTTCGGGCTGAGACTGGGCTCCGCATAGTCAACCGTATCGTTTGCCAGGATCGTCTCAAACGTCTCCCGATCACTGGCAGTTCGGGCAATGTACTTACGGGCGGTAATCGTCTGCTCAAAATAGATCCATGCCCCATCCGCACTCCAAGACGGGATACGTGCATTTTCGTTCCCCGATGTCAGCTTGCGGATCGCCCCCGAACTAAGATTGACCGTATAGACATGCTTGATACTGCTACTATCTCCCGCATCGAAGGCGAGCTCGGTGCCATCGGGACGCCATGTGGGATGGTTGATGGAGAGTGTACCGTCGGTGATGCGCCGTGCGCTGGAGCCATCGCCACTCATCACCCACAGCTCGCCGCGCCCTGTCGCGTTGATTACCCCAAAGGCGATCTGTCCCGTGCTGTTGGAGACCGTTGGTGCAAAGAGCTGGCTGGTGGAGGTGCGCAAGATACGGTCATTGGTACCATCACCGTTCATCGCACGTAGGTTATGGAACGCGAGATCCGTATACACAATCTGCGTATCGGTGGGGGTTAGGGTCTTCAGTAGAATCGGCTGAATAATCTGGAAGCTCCCGAGGTTGAACGAGCGATCCTCTTTCCAGAGCGTGATGGGGCCAAGGCGGAGGCTCCCCCCCACCGTGAAGTTGAAGTCGCCGAGTCCTTCCACAACAAAACCGGGCACGGGGGCCGACTGCGCGGACACACGACCTAGAACCCGAAGGACATCCGCCGTGACATGCGCCTCACCAATCCCATTAATCTCAATCCCAAGCTGAGGGCGAACCAGGCTGACCCCCATCTCTATCTCCCCCCGTAGGCTCGGAGGGCGCAGAGTGAGGTTTTTATCGAACTCATTGACCAAACTCCAGCCACTACCACTGAGGTACTGAACTCCCTCTTTTGCGGAAACTCCTGCCGTCACCACAAAATCTCCCTGCGCGGAGTAGTGGCCATCCAGCTTCATGAAGAGCTGAAGCGTCCCGTTGATTCCCAGCGGCCCCAGTGGCGTGAGTGGAACGGGCAGCTGGAGGGAGATCGGGAACTCTCGGGAGAATGTCCCGGCCACACGGCCCCGTGCCGACAGCGTTCCCGAGATATTGGCGTAGGGAGCCACACGAAACTCCTGAACCGTGATCCCCGACTTCTGAAAGCGCGTCTCCACTCCCGCCTCCATAATCATGGAGCCACCGACCTGGGCAAGAACCGTTCCATCATCGTCTTTGAGCTGCATCTCTCCAAAGTTGATCGCGATGGCATTGGGGCCGAACTCCCGCCCACGGGTAAGGGCTCGCGTCGGCGCGGAGAAGGTGACGCCGGGCTGTGCGGGTTGCAGTTTGAGCAGATCTTCGGCTTTTATATCGGCGCTCTGCTGAATACTAGCGTCTAAAAAGACATCCTCCACTCCTGCAGCTTCGGTAGTGACCGTAGTGATGTCCCCACTCGGGGCCAGTGCCGTCACGCGGCGCACAAACCGAGTGGCATCCAGCGCGTTGTGCACCAGCACTTGCCCAACGGCCAGAGAGGCGGGTGCGCTACGCAGAACAACCTGTGTCGGTGCGACGGAGACAACGGTTGCGGTGGTCTTATCGAGCTCCACCACTTCGCTTTTGAGGGTAAAGCTACCAGAGGGCCCTGGAGTCGGGCTCGGGCTGGGTGTTCCGCCTCCACCTCCACAGCCGATTACCAATACAGAGATTAAGAGTACACCAAGGCATTTTATAGACATTATCATTAGTTTCCTCGAGACATCGGCAACTTACTTGCCCAGAAACAGCATCACGGGTTTCACTCCAAAGCGGGGCATCGGGCCGATATCACTGGGCAAGAAATCCACAAGCACCGATGGCTTCCAGTCCATCACGGTCATGTCGTAGCCGTCGGGTGAGCCTTTTAGGATTGTCCTTGCCCGCGTCAAAGACAGGCGCAGAGGAATCGTCTTGCCCGATGGGGTGGTCACGGTTGCTGTCGCGATGTAGACTCCAGGGAAGATCCCGCGCTGTGAGAACGGGTAGGTACCGTGATCGCCCAAGCGTAACTTGATAGTGACAACACGGCCCGCGGAGCCATCCACTAGTGCCCCTTGTGGCGTCAGTGTAATCTGCAGTCGAGAGTCGGGCGGATAGGCGGTGTCCACAAGCCCGGCCAGAGGCGGAGCGAAGGTGTGCCCCCCTCCCATAATCTGCTCGGTTTGTCCACAGTCGAAGTTTAGGCGTCCCCCATAGTAGGCCGCGTTGTAGACCGTCTCCGTTTCCTCCGACGCGCCTGCTTTCTTCGCGGTCATCTTCAGCACAAAATCGCGCACCAGCCCACCCCGCAGATGGTCCAGCCCAAGTCCATCGAGATCGTGCCGAGCAGGTGGGTTGAGTGCTTCCAGCTCAAAGTGATAGGTGCGACCCTGGTAGATGTAGGTCGCATAAGCAGAGACCCGGTAGTCCCCCGGCGGCACTCTGATCGTATAGCTGCCCCCGGCGGCTTTGACATCGCCCTCGACATTTTCAAAGTGGTTGAAGATCGGCTTACCCTCCTGAAAGCCAGAGTAGCGCACGGTGACACTCGTGGCCGCACCGCCCAGCTCATTGATAACCCGCCCGACAATCATTCCCGCTCGTGGTGCAAGCGGCGACGGTGCAACAGTTCGGACAGGCGCAACAGCCGGTCTGGGTACTTGTGTCTGGGGCAGTGGTGCTGCCTGTGGTGTGCGTGTTGGGTTCAGAAGCGCATCGGCTTGTGGTTCATAAAGCTCCGCCGCTTTGCCATAGGCCTTGGCGGCGGCACTGCTATTGCCCTCCGCGGTGTAGGCCTTGGCGGCACTCGTGAAGGCATCCCCCGCTTCGTGCAGCTTGCCCGCCGAACTCAGTGCGGCGGCTTTGGTTTCGAGAGCCGAGCCACGGGGGGCTTGGTTCACCATCGCAACATAATAAATCACTTCAATCTCCTTACCGTATCGTGACGATCTGAGTGTAGTTCAGGCCATTCGAGTTCGGGTCATTGGTACTACGAAAGCTGTAGAGCGTCCCGTCTTTGGCGATAATCGGGGCAAGATAGTACATCCCGCCATTCCCCGAAGGGTTCTCCGGGGTGAGACTCCACCTCACGCTACCAGAGGCCGCGTCCAGCGCGACGATCTGCGTGAATGTGGCCATGCCCGTGTTGGTGCTTTGGGTAATGTCACGAGAGGCGTAGAGAGTGCCGTCCCCAGCGCTCGCGGCAGGCAAGACACTAGGCTGCCGCCAGAGAATGGCTCCCGTGGCTCCGTTCAGTGCGAGCATGCCCGGCTGGGCACTTAGCTCGGAGCTGGCGATGTAGACCGTGCCCGTGCGGCTGAGAACGACTTTGTTCTGATTCACCGTGACGTCCTCTGTAGACAGCCACTTCACGGTTCCGGTCGAGGGCTCCAGGGCAACAAGGCGGTAGGCGTAGTTCCCTTGAGGGACGATGGCATAGACGGTTCCATCCGGCCCGACACCGACATAGGTCGCGAAGACGCCGGTGGCCCCCACTCCAAACGCCGTCTCCCATTTCTTGGTGCCATCGGTGGGATTCAGCGCCGCAATTCCCGCATCCGTGACGACGTAGATCGTCCCATCTAAGCCAACGGCAGGCTTTTTACTGGCTTTATACAGCCCTGTGTTCGGTGCAAATTCTCCCCCAATGCTGACCGCTACCTGCCAGCGCTTCGAACCCGACGCGGCATCGAGGGCATGGAGCACGCCATCAAACACGATATAGAAAGCTCCGTCGGCAGTCAGGGTTGGGGGTGAGTTGTCGTACCCAGGAACCGTGTAGGTCCATGAGTGACTGCCTCTTGCGCGGACGTTGGCATTGCCATCGTAGCCTGAATCCACAGTGTAGAAGCCGCCATCTGCGCTGTAGGTGGGAGAGTGAGCACCATAGTCCCCCGTAAATCCCACCTTGCTACCACTCGGGGTGAACTGATAGACACCAATATTGGGAATCCAGTTGTTGTCGCCGTGGAAGGCAAGGGTTCCTGTCGACCCCTCGACAATCGTGCGAGCTCTGGTGAGATAGAGGTAGTTATCGAACTGCCCCCCGACCTCTGCGGGGAGCGGGAACATTCCGGCGAGCGTGCCGCTGACGGCAGGCGCGGCGCTGCTGGAGCTGTTCTGGGCATCGCCCATGGCCTGTGACCAGCCAAGCGTGCCCACCACCCCAACATTGACCGTCGTCTGCTTCCCGCTCTCCGTCTCTGTGATGTGAAGCGTCGTCAGTCCCACGGAGCCCGCTGTGACACTCGCGGCATCTTCCGTCGGCGTGATCGCACAGACGGTACTGGCGGCGCTCGTCCAGCTCCAGCGCTTCGGATCGGTGAGCACCAGGTTGTTGTCTGCATCCAGCGCCGTGGCCGTCAGCGAGTCGCTCGCCCCCGGTGAGAGTGTCACGGTCAGCGGTGGGTCTTCCCCACGGGTGAGACCCACTGCACGCTGCCCGTTCTTGCGCGTCACCCTGACCTGAGTAATCGTCGTGCCCAGCGTCACACTAACACTTCCCGTCACGCCCACAGTGACCGCCACGTCCTGAGCGCCCGTCGCCTGCGCCGTCCCCGTGGCGTTGACCTCGGGAAACGCCGTCGCCGCGATATGTAGCGTCCCGACCGGCACTTCCTCAATACGTGTGTTCGTGAGCGCACTTCCCACGGGCCGAGCAACGATCACGTCTTTGATGCGCGTCGTTCCTGCACTCACCGTGATAAGAATACTCTGTGCCTTGGTCGGAATGGCACGTGAGCCCACCTCTGGCCATTTAATATTGATCTGGAGGGCGGCGCGGCCCGTAGCTTGTGCTAGGGGTGCTCGGGTGTTCTTGCCCCCACCACAGCCTGCCAGAGCGAGCGCCAGGAGCGTAATGATACTGACTGGTATTGATTTCATGATTCCCACCCTTTCCTAATTCACCCCGACATCGAGCGAGGCACTCTGGATGCTGACGGTGCCCTTCACGGATGCCTTCGCCCCCGTGCGGTCGTTTTGTGAGGCCACAAGATCGGCAAGCGAGGGGAGCAACGAGGCGAGAGACCGGGTCGTCATGTAGGCCCGGTAGCCAGCGTTGGTACCGCCATGGATACCTTTCAGATACAGCGACTTATCTCCATTCACCCCCCGTGCGAGGAGATTGGGGGAGAGAATCTGAATATCAACCACATCGGAGTGATTTACGTTGGTCGGCGGGTACTTAAAAAACGGGAAATTCATGGATTTGGTCCCCATCCACTCACCTGGAGGCGAAACACCCGCGGCGAGGTTCCAGAGGGAGTCCGTAATGGAGAGCATACGAGCCGTGAAGAGATCGTAGAGGGGGTTTCCCTCCGCCTTAAGCTTCGCAACGTAGGCCTTGAGCCGAGGAACCTTCACCTCAAGCACCGAGAGAACCAGCTCGCCCATGC